>NZ_JAWJYQ010000133.1:0-244 GCF_032971465.1 Pseudomonas sp. LSJ-87 | reverse complement strand
TTACGGAAGCTGTCGTCCCCCGCCTTGAACCGCATGTTCCCGCTTCCGACACCAGCGAACTGCTCTGGTTGAAATGGCTGCAGGATCCGGACAGCCCGCCCTACCGCGCGTTGTTGATGCGGGATCGCTCTCTGCTGGCCGGGCTGCTGCCCAGTTTCTCCGCCACAGAAGCGATCAACTGGAACGACAGCGACAAGCTCTACGGCATGCTGAGCAAGATCATCGCCAGCGATGACGCCGGCCT
>NZ_JAWJYQ010000132.1:0-303 GCF_032971465.1 Pseudomonas sp. LSJ-87 | reverse complement strand
GGGGCGTTTACTCTTCTTCTTCCACTAGCTCAGGCTTACTTGCACGTCGAGCTTCTGGTTTGTGGGTCAGCTTATTCAGTTGTCGTTCTAGTTTTTGCTCCGCTTCATTGATAGCTGCGTAAAGATCTTCGTGAGTTGCTGAGGCGATTAGCTGGCCTTTAGGAACTTTAATAATGGCTTCGAATTTCTTCTGTTTATTTGGTTCCTCACTGAAAGTTGCTTGGCATCCGATGATGTCTACCTGCCATTTCTCCAGCTTTTTAAATTTGCTCTCAATATGAGCACGGATTGCAGAGGTGATTT
>NZ_JAWJYQ010000131.1:0-303 GCF_032971465.1 Pseudomonas sp. LSJ-87 | reverse complement strand
GGCATCATCCAGCAGCGCCTTGGCCATGGCTGCAAAGTAATGCGAAGCCCAGAGCATCTGCTGATCGCCATCCATCAAACCGGTCAGTGACAAGTCGAGTGCATAGCCCATCAACTCCGAGGCTTGCTCCCGGGCGCTGCGGCAGGGGATGCCCTCAGCTTCGCCTGGGAATGGGCGGTGGTTCCAGCGGGCCATGCAGCGCCTTGAGGAACAGGCAGCGCTTGTCGGGGCTGAGTTCGATGAAACGGCGGGCGATGTCCTGGCCGCGGTCCTTGTAGGAGCGGCCTTGTGTCGCGAAAGGGC
>NZ_JAWJYQ010000130.1:0-309 GCF_032971465.1 Pseudomonas sp. LSJ-87 | reverse complement strand
GGGGTCATAGTCTTACTCGCAGCAGTCCGGCTACTAGTTAGTGCTCCATGCATCATCCATAATAGTGGCTGATTCCGTCAGCTTAGTCCTTACGTCGCCGTCCTAGCGGTGTCCTTTGCATCGTCCTGATGCTGTCCTTACCTCAATCCTATGAGGTGTCCATTGTCTTTCCTTAGTCATCAACATCCTATTGATGATTGTGTCCTTACAATGTCCTACGCTCCTTGCTTGATCACTCATCCTGAATAATCAAATCGTCGTCCTGACGATGACCAAATCCTTGGTGCTTTCCTGTTCCATGTCTGCTTC
>NZ_JAWJYQ010000129.1:0-313 GCF_032971465.1 Pseudomonas sp. LSJ-87 | reverse complement strand
TGCCGTGAGGCGGCTGCGCCAGCAAGCAGACGAGACTGAGCGCAGTCACCAGGAAGCGTGAAAGCGCGCGCGCCGGATTGGCACGTTTTTGCATGGTCGCATTTGACCCTCCTGAGTCCGGGAGTTACGAAGCATCGTACCTTTTTGGGCCCCTCGGTCAAGCGCGCACCACGCGGCCGAACGTCGAACACCACCCTGAAATTAAAGCTGCTAACCGTCTGGTGACCCCAACGTACAGACAGAGCTACGGTTATTGACGCAGCAGTTGAGTGGCGCTCAAAACCTGCGGGAGACCTTGAAGCCTGAACGGCGA
>NZ_JAWJYQ010000128.1:0-315 GCF_032971465.1 Pseudomonas sp. LSJ-87 | reverse complement strand
GCTTTCTGAATGCCACCATTGGTGGCGAAACTGTGTTGCACTCATTTGGTGCACCAAGAATCCTTTTGTTTTTCGAGCTTTCCATGCCAAAAAGTGTTGTTCTTCATCTTCCTGATGAGTTTTGGCTATCCTTTTACTTCCTGTCAGCTGAGCTACTTCCTGAGCTTGATCCGTTTCGCTGTCTTAACCGTTAGACTAGATGACCATCCATATCTGATAGGCTCCTTGCCTATCTAAGTCCCTTTTCCGACTACCAAACGTCCTTCGTTTGCGTCCTTGGAGACCTCATATCCATGGTCTAAATTCCTGTGATTC
>NZ_JAWJYQ010000127.1:0-317 GCF_032971465.1 Pseudomonas sp. LSJ-87 | reverse complement strand
TCCGCCAGCTCTCCGCTATCGGTTCTACATGCTTAGCCAGCTCTACTGAGTTAACTCCGCGCCGCCCGAGTGGCAGGGTGCTTGGAGCGAGCTGTATGAGTTTTAGCCGTTACGTCTACAGCGAACTTGGCGGCGATCCTGTTCTATCTGACAGTCGTTTCGGGTTTACAGGCATCCCCTAGCGACTGCTAGCCGCATTAAGCAGCTAGAGCGTAGTTGTCGTCGTTGGCAACTATAAGTTTGCAGCAGCGAATTTACGAGTTCTGCTACCAGCTCGGCATGCCCCTCAAGTTTTGTTACCGGCGTCGAATCCTAAT
>NZ_JAWJYQ010000126.1:0-335 GCF_032971465.1 Pseudomonas sp. LSJ-87 | reverse complement strand
TAGGATTCGACGGGAATTCAGAAGTCTGAGGTGCATGCCGAGGTGCGGTAGGCCTCGTTAACAAACCGCAAAAAAATAGTCGCAAACGACGAAAACTACGCACTAGCAGCTTAATAACCTGCTCAGAGCTCTCTCGCCCTAGCTTCCGCACGTAAGACGGGGACCAACGAGGGATCAAACCCAAACGCGCTAGCCCGGATTCTCCCGCCTGAGAGATGAACGGTGAATTTTAATTCAGGATAGTCATTTACTAGCGTGTCGGTTCGCAGGTGGGTGGTGAATTTAAAGATCGACTAAGCATGTAGTACCAATGATGAAAGGTTTTCGGACGCGGG
>NZ_JAWJYQ010000125.1:0-371 GCF_032971465.1 Pseudomonas sp. LSJ-87 | reverse complement strand
CGATCGTTACCGTCGTAGTCGTACGCCTCGGCCACCTTGAACATGGGCGTATCGAACAAGGCAACGTACGCCTGGGCGTCCTTGTCGATGTAACGCTGAAACTCGCGTTCCTGCTGCTCGTATTCAGCCTGGAACGCGGCCCGCTGCGGTTCGTGGTAGCGCTCTTCAAGACGCTCGTCACTTTCCTGCTGCGCACGCTCGACCAACAGCTGCCGCTCGACTGCCGGGTCGGTGAACACCGGCGGTCCATCGCCCGTCATCGGTTCCAGCGACGGCACCTTCTGCGCCGCCCATTCCCTGTGCGTGGCACGAATGATCTGCAGGATCTGTGAGGTCTGCAGCTGATAGGCGCGCATCGGTTCTTCACGCCA
>NZ_JAWJYQ010000124.1:0-375 GCF_032971465.1 Pseudomonas sp. LSJ-87 | reverse complement strand
GTCTTACTCGCAGCAATCCGGCTACTAAGAGTGCTCCATGCATCTAATCCATTATAGTGTGCTGAATCCGTCAGCTTAATCCTTACGTCGCCTTCCTAGCGGTGTCCTTAATGACCTTATCCCGGTCTGCTAACTATCCTCGTTAGCTCTCATCACTTGTTCCCTGAGCGGTGTCCCTGACATCATCCTGATGTTCAAATCCTTGCCTCGTCCAGAGGTGTCCATTTCCCGTCCTTAGCAGCAACCATCCTAGTCACTATTGATTCCGTTCAATGTCCAATTTTGCAATCCATGCCCGACTATTCATCCTGAATAACCGTTTCTTCTTCCTGAAGTTCACCAAGTCCTTGGTGTTTCCTGTTCCGTGTCAGCATC
>NZ_JAWJYQ010000123.1:0-389 GCF_032971465.1 Pseudomonas sp. LSJ-87 | reverse complement strand
ATGTTCCGCAAGCTGCTGGACGAAGGCCGTGCTGGCGAGAACTGCGGCGTTCTGCTGCGTGGTACCAAGCGTGACGACGTTGAGCGTGGCCAGGTTCTGGTCAAGCCAGGTTCGGTCAAGCCGCACACCAAGTTCACCGCAGAAGTCTACGTCCTGTCGAAGGAAGAAGGCGGCCGTCACACTCCGTTCTTCAAAGGCTACCGTCCTCAGTTCTACTTCCGTACCACTGACGTGACCGGTAACTGCGAACTGCCGGAAGGCGTTGAAATGGTAATGCCAGGTGACAACATTCAGATGACTGTTACCCTGATCAAGACCATCGCAATGGAAGACGGTCTGCGCTTCGCTATCCGTGAAGGCGGTCGTACCGTCGGCGCCGGCGTCGTAGC
>NZ_JAWJYQ010000122.1:0-397 GCF_032971465.1 Pseudomonas sp. LSJ-87 | reverse complement strand
GGGTTCTGTTCCGCTTGCGCGGCGGTAGCCATTCGTCTAGGCCAGCAATCACTCACTGGCTCGAGCAACCTACCCGCCTCCTTACGCGAGCAACGCAATGTGGAGGCCTATTTGGTCTTGCTTCAGGTGGAGTTTACCCTGCTACGAACTATTACTAGTCGTCCGGTGCGCTCTTACCGCACCCTTTCACCCTTACCTGTGCCCTAGGGCCATCGGCGGTCTTCTCTCTGCTGCACTTGTCGTAGGCTTGCGCCCCCCAGGCGTTACCTGGCACCTTGCTCTATGAAGCCCGGACTTTCCTCCCCTTTGTCAGTCTCCCGAAGGACGTCAACGTCAGTCTCCCAAAGGGACTTCGACGTCAGTCTCCCGAAGGACATCAACAAAGCAGCGACTACCC
>NZ_JAWJYQ010000121.1:0-478 GCF_032971465.1 Pseudomonas sp. LSJ-87 | reverse complement strand
GCAGCCTGAAGGGCAGCACCGTACCTGTGGGAGCGGGCTTGTCCGCGAAGAGGCCGGCACAGGCTTCACAGGATATGTCGCAAAAAAGCCATTTCGAGAACACGTTTAGTAAACATGTCGCTGCCAGCGACACATAGATGCAGCACTGAACGAGGCCGAGATCATGACCTATGACGACAAGTTGATCGAAGAAGCTGTACTTGCCCTGTTAGCCACCTTCAGCTTCAACGGAGGCAGTGCCTGGAAAGGTTTTGACTTCGAGGTAATGAACAATCTGCATGAGCAAGGCTTTATTACTCAACCGCGGGGCAAGGCGAAATCAGTTCGGTTGACACCTGAAGGCATGGAGCGAGGGAAGCAAATCGCAGATCAGCTGTTCGCTGAAAAACCCGAACAGTAATGATAGCGGGACTTCTTTGCGGCGCAGGCCTGAAGGGCAGCGCGCTACCTGTGGGAGATTGCCCAGCCCTTTGGGCTG
>NZ_JAWJYQ010000120.1:0-505 GCF_032971465.1 Pseudomonas sp. LSJ-87 | reverse complement strand
GGCCGATGTGCTGAAACTGGAGCGGGTAGGCCTTGGCGACAACTTCTTCGAACTGGGTGGGCATTCCCTGCTCGCCGTCCAGGTGATCTCCCGGGTACGTCAGAGCCTGGGCGTGGAGCTGCAGTTGCGCGCGCTGTTCGAAACGTCGAGCCTGGCCGACTTCGCCAGGCTTGCAGCGCAAGGCGAGCAGGCTTGCTCCAGCGTCATTGGGCGGGTTTCCCGGGAGCAGCCGCTGGCGCTTTCCTATGCCCAGCAACGGCAGTGGTTCTTGTGGCAATGGGCACCGCACAGCGCCACTTACAACATTCCGGCCGCACTGAAGCTGGCCGGGGCGCTGGATATCGCTGCTCTGCAACAAGCCTTCGGCGCCTTGATCGAGCGCCACGAAACCCTGCGCACCACCTTCCGCCTGGACGGCGAGCAGGCGGTGCAGGTCATTCATGCCCAGGTACCATTCAAGCTGGCCATCGAGGAGCAGGCAAACGCCGACGAGGCCGCTGTGCGG
>NZ_JAWJYQ010000119.1:0-295 GCF_032971465.1 Pseudomonas sp. LSJ-87 | reverse complement strand
GGTGACCTTGTGGTTGACCGACGCGGTGTAAGTGACCACACCACCTTCAGCGACGGTCGAAGTCGCCGTCAGCGTCACGGTAGTGGTGTCGATGGTGTCAGTGACCTTGGTCACCGCTGCGCCGCTGTTTACATTCAGCTTCTCGAAGTCACCACCCGAAGTTTCGGTCATTTTTACCTGAAGGACTTCAGCATCGACATACACATCATCGCTTGGCGCATCGATGGTGATCGAGGCTTCCTTCGAGCCAGCCGCAATGGTGATGGTCTCGCCATTGCTCAGTTTGATGACCAGA
>NZ_JAWJYQ010000118.1:0-219 GCF_032971465.1 Pseudomonas sp. LSJ-87 | reverse complement strand
GCCGCAATGGTGATGGTCTCGCCATTGCTCAGTTTGATGACCAGATCGGTACCGGCCTTGTTGGTCAAGGTGGCGGTGTAGGTGATCTTGCCACCCTCGGCGACTGTCGGCGTCGCGCTCAGGGTCAGGTGAGTAACGTCCTTGGTACCTGGACCATCGGTCACGGTTGTCACCGGCTCGCCGGTGGCCACGGTCTTCTCGTAGTTGCCGCCCGAGATA
>NZ_JAWJYQ010000117.1:0-286 GCF_032971465.1 Pseudomonas sp. LSJ-87 | reverse complement strand
CTTGCGTTCGAACTGGCGCATCTTCCAGCAGAAGACCGTGCCGCAGATTCTCGAATTGATGCTCAAGCGTCAGGGCATTGCCCGTTTCGAAATCAAGAGCATGGGCGAGCATCAGATGCGCGAGTTCTGCGTACAGGCCGGTGAAACGGACCTCGACTTCATCGCCCGCCTGGCGGGTGAAGAGGGTTTCGTCTATCGCTTCGAGCACACGCCGAAACACCACCTGTTGGTCATCACCGACCGACTGCTGGCGTTGGGGCAGATCAGCCGAAGCGCGCTCAAGGCC
>NZ_JAWJYQ010000116.1:0-230 GCF_032971465.1 Pseudomonas sp. LSJ-87 | reverse complement strand
GACATCGGCCCCGACCAGGTGCTGTACCGCGCCAACAGCGGTGGCGACCAGGCCAGGCCTTGCCTGCGCCGCCTGCGTTACAGCGAACAGGTGCGCACCGCACGCCAGGTGCAGCGGGACTACACCTTCACCAACCCGCAGTACCGGCAGGAACACCGCGCAGGTGACAGTAGCATCACCCATCAGTCCCGGGACTATGAGCGCTTCGACTACCCCGGCCGCTACAAGCG
>NZ_JAWJYQ010000115.1:0-571 GCF_032971465.1 Pseudomonas sp. LSJ-87 | reverse complement strand
CGATCTGGAGCAGCAGATCGCGGCGATCTGGGCCGATGTGCTGAAGGTGGAGAGGGTTGGCCTCGGCGACCACTTCTTCCTGCAGGGCGGGCATTCCCTGCTGGCAGTTTCGGTGATTGCCCGCATTCGTCAGCACCTGGGGCTGGACGTGCAGTTGCTTACCCTGTTCGAGGCTCCGGTGTTGAGGGACTTTGCCAAACGCGCCGAGCACGGTGAACGGGCACAGGCTGCTGTCATCGAATGCGTGAGCAGGGCTCAGCCGCTAGCGCTTTCCTACGCCCAGCAACGGCAATGGTTCTTGTGGCAATGGGCACCGCACAGTGCCACCTACAACATTCCGGCCGCACTGAAGCTGGCCGGGGCGCTGGATGTCGACGCCCTGCAACAGGCCTTCGGCACCTTGATCGAGCGTCACGAAACTTTGCGCACCACCTTCCGCCTGGATGGCGAGCAGGCAGTGCAGGTCATTCATGCTCAAGTGCCATTCGAGCTGGCCATCGAGGAGCAGGCGCACGCCGACGAGGCCGCTGTGCGGGCGTGGGTCGAAGCCGAAGCAGGGCAACCGTTCGAC
>NZ_JAWJYQ010000114.1:0-599 GCF_032971465.1 Pseudomonas sp. LSJ-87 | reverse complement strand
GCGCTCGATCAGCTTGTGCGCCAACTGGTTGGCCCGGCGATTCAGTTCGCCGTAGCTCAGGGTCTGCTCGCCGAAGGTGGCTGCCGGGGCCTCGGGGGCGGTGGCCACCTGGGCCTCGATCAGCTCATGAATGGTTCGCTCATCCGGGAAGGCGGCGGTATTGCGGTTCCAGTCACGCAGCACGGCCTGCTGCTCGTCCTCGCCCAGCAACGGCAGCTCGCTGATGCGTTGCCCGGGCTGGCGCACGATGGCTGCGAGCAGGTTGACCCAATGCCGCGCCATGCGCTCGATGGTGCTGGCGTCGAACAGGTCGGTGGCATAGGTCAGCGAAGCCCCGATGCCCTTTTCGTGCTCGAATGTATCCAGGGACAGGTCGAACTTAGCCGTATTCGTGCTCCCCTCCAAGCCCGACATGTCCAGGCCCGGCAAGCGGTGCTGGCTGCCCTTGAGCTCGGTCTGGTGGTTGTACAGCACCTGGAACAACGGGTTGTGGCCAAGGTTGCGCTCAGGCTGCAAAGCTTCGACCAGTTGCTCGAATGGCAGGTCCTGGTGGGCCTGCGCGCCCAACGTGCGCTGGCGCACCTGTTGCAGCAGCTCGC
>NZ_JAWJYQ010000113.1:0-662 GCF_032971465.1 Pseudomonas sp. LSJ-87 | reverse complement strand
GTCCCAGTTGTAGGCGACCGGTTTGACGCCCCATCGTTTGCGACTGAAGATGTAGATACGGTCATATCGAAACTCATAAATATATATTTTCTGGCGAAGTCGATTGAAACGAATAGGCTCGTCTCTAGGGGCAACCAGATCAAGCCTGACATAGGCAGTCAAAGCCCCTAATGCTACCGGAAGAAGAGCTATTGATATGTTTGTAAGCCAGTCGCGCGGCCAATTGCCATGCAAAAGGATCCAATATAAGTAAAGCGTCATTCCTAAAGCGAATAGCAAACCCGGAACCCCAATCAAAAATATAACACCTCGAAGGATGGTGCTGCTCCGCGGTAACTCGAGATATACATCATCGAAATAGTTTGGCGACGGCTTGACACACGTCCACACTTCCCGCCACTTTGGAACTTCATGCACCGTGGGAAGGTCATGGCTCCAGCCTAAAGCGCGCTCGCACAAAACTTTATCATCACGCTTCACTCGCTAATCTCCCTGGCACAAATCTCAATGTACCCACTTGGCATCTAGGCAGAGCGTGTAGCAGCTTGCCGTAGGGCCTAGCTGTGCAGGGGCCTTGGAACAGTGAGGCTGCCGCAACCTATGGCAGCCTATACCCTCTAGGCCCAGGAGCATCGGCCCTCTCATTCAGATGGGGCAGTACG
>NZ_JAWJYQ010000112.1:0-743 GCF_032971465.1 Pseudomonas sp. LSJ-87 | reverse complement strand
TTTGATCGTTCCCTTCCCCACGTTAACGTCGGCACTATCGGCCACGTTGACCACGGTAAGACCACTCTGACCGCAGCTCTGACTCGCGTCTGCTCCGAAGTTTTCGGTTCGGCAGTCGTTGAGTTCGACAAGATCGACTCGGCTCCGGAAGAAAAAGCGCGCGGTATCACCATCAACACCGCTCACGTCGAGTACAACTCGAACATTCGTCACTACGCTCACGTTGACTGCCCAGGTCACGCTGACTACGTGAAGAACATGATCACCGGTGCTGCCCAGATGGACGGCGCGATCCTGGTTTGCTCGGCCGCCGATGGTCCGATGCCACAAACCCGTGAGCACATCCTGCTGTCCCGTCAGGTGGGCGTTCCTTACATCGTGGTCTTCCTGAACAAGGCTGACCTGGTAGACGACGCCGAGCTGCTGGAACTGGTCGAGATGGAAGTTCGCGACCTGCTGTCCACCTACGACTTCCCAGGCGACGACACCCCGATCATCATCGGTTCGGCTCGTATGGCCCTGGAAGGCAAAGACGACAACGAAATGGGTACTACCGCTGTCAAGAAGCTGGTAGAAACTCTGGATGCCTACATCCCTGAGCCAGTTCGTGCCGTTGACCAGCCGTTCCTGATGCCGATCGAAGACGTATTCTCGATCTCGGGTCGTGGTACCGTTGTTACCGGTCGTATCGAGCGTGGTATCGTCCGCGTTCAGGATCCGCTGGAAATCGTTGGTCTGCGTGA
>NZ_JAWJYQ010000111.1:0-759 GCF_032971465.1 Pseudomonas sp. LSJ-87 | reverse complement strand
GCCTTACACCGCCAGCGCGCGCTCACGCAGCTCGCTGTTGAGGATGCGGTCGTTCTCGCTGTAATCGACCGGGCAGTCGATCACGTGCACGCCCGGGGTCTTGATGCAGTGCTCCAGCAGCGGCAGCAGGCCTTCGGCGCTTTCCACGCGGTGGCCGTTGGCACCGTAGGCTTCGGCGTACTTGACGAAGTCCGGGTTGCCGTAGTCCAGGCCGAAATCGGTGAAGCCCATGTTGGCCTGCTTCCAGCGGATCATGCCGTAGCCGTCGTCACGCAGGATCACCACGGTGATGTGCATGCCCAGGCGTACCGCAGTTTCCAGCTCCTGGCTGTTCATCATGAAGCCGCCGTCGCCGCAAACCGAAATGACCGGGCGGTCCGGGTGCACCAGGTGCGCGGCCATGGCCGATGGCAGGCCGGCGCCCATGGTCGCCAGGGCGTTGTCCAGCAGTACGGTGTTCGGCTTGTGCGCCTTGTAGTTGCGGGCGAACCAGATCTTGTAGATGCCGTTGTCCAGGGCAACGATGCCTTCGGACGGCAGCACGCGACGGATGTCGGCGACCATGCGCTGCGGGTAGACCGGGAAGCGGTTGTCGTCGGCACCTTCGGCGATCTGCGCTTCGTTGGCTTCACGGATCGCCATCAGGCGGGTGAAGTCCCAGTGCGAAGTGTCGTTCAGCGCTTCGCTGATCTGCCACACGGCGTTGGCGATGTCGCCGATCACTTCCACCTGCGGGAAGTACACGGCATCGACTTCGGC
>NZ_JAWJYQ010000110.1:0-836 GCF_032971465.1 Pseudomonas sp. LSJ-87 | reverse complement strand
TCTGCTGGAAGATGCGCCAGTTCGAACGCAAGCCGGCACGGGCCAGCACGGGCTCGACCAATGCGCGGTAACGGGTGCGATAGAACCCCGTCTCACCCTGGCTGAAACTGCTGACCAGGCCGTGCACATAGCGCAGGGGGCGCTCACCGCGCCAGATCGTGAACAGCACTGGTTTGTCGAGCAACTGGCCGAAGTCGACCTCGTCTTCAAAACTGATCAGTTCCAGTTTCAGCTGGAACGGTGAGCTGATCATTTCGTCGAGTTCGAACGAAACCACTTCGAAGTCAATCTGGCCAGCCAGCGGCTGGAAGGTGAAACGCAAGTCGGATTGGCTAGGCATGCGGATCCCCCTGCTACTGCTGCAAGATGCCGTTGAGCGATTCCAGCACCTCGGCGGTGATCAGGCTCAGGCGGTAGCTGTAGTAGCAGTAGGCGCAGACCATGGCGATGGCGGAGATCACCAACGGGCTCCACCAGGGCCATTCCCGGCGCAGCCTGCGGTGGGGGCGATGGACCACGTTGGTATAGGGGTCGCCCACGAATTCCGGCGTGGGGCCGCGCAGTTCACGAATGACCTTGTGCATCCGCGAAATCAGGGCGTTGATGATTTCATCGCACTTCGGGTCCAGGGCGTACTTGCCCTTCAGGCCCAGGCAAAAGCAGAAGTACAGGAACTCCAGCACATCCTGGAACTCCTTGGGCGACTGCATCAACCGCTCCAGCAACACGAAGATCTTCTCGCCACCCTGGGTTTCGTCATGGAAGATGCTGAGCAGCGGTTCGTGGCTCCAGCACGAATTGTTCCCCCAGGGGCGGCTCATCACGGCCTCGTCCAG
>NZ_JAWJYQ010000109.1:0-595 GCF_032971465.1 Pseudomonas sp. LSJ-87 | reverse complement strand
CAGCTGCTTGAGGACCTTGGCGGTCATCTTGCGATTGGCACCGGCGCCGATCACCAGGATCGGGCTGCGAGCTTTCTGTAGTTTTTCCACGGCGGCTTCGATGGCCTTGTGCTCGGCCAGCGGGCGGCGGCTCAGGCTAGGCGGAATCGGCAGGCTTTCGGTCTGCTCGGCAGCGATGTCTTCCGGCAGTTCCAGGTGCACGGCACCTGGCTTCTCTTCTTCGGCCAGGCGGAAGGCTTCGCGCATACGGGCCGGGATGTTGTCGGCCGAGGCGAACTGGTGGGTGTACTTGGTGATGGGGTCCATCATGCCGCACACGTCGATGATCTGGAAACGGCCCTGCTTGGACTTCTTGATCGGCTTCTGGCCGGTGATCATCATCATCGGCATGCCGCCCAGGTAGGCATAGGCGCTGGCGGTGACTAGGTTGGTGGCGCCAGGGCCGAGGGTCGACAGGCTGACGCCGGTCTTGCCGGTCAGGCGGCCGTAGGTGGCGGCCATGAACCCTGCGGACTGCTCATGACGGGTCAGTACCAGCTTGATCTTCGACTTGCGCAAGGATTCGAGCAGGTCGAGGTTTTCTTCACCGGGAATA
>NZ_JAWJYQ010000108.1:0-339 GCF_032971465.1 Pseudomonas sp. LSJ-87 | reverse complement strand
GGATTCGAGCAGGTCGAGGTTTTCTTCACCGGGAATACCGAATACATACTCGACACCTTCGTTTTCCAGGCATTGCACAACGACATCGGCGGCCTTGGCCATCTTGCTTGCTACCTCAAGTGATGGGACGGTGGAAGTCCGGAAATGCGCAGCACGGTACGCTGGCATCGCTCAGCCCGGGGCCAGGAATGCCCCGAACCAAAGTCTTGACGTAGGGTGGGCGCGGGAAAGTCACGTGAATGTGACGGGAATAGTGTCGCAGCCTGGGTATTGCGCGCTCAGAGTGGGAGTTGTGGGAGCGGGCGAGTCGAGGCGTCGAACCGCCGCGAAACAGGCGAC
>NZ_JAWJYQ010000107.1:0-1100 GCF_032971465.1 Pseudomonas sp. LSJ-87 | reverse complement strand
TCACAAGCGTGGGCCAAGCCAAAGTCCTCTCACTGTGTTGAGTTTAGGAGGTTTTGATGATGGCTTCCTTCTTGGGTATCGATGTTTCCAGTCTCTCCCTTGATGCTGCGGTGCGGCCACAGGGCATCAAAATGCATTTAAGCAATGATCCAACAGGGTTTGAGGCGCTACTGGAGAGCCTTCGCAAGCTCAGTATCAAGCGCGTCCTGTTAGAGGCGACGGGTGGCTACGAGCGAGATGTCATGCGTTTTCTACAGGACGCTGGCTACAAGGTCATACGCGTCAATCCCAGGCGAGCCAGGTCATTCGCTGACTCTTTAGGCATCAAGGCCAAGACTGACGCCATCGACGCCGAGGTTCTGGCGCACTATGCCGAAGTCATTCCAGATCAACCCTCTCTGCGAGTCAGCCCCGAACGAGCGCTTCTGCGAGAGTTGCTTCAGCAACGTGATCGGATGGTTCAACAGCGAGATGACGACCTGCGGCGCCTGAAGCAGGTGCAATCGACTGCAGTTGCTAACTACCTGAATGCCAACCTGAAACACTTCAAGGCGCAGATCAAACGGGTTGAGTGTGAGATCGAACAGCAAATCGCGATGCTGAACGACGAACGGGTTGCCCAGCTGATCAAAGTGAAAGGCATTGGGATGGTGACAGCGGGCAAACTAATAGCGCTGCTGCCGGAGCTAGGTCGGGTTGAATCCAGAGAAATTGCCTCCCTGGTTGGGGTGGCGCCCTTCAACCACGACAGCGGGAAATTCATGGGCAAGCGCTCTATCTCTGGCGGGCGATTTGCGGTCAGGCGATCGCTGTACATGGCATGCCTTGTGGCGATGAAATACAACCCAGCACTCAAGGCTCGTTATCAGTCACTGCGGGAGCGCGGAAAACTTCCCAAAGTCGCTATCGTAGCCTGCATGAGAACGTTCATCGTGCGGTTAAATGCCATGCTCAGAACGGGTACATCATGGCTCGATCTAGTGCTACCGCAGCCTGAAAGTACAACGTAAATCCAGAACGCAGCGTGAGCCGCCTGGAAGCGGGCTTGCCCGCGAAGCCAACACCGTGGTGGATGGCACGGGCTTCGCCCGTGTTCGCGG
>NZ_JAWJYQ010000106.1:0-1153 GCF_032971465.1 Pseudomonas sp. LSJ-87 | reverse complement strand
TCACAAGCGTGGGCCAAGCCAAAGTCCTCTCACAGTGTTGAGTTTAGGAGGGTTTGGTGATGGCGTCCTTCCTGGGTATTGATGTTTCCAGTCGATCACTCGATGCGCTGGTGCGGCCACAGGGCATAAAAATCCATGTGAGCAATGATCGGGCAGGCTTCGAGGAGCTGCAGCGAAGCCTTGGCGGGCGCAGTATCAAGCGCGTTTTGCTGGAGGCCACGGGCGGCTACGAGCGAGATGTCATGCATTTCTTGCAGGATGGCGGCTACAAAGTCATACGCGTCAATCCCAGGCGAGCCCGAGCGTTCGCAGAATCCATCGGCGTCAAAGCCAAGACCGACGCCATCGATGCCGAAGTATTGGCCCACTACGCTGAGGTCATTCCAGACCAGTCCACCCTGCGGATCAGCCCGGAACGTGCGCTGTTGCGGGAATTGCTGCAGCAACGTGATCGGCTGGTTCAGCAGCGTGATGACGATCTGAGGCGCCTGAAACAGGCGCAGTCCCGCGTGGTGTCCGACTTTCTGAAAGCCAACCTCCAGCACTTCAAATCGCAGATCAAGCTGGTTGAGCAAGCGATCAGCCAGCAAGCGGAAGCCCTGAAAGATGAACGGGTTACTCAGCTGGTCCAGGTCAAAGGCATTGGGCTGGTTACGGCGGGCAAGCTGGTAACGCTTCTGCCAGAACTGGGGCGTGTCGAGTCTAGAGAAATAGCCTCATTGGTCGGGGTGGCGCCCTTCAACCACGACAGCGGAAAATTCGTGGGCAAGCGCTCTATCTCAGGCGGGCGGTTTGAGGCCAGGCGATCATTGTACATGTCATGCCTTGTGGCGATGAAGTACAACCCAGCACTCAAGGCTCGTTATGAGGCACTGCGCGAACGAGGAAAAGTTGCCAAGGTCGCTATCGTAGCCTGTATGCGGGTATTCCTCGTACGGCTCAATGCCATGCTCAGGACTGGCGAGCCTTGGCTGGATCTGGTCTTGCCACAGCCTAAGCGGACCTAGATCAGGAAACCGACGTAATTCATATGAGAGCGGGCTTGCCCACCAAGCCAATACCGCGCTGGATGGCACGGGCTTCGCCCGTGTTCGCGGGACAAGCCCGCTCCCACAGGTGACGCGCTAGATTTTAGAAATTGAGCAAGACAGTT
>NZ_JAWJYQ010000105.1:0-1187 GCF_032971465.1 Pseudomonas sp. LSJ-87 | reverse complement strand
TGCCCGCTTGTATGGTTAGACTTGAAGGGGTGGTGGGACTAAATGCCCGAATCTGACTGTTCACAGCAGTACAGACCGTGGGAGACATCGCCCCACCCCTTCCACCAAAGCGCCGATAAAGAATGCATCGTTTGCAAGCGACGATAGAAGCAAGCCAGCGCCTCTTGGTGAAACCCCTTCAAGCCGAAAAACCATAACGTGAGGAGCCGCCCATGGCAATGCAGGTAGGTAAGTTGATCGTGGGTGCGGATGTCGCGAAGGCTGAGCTGGTTATCCACCACGATGATCGCGACGAGATCATCAGGCTGAAAAACTCCAAACTCGAGATCAGAAGGTGGCTCAAGCAACAATCCCTCAACACCGCTATCGCTGTTGAGGCGACCAATGTCTATCACTTGGACCTGGTTGAATTGGCCCACAGCCTAGGCTTCGAGGTCTATGTCATCGATGGTTTTCAATTGAGCAACTACCGGAAAAGTGTTGGGGGACGGGTTAAAACCGACCCCTCAGATGCGCGGTTGCTGTCCCGTTTTTTAAAAAATGAGGGCGAGGACCTTCGCCCTTGGAGCCCGCCTCCCGCTGTCTACGGCAAGCTTCAGAGCCTCTTGCGACGCAGAGCCGCCTTGGTGACTGCTCGTACTGCAATGACTCAGAGCTGGGCTAACGAAAGCCTTTTGAAAGCCGCCTTCGAAACTTTTGTGAAGTCGATAGATCGGCTGGATCAGTTGATTCAAAAGAAGATTAAAGAAGTACTGCGAGAAGCTGGGCTGCAGGAACAAGTCGCTCGCTGCCAGGCAGTAGAGGGCATTGGTTTTCTCACCGCCGCAGCATTGGTGATGGCTTTTACAAGGGGCGAGTTCAAAAGCAGTGACTCGTACATTGCATTCCTAGGAATGGATTTACGAGTCAGTGATTCCGGACAGAAGAATGGGCGACGTCGCCTCACCAAGCGAGGTTGTTCAGAAATTCGTCGTTTATTGCACAACGCTGCGATGGCGGCCAGCAGAACGGCAGCCTGGAAAGGGCTTTACGAACAGCATCGGAGCAGTGGTAAAGCAACAACCCAAGTCTTGGTAATCCTGGCAAGAAAGCTCGCGCGGGTGGCATTCGCCCTGATGAAAAATCAGGACGAATACGTCACCAAAGACGGGAAACTGGCTTGCTGAAAACCATAGAATCTCCCACAG
>NZ_JAWJYQ010000104.1:0-1190 GCF_032971465.1 Pseudomonas sp. LSJ-87 | reverse complement strand
TGGGAGCGGGCGCGCCCGCGAAGAGGCCAGCACAGTCACCTCACCCATTCTGTTGTAGCCCCCAATGCCCCAAATCCCCCACATCGTCCAGCGCATCATCGAACTGCTCAAACGCTACCCCGGCATCATCGCGCTCGGTGGTTTCCTCTCCGGCATCGGCAGTTTCATCCTGGTCGACCGCCAGGCTGGCCTGGCCAGCTGGGTAGCTGTGCTCATGCTGGTCAGCTGGCTCTGGCTGATGCTGGAAAACACCCTCACCGGCCTGTTCGCGCGCACCTTCAACCGCGAAATACCGCAGCCATTGCTGCGCTACGCGACGCAGATGATCCACCAGGAATCACTGTTCTTCGTACTGCCGTTCTTCTTCATCACCACCACTTGGAACAGCGGCCAACTGGTGTTCACCGGCCTGCTCGGTGCCGCCGGGCTGATTTCGATCATCGACCCGCTGTACTACAAGTGGCTGGCACCGCGGCGCTGGCTGTTCCTGGCGCTGCATACCCTGACCCTGTTCGCCGCCCTGCTGACCGCGCTGCCGATCATCCTCCACCTGACCACAGCGCAAAGCTTCAAGCTGGCCCTGATTGCAGCCATGGCCCTGTCGTTCCCCAGCCTGGCCAGCAGCTTCCCGATCAACAACTGGCGCCGCGCCGTGGCCCTGGTGCTGGTCACCCTGTCGGTCGGCGGCGGGGGCTGGCTGCTGCGTTCCTGGGTGCCGCCAGCGACCCTGTGGATGACCGAAGTGGCGGTCAGCACCGAAGTGCTGAACCGCCAGCCGGGCGATTCGCTGGACGAAATTGCTGCCAGCCGCATCCGTAGCAGCGGCCTGTACGCCTACACCGCGATCAACGCGCCACGCGGCCTGAACGAGCGGATCTACCATGTGTGGCAAAAGGACGGCCAGGAAGTCGACCGCATTGCCTTGGACATCCACGGCGGGCGCAAGGAAGGCTACCGGGCCTGGACCCACAAGCAGAACTTCCCGCCGAACCCGGTGGGCAAGTGGCAGGTGAGGGTACTGACCGAAGATGGGCAGGTCATCGGCGTGCTGCGCTTCAAGGTGGTCGACGAAGCGCCCGCGGGGTGAGTGGAAGGGGGCCGCTTTGCGGCCCATCGCCAGCAAGCCAGCTCCCACAGGGCCAGCGACAACCCGCTCCATGTGGGAGCCGGCTTGCCGGCGATGGGCTGCA
>NZ_JAWJYQ010000103.1:0-1286 GCF_032971465.1 Pseudomonas sp. LSJ-87 | reverse complement strand
GACACCTTGTTACCGGTACCGAGGAAGTTGCTCTGGCTGATCGAGCCACCGAGGATCAGGCCGGCGCTCTGGGCGAAACCGACGCTGGCGGTGATCGAGCCGGAAGCCTGCTCCTCGACGCTGTAGTTGACGTCGACCTGGTCGTCGGTGCCCGGCACCGGCGGGGTCTCGACGTTCACTTCCTTGAAGAAGCCCAGGCGTTCCAGACGGGTCTTGGACTGGTCGATCAGGTAGGTCGATGCCCAGCCGCCTTCCATCTGGCGCATTTCGCGACGCAGCACTTCGTCTTCGGTCTTGGTGTTGCCGCGGTAGTTGATGCGGTTGACGTAGGCACGCTTGCCCGGGTCGACCACGAACATGATGTCGACGGTGTGGTCTTCATCGTTCGGCTGCGGCACGCCGTTGACGTTGGCGAAGGTGTAGCCTTCGTTACCCAGGCGGCGGGTGATCAGCTCGGAAGTGCTGGTCATCACCTTGCGCGAGAACACCTGGCCTGGCTGCACCAGCAGCAGCGACTTGACCTGGTCTTCCGGCACTTTCAGGTCACCGGACAGCTTCACGTCGCGGACGGTGTACTTCTCGCCTTCGTTGATGTTGACGGTGATGTAGACGTGTTTCTTGTCCGGCGTGATGGACACCTGGGTGGAGGCGATGTCCATGTTGATGTAGCCGCGGTCCAGGTAGTAGGAACGCAGGCGCTCCAGGTCACCGGAGAGCTTTTCGCGGGCGTACTTGTCGTCGTTCTTGAAGAACGACAGCCAGTTGGTGGTCTTCAGCTCGAACAGCTGCGCCAGGGTCTCGTCGTCGAACACGTTGTTGCCAACGATGTTGATGTGCTGGATGGCGGCGACGGTGCCTTCGTTGATCTTGATCTTCAGCGCCACACGGTTGCGCGGCTGCGGCACCACCTCGGCGTCGACCTCGGCCGAGTAGCGGCCCTGGGCCACGTACTGGCGCTGCAGTTCGTTACGCACACCTTCGAGGGTGGCACGCTGGAAGATCTCGCCTTCGGCCAGGCCGGATTGCTTCAGGCCCTTCATCAGGTCTTCGGTGCTGATGGCCTTGTTGCCTTCGATCTCGATGCTCGACACCGACGGGCGCTCGACCACGTTGATGATCAGGACATTGCCATCGCGGTTCAGCTGGATGTCCTGGAAGAAGCCGGTCTTGAACAGGGAACGGGTCGACTCCACCAGTCGGCGGTCATCGGCCTGGTCGCCGACGTTCAGCGGCAAGGCACCGAAGACACTGCCGGCGGAAACCCGCTGCAGGCCGTTGACGCGGAT
>NZ_JAWJYQ010000102.1:0-1302 GCF_032971465.1 Pseudomonas sp. LSJ-87 | reverse complement strand
GGTATGACTCACCCAGATGGGTTACAAATCAGTTCACGCACATAGGTAACAGTCTTTAACTGGCAAGGTCGGTTTTCGAGGATCTGACCATGCCGTGGCGAGAGCTAACACCTATGGACCTGAAAATGCTTTTCATCGCGGACTACCTGCAGGGGCCGCCTAGCTTCAGCGCCCTGTGTGAGGCCTACGAGATCAGTCGAAAGACCGGCTACAAATGGGTCGAGCGATACGAGAAAGAGGGCCCGGCAGGCTTGGAGGAGCGCAGCCGACGCCGGTTGACCCAGGACTGGGTTGTACCCGTCGCGGTCCGCGAGGCCATTGTGGAACTGCGCGGTCAGGGGGAAACGGTGCCTGGGCCCAAAAAAATTCAGGCAGCGTTGCAGGAGCGCTTTCCTGATCAGGCGCCCCCCTCAAAGACCGCGATCTACAACATCCTCAAGAAGGCCGAACTGATCAAGCCGCGGCGTCTACGTCAGCGTGTGGCCATCTATCCCAAGCCACTGGAAAAAGCGGAGTCGCCCAATCAGCTGTTCAGTGCAGACTACAAGGGCCAGTTCCTCACAGGGGCCGGCGTCTGGTGCTATCCGTTGACGATCATGGATCACGCCAGTCGCTTCTTGCTTGCCTGTCACAGCATGGCAAACACGAACTTCCTGGAAACGCAGGCGGTATTCACTGATGTATTCCGTGAAAATGGGCTGCCTGAGCGTATCCGAACTGACAACGGCGTACCGTTCGCCAGCAAGGGACGCGCAGGTCTTTCCCAACTGTCGATCTGGTGGCTGCGTCTGGGCATCATTCCCGAGCGCATCGCACCTGGCAGACCTGAGCAGAATGGCCGGCATGAACGCATGCATCGGACACTCAAGAGCACGCTCCCATCGCCACCGGCAATGGCATGGGAGGCTCAACAACGGCACTTTGATCGGTTTCGGCAGCATTACAATTACGAACGGTTGCACGAAGCCTTGGAACAAAGAACGCCGGCGTCCTGTTATCAACCTTCGCCGCGCCCATTCCCTGAAAAGCTGCCTGAAATGATTTATCCCAGCCATATCGAGAGCTTGCCAATTGACGGTTGCGGCATCGTCAGCCGCCGAGGTTTGAGGATCTACGTAGGTTACGTACTGAAGCACCAGACCATTGGGCTGGAGCAAGTTGGAGACGGGCTCTGGGATGTTATTTTCGGTCCAATCGTCCTCGGTAGGATCGATGTGCGTGATGCCATTGAGGGCTATGTGACGCTCAAGGTGTCACCTATGTGAGTGAACTTTTATGTAACCCATGTGGGTGACCCGTACA
>NZ_JAWJYQ010000101.1:0-1428 GCF_032971465.1 Pseudomonas sp. LSJ-87 | reverse complement strand
TGGACTGCCCCCGAAAAGTTGGACAGTTTTAGCCAGTGGCCTGAGTCCTGTAGCTGACAGGGCTCAGACCATTGAGTTTCAGCCTGATGCGGTCATGGTTGTAGTAATGGATGTACTCCTCCAGGCCCGCCTTCAGCTGTTCGACGCTTTCAAAGCGCTTCAGGTAGAAGAACTCTGACTTCAGTGTGCCGAAGAAGCTTTCCATCGCTGCATTATCCAGACAATTGCCCTTGCGAGACATGCTCTGCTTCACACCGCGCGCTGCGAGCTTATGGCGGTATTGGGGCTGCTGGTAATGCCATCCCTGGTCTGAGTGGATCACTAGCTTGGGCTTTTCACCCAACCCATCGAGCGCCTTTTCCAGCATGTTCCCAACCAAGCCATAGGTAGGCCGGCAAGCTGTTTCATAGGCGATGATCTCACCGTTGTACAAGTCCATCACGGGCGACAGGTAGAGCTTTTGTTGGGCCACTTTGAACTCAGTGACATCGGTCACCCACTTCTGGTTGGGGCGTTGCGCGACGAAATTACGCTCAAGCAAATTCATGGCCACCTTGCCGACAATGCCGCGATAGGATCGATACTTCTTCGGGCGTACAACGGACTGCAAACCAAGCTCAGCCATCAACCGTTCAATGACCTTCTTGTTGACCAAGGTCCCCTGATTCCTGATGGCAAGGGCAATGCGGCGGTAGCCATACAGCCCTTTCTCCTCGTGATAGACACGCTGCACCAACTCCTTGAGCGAGGCGTGCCTGTCCGGCTTTTGCTGGCACTTGACCTGGTAATAAAAGGTACTGCGTGCCAACCCCACCATCTGCAAGAGGTCAGGCAGCGGATATTTATGTCTGAATTTGCAGACGATCAGGGCTTTTTCGTCCGTGTTCGCTCCTTCTCCTCTCGCAGAGCCTTTAACTCCTTTAGGACATCATTCTCCATGCGCAGATACTCGAGCTCGCTCAACAACTGCTCACGAGATTTCTCTGCGTCATTGGTGTCTGTCGGCTTGATGGGCTTAATTTTCTTCGGCACGGCTGATTTTCTTTGTTTGGCGAGAGTGGCTACAGGACTGCCACTGTAGTGCTGCCGCAGCCAAATGCCTATCTGTGAGGACTGTCCAAGGTCAAAGTGCGCCGCTGTTTGGCGCAGGGACAGGCGATGCTCAAGCATGTACTTGAGCACCCGCCGCTTGAATTCCTCGGTGTAGCGGCGACCATGCGAGCGAGGGCTGAGGCTGGCATCGGCTTGGTAGCCAGCAACCCAGCGCCGAAGCAGGCTGAAATCGATGCCAAAGTGTTGTGCCACCTTGCGAAAGCCCCGGCTGCCCTCTAGGTAAGCGGTGATAGCCGTGAGCTTGAACTGCTCTGTGTATTTACCCATAGATCCCCCAAGGGTTGGATTGGTGTCCAACTTCTTGGGGGCAGTCCA
>NZ_JAWJYQ010000100.1:0-1531 GCF_032971465.1 Pseudomonas sp. LSJ-87 | reverse complement strand
CGCATGACCATCAAGAGCCAGACCCACAAGGGCAATGGCTTCAATGAACTGCGCTTCGAGGACGAACTCGGCAAGGAAGAAGTGTTCATCCATGCCCAGCGGGACCAGAACAATGTAGTCGGCAATGACGAGACCACGCGTGTGGGGCGTAATCGTGTCGAGCAGGTCGGTAATGACGAGCACTTGAATATCGGCCATGACTTCCGCCAGGAAACCGGGGGCGACCATACCCAGCTCATTGGGCAAGACTGCCGTGTAGATATCAAGCATGACCTGATCGAGAAAGTAGGCAACGACCGTAGCGAATCAACAGGGGCCAATCACCAGGCCTTTGTCGGAAAGGACGCCGAGCTTGTCGTCAAAGGTGCGCAAAAGGTCACCGTCGGGCAGGGCATGGAGCAACATACGACGATCTATCAGCTGCGCGCCAGTGAGCGCATCGAGTTCAGAACCGCGGGCGGCAGCATTGTGCTGGACGGGCAGGGCATCACCATCAACGGGCTGAAACTCGACCTGCTGGGGCAAACCAGCGCGGCTGCGTCAGGGGCTGGAAACAGCCAGCCACTCTCGCTTGCGCCTGACGCCAGCAAAAAGTGCGAGGCCAAGGTCTGATGCGCACCGATAACCTGGCCAGGCTCATCGAAAGCCATCATGGGGCGCACTTGTACTGCCATGTGCTGATAGATCCGCTTGCGACTGCTCACGATGGCGACCACGCCGTGCTTGCCGCGCTGCGCAATGCCCTGGGTGAGCAGGCATTGACCCGTGTGCACCGGGCCGACCTGGCCCATGCCCCCCAACTGCATCCCGTACTGGTCTGCCTGGCTTCGCCCGGCACGGTCCCCAGTCGCCGTCTGCTGGAGCTGACCGCCCGGGCAGCGCAGAGGGCGTTGTTTCAGCAACGGCGTTACCTGTGTGGCTGGCTGTTCAGTGAGGCGCCTTCGGCCGCTGTCGCGTCCCATCTCACGGCCTTGTGTCGGTTGCCCGATTCCAATCGGGAATTTGGCTGCTACCCGGTCTATGAACCCGTCCGTCTGGAGTTGCTTGCGGCGACGTTCGAGCGGCTTGAACAAGGCCCATGGTGGCCGATCAGTGATTGGTTGTTCCTGAGTAGCGGTGGGAGGTTGGCAAGCCTGAAAGGGCAGAGCGGGCAGCGACACCCTTTGCCGACCCCTGCGCGGCGAATTCAGGATGACGTGGGGCTGATCGAACGTGTGCTGGTTACCTGGAGAATGTTGCGGGCGGGTTCGCAGCATATCAATCAGTGTCAGATTCCACCGTTTGCTGCGGTGCGTGCTTCGAACCATGTCGATGATGCACGCAGGTTGGGCCTGAGCGAGATGGAGGACATCGTGGCCTTCGCTCTCCATCACCTGTGCATTCACCCCAGGTTGCACACCGTACCTGCGGTGGGCGAAATGATCGACACAGCGGCCAGAGGTCAGGCGCCTCTTGCCGCATTGCTCGCCCGCTACTCCGAGGCGCAATGGCGCCAACTGATCGAATGCCTGCCGAAATCCGAGAGTCGCTT
>NZ_JAWJYQ010000099.1:0-1353 GCF_032971465.1 Pseudomonas sp. LSJ-87 | reverse complement strand
TCCAGCACTATTGCGACAGGAATGCCGCAACCTTCTCAGCCGCCGCCTGCAAGTGCTGCTCATGGCTGAACCCCGAGGCCTTCAGCGGCTTCAGGTCATGGTCCCCCGCCACCAGCCAGCTCACCTCGATCGCCGGCGATAACGCATACCCTGCCACCGCCTCGCGGTTACCCAGCGCATCCCGCTCGCCCTGCACGATCAACGTCGGCGTCTTCAATTCGGCCAGGTGCTCGACCCGTGGCTTCTCCGGCTTGCCCACCGCATAGAACGGATAGCCCAGGCACACCAGTGCATCCGCTTCCAGTTCATCGGCCAGCAGGCTGGCCATGCGCCCGCCCATGGACTTGCCACCCACCGCCAGCTTGCCCGCGACCAAAGGTCGCACCTGCCGGTAAACCTCGCGCCAGCATTCCAGCAACACCTTCTGCGGGTTCGGCGGCCGCTTGCCGCCGGCAACCCTGCGCTCGGCCATGTACGGGAACTCGAAGCGCACTACCGCTACCCCAAGCGCCGCAAGCCTTTGCGCCATTTCGTCCATGAACCCGCTGTCCATCGGCGCACCTGCGCCATGGGCCAGGATCAGGCAGCCCTTGTAGCCGCCCTTGCCCCGAACGTGCGGGGGATCGCAGCGCAAGCCTGGGACATTTCCGACCTTCGCCCATTGATCCCCGTCAATACCGGCACTTTGCCCATTAATCATGCTTGCCTCGCTGTAAAGCCTGCCAAATAACCGTGGATGGGAACCCATACATGAACACAACCAGCAGTACCGCCTATAACTACAAGGTGGTCCGCCAATTCGCCATCATGACGGTGGTGTGGGGAATCGTCGGGATGGGGCTCGGCGTCTTCATCGCCGCCCAGCTCGCCTGGCCTTCCCTCAACTTCGACCTCCCCTGGACCAGCTTCGGCCGCCTGCGCCCCCTGCATACCAATGCGGTGATCTTCGCCTTCGGCGGCTGTGCGCTGTTCGCCACCTCCTATTATTCGGTGCAACGCACCTGCCAGACCACCCTGTTCGCACCGGGCCTGGCCGCGTTCACCTTCTGGGGCTGGCAACTGGTGATCCTGCTGGCGGCCATCAGCCTGCCGCTGGGCTACACCAGCTCCAAGGAATACGCCGAACTGGAATGGCCGATCGACATCCTGATCACCATCGTCTGGGTGAGCTACGCCATCGTGTTCTTCGGCACGCTGATGAAGCGCAACACCAAGCACATCTACGTCGGTAACTGGTTCTTCGGCGGCTTCATCCTCACCGTGGCGATGCTGCACGTCGTCAACAACCTGGAACTGCCGGTCAGCCTGACCAAGTCCTACTCGGTGTATGCCGGCGCCACCGATGCCATGGTG
>NZ_JAWJYQ010000098.1:0-210 GCF_032971465.1 Pseudomonas sp. LSJ-87 | reverse complement strand
AAGTCCTACTCGGTGTATGCCGGCGCCACCGATGCCATGGTGCAGTGGTGGTACGGCCACAACGCCGTGGGCTTCTTCCTGACCGCGGGCTTCCTGGGGATGATGTACTACTACGTGCCCAAGCAGGCCGAACGCCCGGTGTATTCCTATCGCCTGTCGATCGTGCACTTCTGGGCGCTGATCACCCTGTACATCTGGGCCGGCCCGCAC
>NZ_JAWJYQ010000097.1:0-566 GCF_032971465.1 Pseudomonas sp. LSJ-87 | reverse complement strand
CCCTCGCGCAACTGCACCAACCGCGCCTGCAAACTTTCAGCGCTTTCCAACGTCCAGAGCATCACCTCGATCATCTGGCTACGGTTACCCGCTGCCGCAATATTGATCGCGCCACTCAGCACCATGGCCCGCACCTTGCGGCCCAGTGGGTCACGGAACTGCTTGTCTACCTGCTGCAGAAACGCATCGGTCCGCGCCTCCAGGGCTTCATTGAGCAGGCTCATGTATTCGCCCACTGTCAGCGACACCCGCAGTGGCGTTACCTGCTGCCCGGCGAAGAGTGCAAACGCCGAGCGATGCACATGGCCGATCAGGGTCTTGGTCCGTTCACTCAGGTGCTGGCTGAGCGCATTCCCTGCGCTGTTGGTCGCGGCCAGCAACTGGCCAACGGCATCCTGTATCGGCTTGATCATCAACAGCTGGCCGTCTGCGGTACCGGCGATGCCCTTGATGATGTCGTACACCTTGCCGAAGTCGTCCCCGGACAGCGCGCTGGCCACCTGCTGCATCAGCTTCTGGTTCTTGGCCAGCAGTGCCTGGTAAAGCAGGCTGCGGTCGTCTTCCAG
>NZ_JAWJYQ010000096.1:0-1006 GCF_032971465.1 Pseudomonas sp. LSJ-87 | reverse complement strand
TGCTGCATCAGCTTCTGGTTCTTGGCCAGCAGCGCCTGGTAAAGCAGGCTGCGGTCGTCTTCCAGCAGCTGCTGCCAGATATGCTGGGTGATCCCGAGCGGCTGACCCTCCTGCGGCAGGGTTTCAGTGGGCCCGCCGGCCAGGCAGGCGGCCATCATCTGGATGAAGTACTCCACCGAAACGGGGGAGGTCGCGTCATAGTCGTAGTAGCCGATCTGCTGAAACGCCCGCTTGGCATAGTGCCGCGCATACAGATCGCCAACCTGGTCGATCATCGACTGCCAGTTTTTCAGTTCGCGGTCGTAATCGGCCTGGAACGCGGCGCGGGCGCTTTCGTCGTAACGCTCTTCCAGCCGTTCGCGGGCGTCCTGCTGCTTGCGCGCGGTGTTGCGTTCGGTCTGCGCGTCGATGTCCACCGGCGGCAGATATGCCTTGGCCGCGATCGGGCTGTCGTTCCACTGTTCGACCTGCCGGGCTTCCCGCTGCGCGTCCTCGGCACCCTGCACGGCAGCCATGGCAGCGTGCAGTTCGCGGATGCCCAGTAGTGCTTGCGAGGTGAAGTATTCGAAGTGCCGCTGCGGCTGCGCCCGCCATTCCTGCAGGGCTTGCACCCAGCCAGTGCGTTGCGCGTTGAGCTCCATGACCATGCCGACCGGGTCGGGCAGCGTCAGCGCCAGCAGGCCATTGGGCAGTTGTTCCTGCTGGATGACATTGCGCACATGCGTGCGGGTTTCATGCCAGCGGCCCAGGCGGCTGTAAAAGCCATGAGCGCTGGTAAACCTGGCAGAGGAAAAGGTAGAGAACTCCAGCACCTGTTCCAGGCCGAAGCGGAAGCTGTCGGTCATGGCGATGCCGAGGCTGGCAGGGTCGTTGCGTGCGGTGTTCAGGTCCACTTCGACGAAGCGGGCGAGGGTGCCCGGGTCACTGTCGGCGATGCCTTGCCGATAGCGGTCGAGTACCGCACGGGGCCAGGGGTCGTTGGCGAAGGCGATCCAGGCCTTGCGGT
>NZ_JAWJYQ010000095.1:0-2166 GCF_032971465.1 Pseudomonas sp. LSJ-87 | reverse complement strand
CCTCTCATTCAGATGGGGCAGTACGGGATTCGCGGTCAATATCCTCCGGCCAATGAACCTTGGGTGCTAGGCAATGCATGTGGCTCAGGCCATCGTCGTCGTTCCAGTCACGGGGTGGGTGCACGAACTCTGGCAGGGCTTCGGGGCCTTGCTGCATGAATAGCCGGGCGATGGCCCAGTAGGCTTCGCCGTGGTAGAGGTCGTGAGTGAAGAACACGCGGTCGATGACTTCGTTGGTTTCCGGGTTGCGTACCGACAGCATGACGTTCTCGATCAGGCCGCCGTGGCCGGGGGCGTAGACTCGGTAGACTTCGGCGGTTACGTCGTCCCAGTTGTAGGCGACCGGTTTGACGCCCCAGTGTTTATGACTGAACAGATAGATGTAGTGAAATCTGAATTGATAGAGATAGATTTTGCGTCGTACGCGATTGAAGCGGATTGGTTCGTCCCGTGGGAGCAGCAGGTCCATCTTTACATATGTCGCAGTAGCCCACATGCCGACCAGAAGCATTAGTGAGGCGAGGAGGTCAACATGCCAGTCACTCGACCAATTAATACCAAATAATTTCCCAGGCATGTAGATAAAAGCACCAGCAGTAAAAGCTAGTATCGGTCCTCCTATTAATACAGCGATGCCACGCAAACTGACAGTGGATCGAGGGAGTTCTAGGTACACCGAATCATAATAATTTGGCGAGGGATCTATATCCTCAAAACTTAATCGCGGGACTGCATCCGATCTGACGTCCGGCAGATCATGACTCCAGTGCAAAGCCCGCTCGCAAAGAACTCTGGACTTGGCTTTCATTCGTTAGCTTCCCTAATACAAGTTTCGACATATGCATCTGGTAGTCGTCTATCTGGCCAATACCTTACCAGCAGTGTCGCGGCTCTTATTGTATGCTGCCCAATTGTCGCCATAAGCTCCGCCGTTCCAGTGAACTCTAGCCAAGACTGATACGGCTTATCCGAGTCAGGCGACCGTCGCTTCTTTTCCATTAAAATATCACTTTTATAATCAGGCAGATTTGGCTGAGAAAAGTCGTGAAATATAGCCGTCTTGGTAAGAGCCTCAACTTGAACAGGTTGGTGCTCATCAAGAGCGAGAGTCTCTCCACCAATAAAGTCGGGGAAAGTACCGTCACCATGGCGATGTACTGATAGGGTCCATCGATAGGCTGAATACTCATCATTGTATTTGGGTAATATGATGTAAAATTTTAGTTTGTGCTCTAGCTCCAAACTGATCAAGCCACCCATTTTGGAAGTGGTCGGGTCGCTTATGCGTTTGGATTCGAAATGAACCGCCGCGTGCACGCCAAGCGTGGCGGCATTAAGTTCTGCAAACGCTATATCTGCATATTCGGGTGTGCCCCAAGACACGACCGGACTTTCGTCGCCTCTGCCAAAGCAGCAACGTCGCGCCCAACGCTCTAATGAATCAGATTCGCTTTGTTCAGCTGAGCGGGTAAGTGCATAGGCGGCGAGTGCCAGTATTATAGCCAGGCCTAAAGGTCCGAACAGGAGGGGCTTAAATACTGCGTAGACAAACGCTCCAGTTGAAAAGGCGTACAAAAAACCTGCACGAAAATAATGCGTTTCTGCTGTATTGTCCCCGGATGCCATTGCACGTTTAGCAGCAGAAAATGCTTGCACTGAGTCAATCACTCCGGTTATTGCACCTATCATCGCACCGATTTTTATCAGCGACACACCAGCTTCTGAGGTGCTTTTAGCCCACGGCTTGCCAATGTGTTTAGTACTTGAATTCAATAGCAGTCCAACCAGTTCGATACTCCCTCCCAACACTCCCAAGTACGATCCTTGCAACGCCAACTTGGCCTCATGCGCCTTCGGCCCAATCTCCGTTTCCGCCTTTTCCTGATTCCTGCCCAGGCTGTCCTGCTGCAGATACAACCCGCCTATCGCCAGCAGGACTTCCCAGCTGCCAGCGACCCCGCGCAACCCGGAAAAACCGGTTCTAACCAATCGGGCCGCCTGCTGCGTCGTGATCTTCATCCCCTGCAACAACCTGCGCGCATCGGTTTCCAACGTCCCTGCCGCCACCGAGATATCCACCAAGGCAAGCTGTGCCGCGCTGCTCGCCTGGGTCACGCCCATGCTGGCCTCCTTGAACAACCGGCCATGCACTTCCTCGGCCTTGCC
>NZ_JAWJYQ010000094.1:0-2333 GCF_032971465.1 Pseudomonas sp. LSJ-87 | reverse complement strand
ACTGCCGTTGACCGCCAACGGCAAGCTGGACCGTCGTGCATTGCCGCAACCGGATGCCAGCCAGTTGCAGCGCGAGTACCTCGCGCCACAAAGCGAACTGGAACAACGGATCGCGGCGATCTGGGCCGATGTGCTGAAGCTGGAGCGGGTAGGCCTGGGCGACAACTTCTTCGAACTGGGTGGGCACTCCTTGCTGGCTACCCAGGTCATGGCGCGGCTACAGGTCGAGCTTGGCACGAGCCTGCCCCTGGCGTTGTTGTTCCAGGCGCAAACGCTGCAGGACTACGCAGCAATGATCAATGGCTTGAATACCCATAGCGATGCAGACCTGGATGAACTCCAGGACTTCATGAGCGAGCTTGAGGCAGTCTGAAATGCAAACGGATAACAGAAACATGGCCCTGGTGCAGCGCTTCATCGGCCTGCCGCTGCCACAGCGCAAACTCTTCCTGGAGAAACTGGCGGCGAAGGGCATGAGCCTGGCCCAGTTGCCGATCCCCGAGGTGCGCGGCGAGCATCCGTTGCCGGCGCTTTCATACGCCCAGCAACGGCAGTGGTTCCTGTGGCAATGGGAGCCTGCCAGTGCCACCTACAACATCCCGGCTGCCTTGAAATTCAAGGGGAATCTGGATACCACAGCTCTGCAACTGGCCTTCGCGGCCTTGATCGAGCGACATGAAACCCTGCGTACCACGTTCCGTCGCGACGGTGAGCAGGCGGTGCAGGTCATTCATGCTCAAGTGCCGTTCGAGCTGGTCATCGAAGAGCAGGCAAACGCCGACGAGGCCGCTGTGCGGGCTTGGGTCGAGACCGAAGCAGGGCAACCGTTCGACCTGGAGCAGGGGCCGCTGTTGCGGGCCCGGCTGCTGCGCCTGGCGGCGGACCAGCACGTGCTGGTGCTGACCCTGCACCATATCGTCGCCGACGGCTGGTCGATGCCGGTGATGGTCAATGAGCTGGTGCAGTTCTATCAAGGTTTCAGCCAGGGCCAGGTAACGCAACTGCCGGCCCTGCCGATCCAGTATGCCGACTATGCCATTTGGCAGCGTAGCTGGATGGAAGCCGGCGAGCAGGCGCGGCAACTGGCCTACTGGACCGAACAGTTGGGCGATGAGCAACCGGTGCTGGAGCTGCCGCTGGACCATCCGCGCCCGGCCATGCCGAGCCACAGAGGGGCACGGTTGCCGATCGTGCTGGGCGATGAGCTGGCCACCAACCTGAAACGGGTTGCCCAGCAGCAGGGCGTGACGCCATTCATGCTGCTGCTGGCCAGCTTCCAGACCCTGCTGCATCGCTACTCGGGCCAGGCTGATATCCGCGTTGGGGTACCGATTGCCAACCGTAACCGGGTCGAGACCGAGCGCCTGATCGGCTTCTTCGTCAACACCCAGGTGCTGCGTGCCGAGTTCGATGTGCAACTGACGTTCAGCGAGCTGCTGCAACAGGTCAGGCAACGTGCCCTGGGCGCCCAGGCCCATCAGGACCTGCCATTCGAGCAACTGGTCGATGCGCTGCAACCGGAGCGCAACCTGAGCCACAATCCGCTGTTCCAGGTGTTGTACAACCATCAGACCCAGGCCAAGGGCGAGCCCCGACGTATAGCGGGGCTGGAGATGGAGGAGTTGGCCTGGGACAACCACACCGCCAAGTTCGACCTGGCTTTGGACACCTCCGAGCATGAAAAGGGCATCGGGGCTTCGTTGACGTACGCCACCGACCTGTTCGACACCAGCACCATCGAGCGCATGGCGCGGCATTGGCTCAACCTGCTCGAAGCCATCGTGCGCCAACCGGGCCAGCGCATCAGTGAGCTGCCGCTGCTGGGCGAGGACGAGCAGCAGGCGGTGCTGCGTGACTGGAACCGCAACACCGTCGCCTTCCCGGATGAGCGAACCATTCATGAGCTGATCGAGGCCCAGGTGGCCACCGCCCCCGAGGCCCCGGCAGTCACCTTCGGCGAGCAGACCCTGAGCTACGGCGAACTGAATCGCCGGGCCAACCAGCTGGCCCACAAGTTGATCGAGCGCGGCGTTGGCCCGGATGTGCTGGTGGGCATCGCCATGGAGCGCAGCCTGGACATGGTGGTCGGCCTGCTGGGCATTCTCAAGGCCGGTGGTGCCTATGTGCCGCTGGACCCGGAGTACCCGGAGGACCGCCTCAGCTACATGTTCGCCGACAGCGGCATCACTTTATTGCTGACCCAGGCACACCTGCGAGAGGTGCTGCCAATTCCAGCCGCCATCGAGTGCCTGGAGCTGGATGAACAAGCTCTGGTCGCCTACAGCGATGCCAACCCGAACATCGAAGTAGCCCCGCAGAACCTGGCCTACGTG
>NZ_JAWJYQ010000093.1:0-3247 GCF_032971465.1 Pseudomonas sp. LSJ-87 | reverse complement strand
GAACACCGGCGTAGCCGGTGCCATCCACCGCGTCGCCTGCTTCGCGGGCTTGCCCGCTCCCACAGGTACGGCGCAGGCTTTCGGGCTCACGCTATACCTGTGGGCTTCGGGTTCACGCTTTACCTGTGGGAGCGGCCGTGGCCGCGAACACCGGCGTAGCCGGTGCCATCCACCGTGTCGCCTGCTTCGCGGGCTTGCCCGCTCCCACAGGGGGTCGCAACAGGGCTCAACCGGCCGTAAGCTCCTCCACCAGCAACCGCGCCGCCGGCGACAGCGGCGCTGCCACCCGGTGCACGATCCCGAACGGCTCGCTCAGCGCCCGCAGCTTCACTGCCAACGACACCAGCAACCCGCGCTGCTCGGCAAAGGCCGCCACCGCGCTGGGGATCACCGCCACCAGCGTCGGGTCGTCTTCCAGCAGCATGAAGGTGGCAAAGGTGGAGAAGGTTTCCAGCGGGTAGCGTGGCACCTCCACCCCCGCCTCGCTCAACTCACGCTCCAGCGCCTGGCGCATGGGCATGTTCGCCGGGTAGACAATCCAGCGGTACTGGCTCAGGTCGCCAACTTCCAGCGCCGCCGCCCCGGCCAGCGGGTGCTGCGGGTGCGCGACCACCGCCAGCGGCTCCTGGGCCAGTTCGACAAAGGCGTAGTCCGCCGCATTGCGGCCCAGCCCTGGCCGGCAGATGGCCAGGTCCAGGCGCCCTTCATCAAGCTGGGCCAGCAGGTTGGCACTGGTGTTCTCGGCGATCTCCACCGCCAGTTGCGGCTGCTTGCGGCGCAACCGCCCGAGGGCACCGACCAGGGTCGGCATGGCACCCATGATGCTACCCACCGCCAGCCGCCCACCCTGGCCCTGGACGATGCCCAGCACCTCCTCGCGCAAATGCCCCAGGTCACTGTGAATCAACCGCGCATATCGCACCACGCAACGGCCTACGTCATTGGCCACCAGGCCGCTGGGCAGGCGCTGGAACAACGGCACACCCAGCACCTCCTCCACCTCGCGCAAGGCCTTGGTTGCACCAGGCTGGGAAATCGCCATGGCCTCCGCCGCCTTGTGCAGGGAGCCGCAGCGGTCCAGTTCGATGAGCAGGCGTAACTGACGCAGGCGCAGGCGGGAAAAAATGGAGTCCAGGGAGGGGATCATCGGGCAGGCTCGGCATGGGTCTTGTAATGCCGAGCACTATAGAGGGTTGTCAACGGGCGATTGTTGAGTTTGTGGCAAATGTCCTTTGCCCTGAAGACACGCCCGGCAAGCTCACGCCACGCGGCGACGCGACAGGCAGGCATACCCCAGGCCCAGCACGCTGGCCGCCAATACGCCCAGCAGCACCATCAGCTCGCGGCTGTAACGGGCCACCCAGGCCGGGAAACCGATGACCTCGCGGTAAACCTGTATGTCAGCCTTGCCATCGGCGTGACTGATGCTGACCCCGCCTTGGCGGATCTGCGAGTAGTCCGCATCGAAATACACCCATACCTTGCATGCGCCACCCGGCTCGATGACGGGGATGTCCGCTTGCATGGTGGAGGTTTCCAGGATGGTGTCATTGCCAGCTGCATCGCGCACCTGCACCAGGCCTTTCGCCGGCAGGCGGATTTTCACCTGGCGTACCTGCGCATCACCGCTGTTGCGCAGCTCGATGAGCAGACCGGTACGGTGGTCGACCAGCCCGGCCTCGAAGGGCTTGGCGAACAGCTGGGCATACGGCGCCTGGGCCATTTCGATCAGCCGCTCGACCTGATCGTGGCTCAGCCCGCCCTCGCTGATGGCATTGATACGCCCCTGCAACTGCTCGTACTTGAGCTGCTCGCTGGCTTTGGTGATGCGTTCGCTGAACTGGCTGGGATAGGTGAGGTAGGCATAGATCAGCGATGCCTCCAGGCGCGGGTTGCCCCTGAGCAACCCATAGGCGGTCAGCAGGACCATCAGGCCAAGCAGCACGGCTACGAGGAGTTTCCCCACCTTGTCCCAGCTCAATGCAAACTTCCTTCTGTCGTGATACAGAGATTCAAACTGGCCAAGGGTGCCAAGTTCATGGTCCCCAGGCAAGCCTGACTATGGCTCCTGCTCGCCTCCCCGAGCCTGGCGCAACTGCTGCAACTGGCCGTCGATCAGCGCCTTGGCCATGCCTGCCAGGTAATACGTGGCCTGCATCATCGCCTTGCGGTCACCGGGCCGGTCGATGGCCTTGCGGGTGAGTTCGGTAATGCAGCCCATGATGCTCGAGGCCTCCATCAGCGCCGTACGCATTGGCAGCTGCGCGTTCATCTGCACCAGTTCGGCGCCGCCGTTGCCAAAACGGCCCGCTGCACGCACGACATTGAGGTTGCTGCTTTCTTTCGGAGTGTCTTTGTCCATGTCCATTCCTCGGGGTTACGAGCGTGCCGAGACTAGGGCGCTGCCTGCCCCGCCACAATAACCTTGGGGGTGGAAAGGCTTACTTTCGGAAATGGACTACAAGGAACCTACAAAGGGGATGCTCCACCACCACTCAGGCTCTTGACCGGCAACCGGCAGTGACGGACGATCAATCTCCCTCCCACAAGGATGAACACCATGCTACGGATACTGGGCAGAGCCTCCTCCATCAATGTACGAAAAGTCCTGTGGGCGTGCGCCGAGTTCGAGGTCGCGTTCGAGCGCGAAGACTGGGGGGCGGGTTTCAAGCCCACGGACAGCGCCGAGTTCCTTGCGTTGAACCCCAACGCCATGATCCCGGTGATCCAGGATGGCGACTTCACCCTGTGGGAATCCAACAGCATCATCCGCTACCTGGCCACGCGCTATGGCGCCACCGCGTTCTACCCGGGCGAGGCGCAGGCGCGGGCCAGGATCGACCAGTGGATCGACTGGCAGGCCTCGGACCTCAACCGTTCCTGGAGCTACGCGTTCATGTCGCTGGTCAGGCACTCGCCCGCCCACCAGGACCCACAGGCCCTGGCCGCCGGCTGCGCGGACTGGGCGCGCTACATGCACATTCTCGACCGCCAGCTGGCAAGCACCGGTGCCTATGTGGCCGGCAGCCAGTTCACCTTGGCCGACATCCCCATTGGCCTGTCGGTCAACCGCTGGTTCGAAACGCCGTTCGAGCACCCGCACCTGCCGGCCGTGCGCGATTATTACGAGCGGCTGAGCGAGCGCCCGGCCTATCACCTGCATGGCCGTAACGGTACGCCGTGATGGCAACAGATTGACGACCGGGGCAAGACCGTGGGGCTGCTTTGCAGCCCATCGCGACACAAG
>NZ_JAWJYQ010000092.1:0-463 GCF_032971465.1 Pseudomonas sp. LSJ-87 | reverse complement strand
GGCTTGACCATATAACACCCAAGCAATTTGCGCACGAAAGCCAAATTGTGGTGGTGAAGACGAAACGAACCGAAAGTTCGCAACATCACAAATATCGCATATCCGAATTCGCTGGGCTGTCCATCTGGACATTCTGGCAACAGAATTTCTTGACGACCATAGAGCATTGGAACCACCTGATCCCATCCCGAACTCAGCAGTGAAACGATGCATCGCCGATGGTAGTGTGGGGTTTCCCCATGTGAGAGTAGGTCATCGTCAAGATTCATTTCGCAAAACCCCTATCTGCGTATGCAGGTAGGGGTTTTGTCTTTAAGTAGAAGCTATCGCTTCTCCTGGTAGGCTGAAGGCCAGCCGGTGGCGGTAAAAAGGTGGTTGACAGCGTTTCTGAATGCTGTATTATTCACCTCCCGCGACGAGAGATCGAAGCGAGTTAAGTGTCTGAAGTTAAACGAGTTTTTCG
>NZ_JAWJYQ010000091.1:0-2895 GCF_032971465.1 Pseudomonas sp. LSJ-87 | reverse complement strand
TCACCGCGTCGCCTGTTTCGCGGCGGTTCGACGCTTCGACTTGCCCGCTCCCACACCGATCATGTCAGCCTGATGGCATTCTTACAGGCTTGTGCGATCCCTGTGGGAGCGGCCGTTCGCCGCCGCCGGCAGCCCTTTTCCTATGCAAGCCAACAGCCCATAGCTATCATGCCTGCCTTATTCCAAGTCGAGACTGGCATGCTGAAGTTGTTGAATCTCCTCAAGGATGGTCGGTTCCATTCCGGAGAAGCTCTGGGGTCGGCACTCGGGGTAAGTCGCAGCGCCGTTTGGAAGCAGCTGCAGCACCTGGAGAGCGAACTGAACCTCACCATTCACAAGGTTCGTGGGCGCGGCTATCAGCTGGCGGCGCCACTGGCTTTGCTCGATGCACAAGCGATTGCCGAGTTTGCCGAAGGCGAGCAGTGGCCCGTTTTCATCCACGAAACCATCGACTCGACCAATGCCGAAGGCCTGCGGCTCGCCGGGGAAGGGCAGAACGCTCCATTCCTGGTCCTGGCTGAGCGCCAGAGCGCCGGCCGTGGTCGTCGCGGTCGGCAGTGGGTCAGCCCGTTTGCCGAAAACCTCTATTACAGCCTGGTGCTCCGTGTGGATGGCGGCATGCGCCAGCTCGAGGGCTTGAGCCTGGTGGTGGGGTTGGCGGTAATGCGTACCCTGCAGGCGTTTGGGGTAAAGGATGTGGGGCTCAAATGGCCCAACGATGTCCTCGTTCGCGGGCAGAAGATCACCGGTATCCTCCTGGAGTTGGTGGGTGACCCGGCAGATGTCTGTCACGTGGTGCTGGGTATCGGCATCAATGTGAACATGCAGGTCAACGATCAGGTCGACCAGGTGTGGACCTCGATGCGCCGCGAAGTAGGGGCGGCAGTCGACCGTAACCGGCTGGTAGCGTTGCTCACTCAGCAATTGCAGCACGAATTGGCACGGCATCGTCGCTACGGGTTTGCCGCATTCCAGGAAGAATGGGAGCAGGCGCACCTCTGGCAGGGGCGCAATGTTTCTCTGGTTGCCGGTAGCACGCGTATTGATGGCGTGGTTCTTGGCGTCGACGGGCAGGGCGGCTTGCGCCTTGAGGTGGACGGGGTGGAAAAGAGCTTCAGTGGTGGTGAGCTCAGTTTGAGGTTGCGTGATGATTCTTGAGCTCGATTGCGGTAACAGCTTCATCAAGTGGCGGGTAATCCACGTCGCTGATGCAGCGATTGAAAGCGGCGGTATCGTCGACTCCGATCAGGCGCTGGTGGCCGAAGTGGCTGCGCTGGCTTCGGTACGTCTGACCGGCTGCCGCATTGTAAGTGTGCGCAGTGAGGAAGAAACCGATGCGCTTTGCGCGCTGATTGCCCAGGCATTTGCCGTGCAAGCGCGCGTGGCGCACCCCGCCCAGGAAATGGCGGGTGTGCGCAATGGCTATGACGACTACCAGCGCCTGGGCATGGACCGTTGGTTGGCGGCGCTCGGAGCATTTCACCTGGCCAAGGGCGCTTGCCTGGTCATTGACCTGGGCACCGCTGCCAAAGCGGATTTCGTTGCGGCGGACGGTGAGCACCTGGGTGGCTACATCTGCCCGGGTATGCCATTGATGCGTAGCCAGTTGCGTACTCACACCCGGCGTATCCGTTATGACGATGCCTCGGCCGAGCGTGCATTGGCCAGCCTGGCGCCAGGTCGCTCGACTGTCGAGGCGGTCGAGCGCGGTTGCGTGTTGATGCTCCAGGGTTTTGCGCGTACCCAGCTCGAGCAGGCGCGTGCGTTGTGGGGGGAGGATTTCACGGTGTTCCTCACAGGTGGCGATGCGCCGCTGGTTAGGGAGGCCGTGCCCCAGGCGCGTGTCGTGCCTGACCTGGTTTTCGTAGGCCTGGCTATGGCCTGCCCATTGGATTGAGGTGCCTATGCGTTGGTTGTTTCTGCTGTTACTGGTGCTCAACGTCTTCTATTACGTGTGGCACCAGCAGGAAGCCCCGCTGAAGGTCAAGGAAGTCGCGCCCCTGTCGCTGTACAAGGGGAATCAGCAAGAAATCCGCCTGTTGCGCGAAACGGGGGTGTCGGCGCCACCCAAGCGCCGGGATGAGTGCCTGGTGGTCGGTGGCGTGATGGGGCAGGGCCAGCTCGATGCACTGCGTCAGCGCCTGTTGAGCCTGGATATTGCCACGCTGCCGGTGGTGGGGCAGCTGCCAGGGGCGGATGGTCGTTGGCTCAAGGTTGCCCCGGAAAGCGAGCGTTTGCTGGACCAAACCATGCTCGCGACTCTTTCCAACGATTTCAAAGACTTAAAACACAAAATTATTTTCTGCCAGGGTATTGCAACTGGCGAATAGCTTGATAGAATGGCGCCCGCTTCACAGGGAACACCACTCAGGTGGCAGAACTGGAAGCGGTGTCAAAGCAGCTAAGTTTCAGATTTGATTGAAAAAATTTGAAAAAACGCTTGACACTAGGGCGGCAGACAAATAGAATGCCGGCCACATCTGGAGGGATTCCCGAGCGGTCAAAGGGGACGGACTGTAAATCCGTTGCGAGAGCTTCGAAGGTTCGAATCCTTCTCCCTCCACCAGTTTTAGCGAGAGCCGCAAGCTCCGCGGGTATAGTTTAGTGGTAGAACCTCAGCCTTCCAAGCTGATGATGCGGGTTCGATTCCCGCTACCCGCTCCAAGTTTGCTGGATTTTGCACAAAGTGTTTCGCTCTTGTAGCTCAGTTGGTAGAGCACACCCTTGGTAAGGGTGAGGTCAGCGGTTCAAATCCGCTCAAGAGCTCCATATAAACAAGGCAGATATGAAAATATCTGCCTTTGTTTTATCAGCGCAAGACTATTTCTTCTGCGGAGGATTGTATCGATGGCTAAGGAAAAGTTTGATCGTTCCCTTCCCCACGTTAACGTCGGC
>NZ_JAWJYQ010000090.1:0-3470 GCF_032971465.1 Pseudomonas sp. LSJ-87 | reverse complement strand
GGGCATCCGGGGTGGCGAACACCTGGGCTTCGACCAGCTGATGGATGCTTTGCCCTGCCGGAAAGTCCGCTTCGGTGGCGTTCCAGTCGCGCACGATGATGTGCCGCTCAGGCACGTCCAGCAGCGGCAGGTCGGCAACCCGCTGCCCAGGCTCGCATACGATCCCCTGCAGCAGGTTCAGCCAATGCCGGGCCATGCCCTCGATGGTCGCCGCGTCGAACAGGTCGGTGGCGTAGGTCAGTGCCGCGCCAATGCCCTGCTCGTGCTCGAAGGTATCCAGGGTCAGCTCGAACTTGGCGGTGTGGCTGTCCCAGACCAGCTCTTCCATCTGCAGCCCTTGCAGGCTACGGCGCTCGCCCTTGGCCTGGGTCTGGTGGTTGTACATCACCTGGAACAGCGGGCTGTGGCCCAGGTTGCGCTCGACCTGCAAGGCCTCGACCAACTGCTCGAACGGCAGGTCCTGATGGGCCTGGGCACCCAGTGCGCGTTGCTTCACCTGCTGCAGCAGGTCAATGAAGATCATCTGCAGGTCGAACTCGGCCCGTAGCACCTGGGTGTTGACGAAAAAGCCGATCAGGCGTTCGGTCTCGACCCGGTTGCGGTTGGCAACCGGTACACCGACACGGATGTCTGGCTGGCCGCTATAGCGGTGCAGCAGCGCCTGGAAGCTGGCCAGCAGCAGCATGAACGGCGTCACGCCCTGCTGCTGGGCCAGCTGCTTGAGCGCCCCGGCCAGTTGCTGGTCCAGAGCGACCTTTACCCGTGCGCCCTGATGGCTGCTCACGGCGGGCCGCGGGCGGTCGGTGGGCAGCTCCAGCACGGGCTGCTCTTCTCCCAGTTGCGCGGTCCAGTAGGCCAGTTGCCTTTCCTGCTCGCCGGCCTCCATCCAGTTGCGCTGCCAGGTGGCGTAATCGGCGTACTGCACCGGCAGTGTCGGCAACGCCACGGGTTGGCCCTGGCTGTGGCCGTGGTAGAGCTGCACCAGCTCGTTGACCATTACCGGCATCGACCAGCCGTCGGAGACGATGTGGTGCAGGGTCAGCACCAGCACATGTTCGTCTGCTGCCAGGCGCAACAGGCACACACGCAGCAGCGGGCCCTGCTGCAGGTCGAAAGGCAGGTGGGCTTCGGCCTCGACACGCTGACGCAGGTGGCTGTCATCGGCCTGCGCCAGCACTTCAACGGCCAGTTCGAAAGGGACACGTGGGTGGATCACCTGAACCGCCTGCTCCCCTTCCAGGTGGAAGGTGGTACGCAGCGTTTCGTGGCGTTCGATCAGGGCTTCGAAACTGCGCTGCAGGGCTTGGGTATTCAGGTGGCCTTTGAAACGCAAGACAGACGAGAGGTTGTACGCGCCGCCCACCTCGCCCAATTGCGACAGTATCCACAGGCGCTGCTGAGCGTAGGAAAGCAGCACCGGCTCTGCAGGATCCCTCGGGAAGATCGGCGTGACACCGTACAGGTTCACGCCTTGTTTCTTGAGCAAGGCTGCCAACGCCTTACGTTTTTGGGTGGACAACGATACGACCGTATCGAGCAGCTCTTGCACAGGGAATCTCCTAAGAAATCAGCTCATCAATTTCCTCCGTAGTTAGACGGTTGAGTGGTGGCATGGATTTAGATGGAAATTCGGGGGAGGCAGCGCCCGGTGCATGTACAGCGTCAGCCTGATACCTGCACCGAACCCACTTCCCATGGCACTGCACATAACTCATTAGCAGGGCCTCTGTGGGACTCGGAAACCTGCGCCGTACCCGTGGGAGCGGGCGCGCCCGCGAACACCGGCGCAGCCGGTGCCATCCACCGCGTCACCTGCTTCGCGGGTGAACCCGCTCCCACAAGGGCCCCACCAGCTGAAGGAAAACGCCATACCTGTGGGAGCGGGCGCGCCCGCGAACACCGGCACAGCCGGTGCCATCCACCGCGTCGCCTGCTTCGCGGGCATGCCCGCTCCCACAGGCCCCCCACCAGCTGAAGGAATGCGCCATACCTGTGGGAGCGGGCGCGCCCGCGAACACCGGCGTAGCCGGTGCCACCCACCGCGTCGCCTGCTTCGCGGGCATGCCCGCTCCCACAGGGCCCCCACCAGCTGAAGGAATGCGCTGTACCTGTGGGAGCGGGCGCGCCCGCGAACACCGGCGCAGCCGGTGCCATCCACCGCGTCGCCTGCTTCGCGGGCATGCCCGCTCCCACAGGGGCCCCACCAGCTGAAGGAATGCGCTGTACCTGTGGGAGCGGGCGCGCCCGCGAACACCGGCGTAGCCGGTGCCATCCACCGCGTCGCCTGCTTCGCGGGTGAACCCGCTCCCACAAGGACCCCACCAGCTGAAGGAATGCCTCCATATCTGTGGGAAAGGGTTTACCCACATGCACGGATCACATCAGGGCCTCAGGAAATCAGCTCATCGAGCTCTTCCATGCTCAGGCTATCGAGCAGCGCCAGGGATCTGGCCAACTGGTCCTGGGTGGAATCATCCACGGGCGCCCTGGTCTCCAGCTGGCGACTGAAGTCAGCCAGCACCGGGAACTCGAAGAGTTCTTTCAATTCAGTCACTAGCCCCGCTTGCTCCCGGATGCGCACGATCACCGAGGTGGCCAGCAAGGAGTGCCCGCCAATCTCGAAGAAGTTGTCACCCAGGCCAACCCTCTCCAGCTTCAGCACATCCGCCCAGATCGCCGCGATCTGCTGCTCCAGATCGCTCCGCGGCGCGATGTACTCGCCCTGCGACTGGCTGGCATCCGGCTGCGGCAGGGCCTTGCGGTCCAGCTTGCCGTTCGGCGTCACTGGCAGCTTGCCGAGCAGCAGCAGGTGCGCCGGCACCATGTAGTCCGGCAAACCGGCCTTCAGCGCCTCGCGCAGGCTGTCGCGCAATGCGCCTTCGTCTTGCGTGCTGTCGGCAGGCACCACATAGCCCACCAGCTGCTTGCCGCTTGGCCCGTCCTGGGCCAGCACCACGGCTTCCTGCACACTCGGCAGTTCCAATAGACGCGCCTCGATCTCGCCCAGTTCGATGCGCAGGCCGCGGATTTTCACTTGGTGGTCGATGCGCCCGGCGTAGTCGATCACGCCATCGGCGCGGTAGCGCGCCAGGTCGCCGGTGCGGTACAGGCGCCCGCCGTTGTCGCTGAACGGGTCCGGCACGAAGCGTTCGGCGGTCAGCGCCGGGCGCTGGTGGTAACCACGGGCCAGGCCGACACCACCGAGGTACAGCTCGCCAGCACTGCCGCGCACCGACGGTTGCAGGCTGCCTTCGAGGATGTGGGTCTTGAGGTTGTCGATCGGCCGGCCGATCGGCACGCTGATGCTTTCGTCCGGCTGGCAGGTCCAGTGGGTCACATCGATCGCCGCTTCGGTCGGGCCGTACAGGTTGTACAGGCCCGCCGCCGGCAGGCGTTGCAGGGTCTGGCGGGCCAGTTCGGCCGGCAACGCCTCACCACTGCACACCACGCGCTTGAGGCTGACGCAGCTC
>NZ_JAWJYQ010000089.1:0-3075 GCF_032971465.1 Pseudomonas sp. LSJ-87 | reverse complement strand
GCGCAAATTGCTTGGGTGTTATATGGTCAAGCCTCACGGGCAATTAGTATTGGTTAGCTCAACGCCTCACAGCGCTTACACACCCAACCTATCAACGTCGTAGTCTTCGACGGCCCTTCAGGGGATTCAAGATCCCAGTGAGATCTCATCTTGAGGCAAGTTTCCCGCTTAGATGCTTTCAGCGGTTATCTCTTCCGAACATAGCTACCCGGCAATGCCACTGGCGTGACAACCGGAACACCAGAGGTTCGTCCACTCCGGTCCTCTCGTACTAGGAGCAGCCCCTCTCAAATCTCAAACGTCCACGGCAGATAGGGACCGAACTGTCTCACGACGTTCTAAACCCAGCTCGCGTACCACTTTAAATGGCGAACAGCCATACCCTTGGGACCGGCTTCAGCCCCAGGATGTGATGAGCCGACATCGAGGTGCCAAACACCGCCGTCGATATGAACTCTTGGGCGGTATCAGCCTGTTATCCCCGGAGTACCTTTTATCCGTTGAGCGATGGCCCTTCCATACAGAACCACCGGATCACTAAGACCTACTTTCGTACCTGCTCGACGTGTTTGTCTCGCAGTCAAGCGCGCTTTTGCCTTTATACTCTACGACCGATTTCCGACCGGTCTGAGCGCACCTTCGTACTCCTCCGTTACTCTTTGGGAGGAGACCGCCCCAGTCAAACTACCCACCATACACTGTCCTCGATCCGGATAACGGACCTGAGTTAGAACCTCAAAGTTGCCAGGGTGGTATTTCAAGGATGGCTCCATGAGAACTGGCGTCCCCACTTCAAAGCCTCCCACCTATCCTACACAAGCAAATTCAAAGTCCAGTGCAAAGCTATAGTAAAGGTTCACGGGGTCTTTCCGTCTAGCCGCGGATACACTGCATCTTCACAGCGATTTCAATTTCACTGAGTCTCGGGTGGAGACAGCGCCGCCATCGTTACGCCATTCGTGCAGGTCGGAACTTACCCGACAAGGAATTTCGCTACCTTAGGACCGTTATAGTTACGGCCGCCGTTTACCGGGGCTTCGATCAAGAGCTTCGCTTGCGCTAACCCCATCAATTAACCTTCCGGCACCGGGCAGGCGTCACACCCTATACGTCCACTTTCGTGTTTGCAGAGTGCTGTGTTTTTAATAAACAGTCGCAGCGGCCTGGTATCTTCGACCGGCATGGGCTTACGGAGCAAGTCCTTCACCCTCGCCGGCGCACCTTCTCCCGAAGTTACGGTGCCATTTTGCCTAGTTCCTTCACCCGAGTTCTCTCAAGCGCCTTGGTATTCTCTACCTAACCACCTGTGTCGGTTTGGGGTACGGTTCCCAGTTATCTGAAGCTTAGGAGCTTTTCTTGGAAGCATGGTATCAACCACTTCGTCGCCTAAAGGCAACTCGTCATCAGCTCTCGGCCTTGAAATCCCGGATTTGCCTAAGATTTCAGCCTACCACCTTAAACCTGGACAACCAACGCCAGGCTGGCCTAACCTTCTCCGTCCCTCCATCGCAATAACTGGAAGTACAGGAATATTAACCTGTTTTCCATCGACTACGCTTTTCAGCCTCGCCTTAGGGACCGACTAACCCTGCGTCGATTAACGTTGCGCAGGAAACCTTGGTCTTTCGGCGTGCGAGTTTTTCACTCGCATTGTCGTTACTCATGTCAGCATTCGCACTTCTGATACCTCCAGCAAGCTTCTCAACTCACCTTCACAGGCTTACAGAACGCTCCTCTACCGCGTCATCAAAGATGACACCCGTAGCTTCGGTGCATGGTTTGAGCCCCGTTACATCTTCCGCGCAGGCCGACTCGACTAGTGAGCTATTACGCTTTCTTTAAAGGGTGGCTGCTTCTAAGCCAACCTCCTAGCTGTCTAAGCCTTCCCACATCGTTTCCCACTTAACCATGACTTTGGGACCTTAGCTGACGGTCTGGGTTGTTTCCCTTTTCACGACGGACGTTAGCACCCGCCGTGTGTCTCCCATGCTCGGCACTTCCAGGTATTCGGAGTTTGCATCGGTTTGGTAAGTCGGGATGACCCCCTAGCCGAAACAGTGCTCTACCCCCTGGAGTGATACATGAGGCGCTACCTAAATAGCTTTCGAGGAGAACCAGCTATCTCCGAGCTTGATTAGCCTTTCACTCCGATCCACAGGTCATCCGCTAACTTTTCAACGGTAGTCGGTTCGGTCCTCCAGTCAGTGTTACCTAACCTTCAACCTGCCCATGGATAGATCGCCCGGTTTCGGGTCTATACCCAGCGACTAAACGCCCTATTAAGACTCGCTTTCGCTACGCCTCCCCTATTCGGTTAAGCTCGCCACTGAATATAAGTCGCTGACCCATTATACAAAAGGTACGCAGTCACCTAACAAAGTAGGCTCCCACTGCTTGTACGCATACGGTTTCAGGTTCTATTTCACTCCCCTCTCCGGGGTTCTTTTCGCCTTTCCCTCACGGTACTGGTTCACTATCGGTCAGTCAGTAGTATTTAGCCTTGGAGGATGGTCCCCCCATATTCAGACAAAGTTTCTCGTGCTCCGTCCTACTCGATTTCATTGACAAGAGATTTTCGTGTACGGGGCTATCACCCACTATGGCCGCACTTTCCAGAGCGTTCCACTAATCTCAAATCAACTTAAGGGCTGGTCCCCGTTCGCTCGCCACTACTAAGGGAATCTCGGTTGATTTCTTTTCCTCAGGGTACTTAGATGTTTCAGTTCCCCTGGTTCGCCTCTTGCACCTATGTATTCAGTACAAGATACTCAGCTTGTGCTGAGTGGGTTCCCCCATTCAGAGATCTCTGGATCACAGTCTGTTTGCCGACTCCCCAAAGCTTATCGCAGGCTACCACGTCTTTCATCGCCTCTGACTGCCAAGGCATCCACCGTATGCGCTTCTTCACTTGACCATATAACCCCAAGCAATCTGGTTATACTGTGAAGACGACATTCGCCGAAAATTCGCATGTTGCTCTTTCGAGCAGAACTCACAAATTTTACCTTAGCCTGATTTCCAGCAGTGAAACTGGTCATCAGTCTATATCTATCACATATCCGAATTTTTAAAGAA
>NZ_JAWJYQ010000087.1:0-5495 GCF_032971465.1 Pseudomonas sp. LSJ-87 | reverse complement strand
CCATTTCCACCACAGGCTTTATACCGCTCGTGCCATCATCAATGCTGCCAATGCCGGCAGCCTTGCTCCATCTCATCCGGGAAATGCTACAGCGGGTTTGCTTGCGCTTACCGGCGTACTCAAAATCGGAGAAGCTCATTTGACTCATGGAAGGCTTGTTGGGGGGAAGCTAACTGGAGGGCTATTTCGGCACAGGTCGATTGGTCTGTGCTGACTTGGTCTGAGAATCCCTAAAGCGAGCAGCGAAGTGAGGGAGATTTTGCAGCAAACAGATAAAAACAACACCGGCGCGAGGCCGGTGTCAGACCGAGTATGATTCTATATAAATCTGTTGCCCGCTTTAAAGAGCTAGCTGTCAAAATTTAATCTAATCCGGGCTCCGTCCGGCAGCTCTTTAATTTGACTAGCCATATTAGCTCTAAATCTCATTCCCTCTACAGCATCAGCCAGGTACAAATTGTCCAACACAAACTCACCACCTAGTACGAACGGCACCTTAGGTAACAAACGTTTCCCGGCAGGGAGCTGACCATTCTTCTTTTGCCATTGATGCGCTAACGGATAACCCGTAAGTACCTCATAGTCGCTTAGGAGCATTTGCACCCAGCCTTCAATGTCATCAGCCAAGTACTCTAACGAGCCTGTTTCTGGGTCAAAGGTATAGACCCTGCTATTTTTAATGCAGAACTGCCCACCAAAAACATCTTCTGTAAAGAAAAGGCAATCATCGGCCAAGTCTTTGTAGCCACTGCGCCACAGAGCGCTCTCGTTCCAATAACTAATACCAATTTCGTTCTGACTAGAGTGCGTGGGAAATACATGCAAAGCACTTTCTAGAGCACAAAAACCATTACACTGACACAGCACTCCAAAAAGTTGATCTGCTAAATTACCTGCCAATCTATGCAATTGCCCTAATATTTCCGGCTCATGCTCACTCAAAGATGAACTTGCGTTCAACAACAATTTGTCCAAACTAGTCATATTCTAATCCATCACGCCTATTCGACTTTCCGCTTGCGGATGCAGCCGAAAAACAGCAGCTTGACAGCACAAAAAAAGCAGTTCAATCGGCGTCCTGGGCGAAATTACAGCATCAGCAACGTTTATACGCGACTGTACGCGACCGGAACACCTTCCACGGCATTCATAACGTCTTTTGCACCGCTTGAATTAGCTCATTAAAAGTGCCTCCACTGCACTTCGGTCAGTCGACCGGAAGAAAACCTCCAATTGACGCGCCTCATCTCGCCCCCAGTCAAGAGCCGCGTCGCGCAACACCTCCAGATAAACCTTCAGGTCATCTACTGGCACGCTTGGAATAACTTCATGCACAAGAACCACCTTGCTGCATGGAATCCATTCAAGATCTCTCAAACAGTCGTAGAGTGCATCCCAATTGAATCCAAAATACCCTGGAAGCCATAGCTGGTAATATAGCGCGCTTAACAGTTCTTCCGAGAGAGAAATTTTCGGATCAATACGGACATAAAAAACTTCCGCAGCGTCGAATGAGGGCGTGAGATCGGAGTACTTGAATGGCAGCATTTCCACTCCTTGTTTTATTTATTGATTGGGATAAATGTCTTGTAATGATCTGCAGAGTAGTATATCTCATCACCCTTCCCAACAACTATCCGCTGAGGCCCTGACCCTGAAACACCTCTATACAACCAAGCACATCTTTCTTATATGTCGAATACCCTTCGTGGCGCTGCACAAAAAATGAACGTGATTTAACTTTCCCGAACGAAACCCAAGGTCCAAGCCGGACTTAATAAACTTATAACATTTTCTTCCCTTCTGGATCATTATAACCACCCGGGGTCTCTGAAATGGCTGGCGGCTCTCCGACCTCCCGACACAAGTCAGGCACTATTGAACCACCTTCATTTTGACCAAGAGTTCAAATAAAACTCGACCAAGTATTCATTACTTAATAAATCCTGCCTTGCGATTTCTTTCCACTATTTTTTGAACAGTTTCATCCACAAGCTTTGAATCATAACCTCGACTGCTCAAATTTGTTTGTAGTGCATCTGTGTCACGACAGACTGCACCTTACAGATCCGCTGCGTCTTGTTGAATCTGAGCAGGTGTATTTTTTCCGCCATAGATAGGACCTGCAATATGTACATCTCGCGGTACCTCCACAGCAGTAGAGTTTTGGTAGAGAGTCTTGGTTTCCAGCTCGGTAAGGGGACGGCCCAACTCTGCTTCCTTTGCTGTGCGCAACGCAGCAAAGGAAGGGCTATGGTCGTGCTCTAGGCCATCTCCAACAACTTCTCTTGCCTTAAGATTTTCCAAAAGCACACCACATTCAGCCTAAGCCTCTACATCTAAACTTGCCGCTTAAGCTCAAGGATAAATAAAGTCGATGCAAATTTTAAATTTAATCAAGTCTAAGCCCACCTCACAGCCACTCCACGCTGGCAGCCCTCCTGTCAGTTTATTCTCAACATACCAACGACGCAACTCCATTAAAAGATCTAAAATATCTGTATTGACTCGCCCGCCTGCCGTAAACCAGGCAACGTTACCTTGTTCATCAATGTAGTCATACTCATACTCACAGCTATCTAGCTCCTGGGATAGTTGTGCACGCATAATAATTTTACAGGCTCCATCGGGAGCAATCTCAAACAGAATGCCCCCAATGTCATTATAGATATCATCATCACTACGCATCAATTTACACCCGGTGAGTTTTTAAATAAAATTTCTTTTGGACGAGCAATACCTATTAAATACTGCACGTTAAAGCTTTCTGGCCGAACAGTATTGCCAAAATAAATAGTCTCAATCTTTACGTTAACTTGCTTTCCCTCCTTGAATGCGGACGCCCATGTATTTCCCATAGATTTCCAAGTACCTTTATTCAAGTTCCCATTCATGGGAAGGAGGTTCAACCTCTCCCCAGGTCCGTTGAATATACTAGGCTCCGTACGAAAAGAGATGTCGCAAACACCGCATGGAACAAGCCAGTGAGACCATGGCGGCATAGCTTTTCGCGAGCTTGTCGAAGCGTGTGACGATGCGGCGATTCTCTTTCAGCCAGCCAAAAATGCGCTCAATGATGTTGCGCTGTCAGTATTTGGGCCGATCAAACAGTCTGGGTAAGCCAGGCTTGGGTTTGCGCTTCATTGAGCGCATCGGGAGGACGGGTTGCATACGGTACTGGTCGCAGTAACGGCGCGTAGCCCTTGTCGGCGAGCAACCATTTGCGGCGCTTGCGCGGGCGGCCACGTTGGTTCGATGGAATGCTGACTTCGTCCAGCAGTGGTTGTGCGTAGCTGATGTCACTGGCTTGACCGCCAGAGAGGAGGAAGCGCAACGGTGTCCCGTTGGCGTCGCAGAGCAAGTGGATCTTAGTTGTCGGGCCACCGCGACTGGGGCCTAGAGCGTGATCGGCAGGTTCGTCAGGCCCCCTTTTTTCCGAGCGCCAGATGGGGCTCGGGTTGCACGTACTGCGGTTGAGACGATCATCCAGCTTTGCAGATCAATCAAGCCTTGCTCGTTCAATCTCAGGTGTAAGCGCTTGAGCATCTGATCGAACGTCCCTTGGTTTCGCCAGCCGCGAAACCGTTGATACACCGTTGACCATGGGCCGAAGCGCTCCGGCATGTCTCGCCACGCAGCGCCCGAGCAGAGCACCCAGAGCACGCCATCGAGCATCAGGCGGTCGCTTAGACGCGGTCGCCCCCGACCATGAGTTTCGATGAAGAGATCAGAGACCACATCCCAGGCCTCGTCCGAGAGTTCGTAACGCTTTGCCATCACAGAATTCCTTTCCGTAGATGGCCGGGAACCCTGCAGAATTTCAGCTTCCGAAGGGCGGCAATTGGGTTTCTCGGGATTTCGTACAGAGCCTAGAAGACAGAAGTCGGATAACTAATTGATACATAAGAAAATACTCATCTCGCAAGAGGTGCGTGTGTATTGAGATTTTGATCCTATTAAGTAGCGAAAAATCATGCTCAAAAAGGGCGTATTGAGCAGATAGACCATAGGTCGTCAGAGGTGGGTGCTAAAGGGGTGCAACTTGAGTGCAGATAGGATGCAGAAAGAGTGCAATCAGGGTGCAAAAGCAACTGAAAATACTGGCGCTAGAGTGCGCCGAATATCCACCAAAGCAAACAAAACGCGTAGCGAAGGATGGGACGGTTTTGAACGTAAAGCGAAATACAACACCGGCCCAAGGCCGGTGTCAAAGGTGTGTAGCGCTCAAGAAAAAATCTATTTTGCAAGTTTGGCTTTCAAGACTGCCCGATCAATCATGCCATCAGTAATGTAGGGTACAAAACCAAGCCTGTCTCCCATCTCAAAGCTCTTCTTGTAACCGTCCAATCGTTCAACGTCACCAGCTATTGCCAATGCAGCCAAGTGCCGAAGGGGCATCGCGCCTTTACTGTCAGTCGGCAGACTTCTATAAACCATCAGGCCGGACTCAATATTTTGAGAGCGTGCCCAAGACATGGCTTTCTCAGACATCCTGAGAACATCATCACTAGAAAATTCAGGCAACTTCTCTGGAGGCTCATTACTGACTATTACCGGCGAATATCCGCTCCCCTCTCCCCGCACAAACGCAACAGTTTCCGAGAATTCTTTGGTCGAAACCGATGGCATAAGTGACACCCGAAAATGATCCGAGCGCTTCTTCACAGACGGGATTACTTGAAGTTTAACCCCATCAACATCTGTCACGCAAAAATAATCCCCGACTTCATCCTTGCTACAAACCCAGCCCAGCTCCGTCAAAACTGAAGCCACATCTTTTTCCTTCATAACTTAGCACCAGGAAAATTCATTATCTCAATAGGGATACCGTTAGGATAACCTTGATCCTTTAGTGGTACGCCTGGCGTGAGGCCAAAACTTTCGGCAACTTTCCCCCTTGGAATTGAAGCCCCATCTTTTATTTGAGGGAAAATTTCTGACTGACGAATACTCAAGTCCGCGCCCCCTGTCTTAACCTCAATAATTCTCAAGGTCCCATCAGGTGCTTCGGCCACGATATCTGGCCTACAACGACCAGTTCCGCAGGAGCTACCGAATGATATTTCCTTTTCGCTGACTCTGAACCCTTGAGACGAAAGTTGATCCTTTATGTCATCCACCATATTCAAGTGATGATCATAGTGATCTTTGATGGTGACTTTCGGATCTGTTGCAGTACCTTTTGCACCGCTGGTAGCTTTGCCTAGTATCACCACCGCCGCTAATTTTACTACATCATCCCGCGTAGCACCTTTATCGACAAGGCTTATGATCCCTGGCACATCCACCGGCGCCAAGGTCGAGCCGAGCAAGCCGTCCTGACGTGCCCGTTCATTGATTGCCTCTTCAGCTAACCCTTGCCGTCTCCATTCCGCAATCAGCTCACTCGCTCTGATCGCGTTCACATACGGATTCGCAACAACGCCCATTGGCGACCAATCGCTGCCCGACAGCGCGTAGACATCAAGGAAGCTCGCGTCCGCGTCGCTCTTCTG
>NZ_JAWJYQ010000086.1:0-8054 GCF_032971465.1 Pseudomonas sp. LSJ-87 | reverse complement strand
TCGCCGTTCAGGCTTCAAGGTCTCCCGCAGGTTGAAGGTCCTCTGTAGCAGTTGGGTGTGAGTGCACTGGTGGCACCCGACAAACAAGGAAAGAGCGTGAGCACCAGCCTCTACAAGCATATCTACCGGATGGAAACCCTGTATGCAGCCTGGCGAAAAGTCAGGAGTAGTGCGTTCACGTCTTCATCGGAGAAGATACGAAACGAAGCCAAGGATTTTGAAGCTCGCATTCCCGGCGCTCTTCGCGAAATCCAACGCGCACTGTCACGAAAAGAGTTCGTTTTTGCTCCCCAAACGGGTGTGGCCAAGACGAAAGCAAATGGCAAGAGTCGCCCAATCGTCCTCGCTCCGATCCCGAATCGCGTTGTCCAGAGAGCGCTACTCGATGCGCTGCATCTGAAGGTCAAATACATTCAGAAGGTCTTTGCTGTGCCTACCAGTTACGGCGGCATTCCGAACAAGCGCGTCTCATTGGCTATTCAGGCCGCGAAGGAGTCGATGCAGGCCGGAGCTAAGTACCATATTCGATCAGATATTCCTGACTTTTTTACCAAGATCAACAAGCCTCGGGTGCTTGAACTGATCGCAGAGCACGTGAGATGTGCCGATACAGTCAGGCTATTTGAGCACGCCCTACAAACTGACCTCGGCAATATTGACGCACTCCGAAGACAGCGAATCGAGGACCTCTTTCCTATTGGTGCGCAAGGAGTTGCTCAGGGCTCTCCGCTCTCGCCTCTTGTGGCGAACATCTACCTCCACGAGTTTGATCTGAAAATGAATAGTAAAGGCATCACTTGCCTCCGCTACATTGACGATTTCCTTCTTCTTGGGCAAGACAGCCACTCGGTGGATAGTGCCTTCAAGGCTGCAAGGAAGGAATTGAACGCATTGTCATTGGATGCGTACTGCCCATCTTCGGCTCCCGATAAAGCATCGCGTGGCCCCGCTACAAAGGGCGTGGATTTCCTGGGGTGCACCATTACTCCGGGACTTGTACAGCCGTCACGGAAGACCCGTAGCAAATTCCGGGAGCGTGTTCGATCGGATCTTGAGGTCTCGATACGAATGATGAAAGCAGGCGCAGAGCAAGGCATAACCAATTCTTTGGGAACGTATTCCGGAGCTCTTCAAAATCTGGATAGGGTCATCCTGGGCTGGGGGAAAGCGTTTTCGTTCTGCCACACGTCCGCACAGTGGGCACACGCTATCGACAAAGATATCTCTGCTGCGCTTAAAGAGTTCGAGGCGGCGACAGCGCGACTACTCAGTGCCTCCGACCAAGCAGCGCAACGGCGAATTCGTGGAGTGAGACTCTTAGCGGAGGTCAATCCACATCAGGATGATGAACCGCTGGCCTCGGCTGTGTAATACGAAATTACGATTTCATCGCACGCTGCACGCTGCTCAAGCTCACACCCAATTCCTCTGCCGCCTTCCGGAAACTCAACCCGCCGGCCACAGCGGCCCGGATCGCTTCGTCATCCACGGCCTTCTTTCGGCCCTTGTAGATCCCTGCGGCCTTCGCCTTGGCGATCCCCTCGGCTTGCCGCTCCCGGATCATACTGCGCTCGAACTGGGCCACTGCGCCCATCATGCTCAGCATCAGGTCTTGCGTGTGGTTCTTCTCGCTCGTGAAGATCAACCCTTCCTTGTGGAAATGAAGCTGTACGCCACGGGACTTGAGGTCCTCGACCAGCTCCAGCAGGTCCTTGAGGCTTCGGGCGAGTCGGTCGATGCTGTGAACATGGATAGTGTCACCCTTGCGCACGTAGCGCAGCATCTCTTGAAGCGCTGGACGTTCCGTTGTTGCACCGCTTAGCTGGTCCTCGAAGACCTCATCCAGCGCCACGCCGTCCAGTTGTCGGGCGGTGTTCTGGTCTGCCGAACTCACACGCTTGTAACCTACCTGCGCCATCTACAGCCTCGCCTTGTGTATTCAATAGGGTTTAGATGTAGTAATGCTGAGTGTGTTCACAATCAATGTCAACCCTAATGACCACGTCTTGCGATGGGCACTTGTGTTCACGGTGCAGTGTTCGCAAGGGTGTACCCTATGAATACTAATCGATGATCTATCCATTAAGGCGGCGCTTATTGCTCACCATTCGGACAAGTCACCCGTCCGCCTTTGGCATTTGCAGCTGCGTCTTCGATGGCTTGCTTTGGCGAAACATAACCGAGGTCAGAGACACCCTCGCGTTAGCATTCGGACTGCTGTGGGCAGCCGCCAGCATGGGGGTTATGGCTTCGGACCGGATGTAGGATGGGCTCAAAGAAATTTCTGTCAGTTTTTCACTGAATCCGGTCAGCACTCCCAATCAGGGTTTCCAGCCTTGCGCAGCTTGTCACGCCAAGTAGAGGCCTGGCGTGACGCACGGGCCCGTTCTTTCTGCTGAGGGGAAAGCTGTCTGCCTCGATTGATTTGACGGAGTGCAGGGTTTCGATTGTCCTTCTCGCGCTCCGCCAGATGTATCACGGACTCTTTAACAGAAACCCGAAGGAACCCAGAGTCCTCCAGCTCAAGCCATCTGGCAACGATCAAGTCGGATAGCTCAAACGAGTATCGAGACAGCAACACAAAGGTCCGTCGCTTGTCGAGGATGGTCAGCGGCTGAAGTTTTCCGCGTGAGTCCACGTACTGGGTACTGACAATCTGGCGGTCCAAATCTGGGCCACGAGATTCCAGCGCCTCAACCATCTTGGCGATATCTCGGAGTACATGCTTGTGGTTCTTGCCGGTGATCTCTGCGATCTCCAGAGAGGTCATCCCAGGCAGGCCATTGAGGGTCGTGAGGCCAATCACTTCGGTTCTGGTGATGTTCTCGAAGACAGTTGCATCGGTGGCGGTGGTTGTCATGGTGTCTGTTTTCCTTTTGATAGCGCCCTCCAGGTCGCACCCACAGCCGGGCATCCAGACCCCAGACGAGGGACCCGGTGTGGCATGAAAGGCGCTATCAGAAGAACTGGATGATTGAGAGAGCCCAGCGAAGGGCGAAGTTGATTACAAGAGAGAAGGGAAGCGACGAGGTCTCGGGGGAGAGATCTTTGGGATCCCCCCTCCCCCTAATAGTGAGGGTTTTTGGAGTCCGCTTACTCTGGCTTTATTGATCATCCAAAGTGAGCCTGGTGGAGGAAATCTCCACTAAGCGGCACCTGAGGTTTAACGAGCAGAAACGGGATCACCTTGATAGCAGAAACCGCTATTAGGCCTGTTCCTCTAAAGGCCGTTGTCTCAATGCGCCTCCGATACAGAATGCCTCTACCAGAGCATTATGTAGTTTATCGACGCCAACTCGCTGGGAACCCGCATAGAGGTCGTAGGTAATGTTCCCCGAGCTGTGCCCAGTAATGCACTGCGCGATGACCTCGGGGGTAGCTGCGGCCTTAAGAAGTCCAGAAAGCGAATGACGGAGTGAGTGGAACGACTGGTCGCTGCCCGGCGGTAGACCCAGTGGCTTGCGCACGGCTTCATTCAATGGCCTGTTGTAGTAATGGGGTTTCGCCTTGAATAGCCTCCCCGGCTCCGATGCAACCCACGCCAGGAATGCCTTGAGGTTGAATCCGTAGGCACCATCGACAAGCGGCACCATGCGGGCGGAGAAATCATTCTTGAGCGTCTTTCCTTGCTCGTCCTGGTTGATGTCGATGATGGTGATACCGCCGTCCACTTCCTTCACGTCAGCTTGGGTAAGTTGATACAGCTCGCCAATTCGAGCGCCTGTAAGCACACCGAGGGATAGTCCCCAGCGCTTCCAGTCGTCCGCAGGAAGGGCGTTTGCGTGCTCCATGATGGCGGCCACCTCATCACGGGAGAACGGCCTACGCGCGCTCTCAGCGCCTCGCTCGATCTTCAAGCCCTTGTCGAATGAACGCTCGATGAATCCATTGTTCACCGCCCAGTCCATCACGGTCGAGAGCTGTGTCAGTAGCTTGTTCACGGTCAATGGCTTCCGGCCCTCCGTGACCTTTTCCTTGAGCGCTACCATGTCCGCCCGAGTGTGATTGCGAATGTCGAGGTCACCCAGCAGTTTTATCAGGGTTCGACAATTGGACTCGATGGCGTGAAGCGTGTTGCTCTTGACGTTGCCTTGGCGCTCCTTGAGGAAAAGCGCAGCGAGCGCCGCGAAGGTCAGTGGCGACTGGTCGGGATCAGAGCGACTGGAAGATGCGTATACAGATAAGGACCCAGGTTTAACGCTTTCCGGTTCTTCTAAGCGCTCGATGGTGTCCATTAGCGACCGTGGGTTGCCCCCCAAACGCGCCTGTGCGCCTTTCACGATTTCCCGGCTTACATCCAAAGCCCTGTGTTGGTCGAGGCTCAGCGAGGCCGTAGCAGCTGCTTCCATGAGCGATTGGGCGAGGTCAGAGTAAATCTCGTCATAGATGGACAGATCGCTATCCGAGTAAGCCTGCATCAGCAGCCCATGGGCGACTTCTGCCAAGCGCTCCTTGAGATCCGACCATGTGGCTTCCGGGCGGTCGAGGTGAAAGACGGCCAGAGCCTTGAGAATGTCTTGCGATAGCGTCATAGCGGAGGGGCGTTCCGAGGTGCGAAGTGAAACTGTGAGGCTGCGAGCGGAGCATCCCCGGGGTCGGACCCGGAGATAGTAGATGCCGTTACGTCGATAGTGCCAAACCGAGAGCCGTTGAGGCGGTTTCTGGTGACAGGCTGGTGACACTTGGCCCTGCTCGGGCATAGCTTGGTAGGTGGTCATAGGTACTCAAGCCCTTGATGTACATAGGGTTCACCACCAGTACTTCCCAAACATTTCCGGGTTGGCCCAGAACTTGGCATTCAGCCAGTCCGGTACCTGCTTGTAGTCATGTAGATCATAGGTGAACAGGCTCAATACCTGCTGGTCACGGCGGAATTTCTCGCTGGCCGACAGGGCCAGGGCAAAGAAATCGGTGTCTTGCCAGCCACAGGCGGCCAGGTCGGCCAGCACCGCGACCCGGCTGGCATTGAGGTTGCGAATGCCGCCGAGCAATTCCAGGCCGGTGCGTTTGGGCAGGTGCTCCAGGCAGTCCACCAGTACCGCCAGGTCAAAGCGCTGGGCTGCCAGTTCTGCCGGCAACGGGCCTGGGGCGGCCGTGGCGATGGTTACCTGTGGGTGCGCCTGGGCGAAGGCGTCCAGCGCCGGGAAGCGCGTGCCCACCAACAGCAGGCGTTGCGGGGTGAAGCGCTCGAGCAGGGCCGCCAGGGCCTGCTGCGGGGTGCGCTGGGAAAAACCGTCGGTCATTGGCAATCCTCGTTGAAGTCGTCCAAGACTAGCGGGCCGCAGCGTGCGGGCAAAGAGGCATGTGACTGTGTCGTGGCTTATTGGTGGCAGGGATCAGATGCTCGGTCTTTACTCCCTGAAATCGGCCTTATGCCGATTCCCCCTAGGAGAAGCAATGAAATGAGCATAGTACGCACAGCGATACCCCTGGTTCTGCTCACCAGTGTGTTGACTGGTTGTGCAGGTTTGCAAAAGACCGACTGGCCGAAATGTGCCGCCGTCGGGGGTGTAAGCGGCGCTGCCCTGGGCGCCATCGAGAGCTCCAGCTGGGCTGGTTGGGGCGCGTTGCTGGGCGGTGGCCTGGCGGCGGGCTATTGCTGGGCCCATGGCGATGGCGACGAGGATGGCGACGGCGTGCCGGACAGCCGTGACAAGTGCCCAGGCACCCCGCGCGGTGTGCAGGTCGATGCCAACGGCTGCCCGCCAGAGCCGGCCGCGGTGGTCGAGGAAGTGGTGGTGCAGAAGGAAGAAGTCATCGTCATCCGCGATGTGCACTTCGAGTTCGACTCTGCGCGCCTGACCGCCAGCGACAAGGAGCGCCTCAACACCATTGCCACGCGCCTGAAACAGGAAGCGCCGTCCGCCCGCCTGAGCGTCAGCGGCCATACCGACAGCGTCGGCTCCGACAGCTACAACCAGAAACTGTCCGAGCGCCGAGCCCACTCTGTGACCGATTACCTGGTCGAGAGCGGTGTGCCGCGCAGCAGCTTCGTGTCGGTGGTCGGTGCTGGTGAAACCCAGCCGGTGGCAGACAACGCCACGGCCGATGGGCGCGCCATGAACCGCCGTACCGAGATCAAGATCCAGCGGTAGAGCGGCGTGCGCCCGTGCCTTGAGCAGTGGCACGGGCGCGCCTTCACGGCGGTCAACCGTCCGTGGCCAATGACACAGGAGCATTCAGCATGAGTGTGACGTCGAAGGCGGCGCTGCCGCTGTTGGTGGCTGCCAGCCTGCTCGCGGGCTGCGCCACCCACAGCGATGGCGGCGCGCCGCTCAACCAGAGAACCTGGCCCATCTGCAGCCTGCTCGGCGGCCTGGTCGGTGGTGGCCTGGGCGCCATCGAAAGTTCGAGCTGGGCGGCTGGCGGCGGTGCCCTTGGCGCCATTGCCGGGGGCCTGATCTGTTACGCCCAGGATGGCGACGAAGATGGCGACGGTATTTTCGACCGCCGCGATCTTTGCCCCGATACCCCCGCCAACACTGCGGTCGACCACATGGGTTGCCCGTTGAAGGTGTACCCCGCATCGCCGCCTGCCACTGAACCTGAACCCTCGCCAGAGGTGATCATCCTGGATGACAACGGCGCGGTGATGTTCGCCTTCGATTCCGCCGAGCTGACCCCGGCGGCCCAGCAGCGCCTGCAAGGCCTGGTGGCGAAGCTCGATTCACCGACGGTGGCGAAAGTAAGCGTGATCGGGCATACCGACAACGTAGGCTCCGACAGCTACAACCAGGCACTTTCCGAACGCCGCGCCAGCAGCGTGGCCGTTTACCTGATCAGCCAGGGGCTGGAGGCGGGCAAGGTCACCAGCCAGGGGCGCGGCGAGAGTGAACCGCTCACCGACAACGAAAGCGAGGAGGGCCGCGCCCGCAACCGACGGGTGGAGCTGCACCTCAACTGAGTGGTGCTGGCGCCTGTCCTGACATTGCAGTTAATGTTGGTCGCACGGCCCGCTCGAACGGGCCGTCTCGACATAACAACAATCCATGGGGGCGGGATATGAAATTCATCCTGGGCTTGGGCAAGGTCCTGACAGTCGCTTTCTGGGGTGTGGTGTTGTTCAATCAGTTGATGCCACAACCCTTGCCGTTCAACCTGCTGATCAACGCCGCCGGCATCACCTTGCTGGGCCTGCACCTGCTCGAAGTGCTGTTCTTCAATGGCAGCCTGCGCGGGCGCAGCCACCGCTGGTTCGATCGTCTGCAGATCCTGTTGACGGGTATCTTCCATGTCATGTCCATCCCCCGTGTGCAGGAGGCGCCGCGAAATGCGTAATCTGATGTTGCTGGCCATGTTGGCCGTTCCCCTGGCCCAGGCCGAAAGCCTGGAGGTCGCCGCCAATTCCATGCTGCGCTTGCCCGACAAGTCGGCAAGCGTGCACCTGGCACAGTTGCGTGTCGCCGATGCCGCAACCCTGCTGCTGCCTGCCACGCTCGCTGAGTTGAAGGTCGACCAGCTGGAGTTGGGGCGCGATGCGCGTATCGCCATTGCACCGTCCGATAGCCCGTTGCTGATCGAGGCGCGCAGCGCGCGGCTGGGTGAGGGTAGCGAATTCAGTGCGCCGGGAGCGGCGGGTACTTACCAGCGGGGAGCCCGGTCGGGCCGCAGCCTGGACCTGAAACTGGCTGAAGTGGATGCCGAGCGCCTGGCCATCGATGCCCGTGGCGGTGCCGGTGCGCCGGGGTACGTGGGGCTCGATGGCGCCAACGGCCAGGCCGGTGGCTGCACCTGGGGCCAGGCCAGCCGCGGTGCCAATGGCGATGACGGCGGCAATGGGCACGATGGTGCGCCGGGTGGGCGCATCCGTCTGAGCGTGCCGCAGGGCTTCCCCCAGGAACGCATCGTGGTGCGCCTGGACGGCGGGGCACCGGGCAAGGCCGGGGCTGCAGGCAAGGCCGGCAAGGGCGGGGCTAGCAAGGGTTGCCTGGTGTACCGCACAGACGCCGGCGCCAATGGCCGGCCGGGGCAGCCGGGCCAGCCTGGGTTGGCCGGGGCTGCAGGTGAGCTGATTCTGCAGCGCTTGTGAAAACCTGTACTGGCCCTATCGCCGG
>NZ_JAWJYQ010000085.1:0-5166 GCF_032971465.1 Pseudomonas sp. LSJ-87 | reverse complement strand
GAAAACCTGTACTGGCCCTATCGCCGGCAAGCCATGTGCAGTACCTGTGGGAGCTGGCTTGCCGGCGATAGGGCCGGTGCAGGCAATATCAGAACATCAGCCGCGAACTGGCCACGGCTACCACCGCCAGGCCCAGCAGCAGATTGATTCCCACCATCCGCCGAATCCGCCCCAGCACTGCCGCACCTGCCGGCCAGTCCTCGGCCTGCACCGCCGCCCTCAGCTCCGGCAGCAGCAACGCCTGGATGCGCATGAACAGGGCAAACATGGCGATGCCTCCACCGATCATCACCTGCACATACTTCGGTGCAGTCTCGAAGCCGCTGAAGCGCATGTGCAACATGCCGATACCACTTATCGCCAAAATCGCCACGGCCAGCCAGACCCAACCGAAGAAGCGTCGGAAAACTTCCACCCACAAGCGCAGCCGGGCAGGCCCCTCAAGGGCTGCAACCGTTGCCGGGCGCAGCACCAGCCAGGCGAAGAACATGCCGCCGACCCACACCAGGGCGGCCAGGACATGCAGTGTGTAGGGCAGGGCAAAGGCAAGCATCCGGATCTCCATGCGGCATAAAGGGCAATAGCGGGGTATGATAGCCGCCCCATGCGAAACACTGAAAATATATCCAGCCCTCCGGGCGCCTGCAGACCATGATCAGCAACGAACTCAAAGCCACCATCCAGGGCGCCTATACGCGTTTTCTCGAAGCCAAGAGCCTCAAGCCGCGCTATGGCCAGCGCCTGATGATCGCCGAAGTGGCCAAGGTGCTCGGCGACATCGCCTGCGACGAAGAAGGCCGCCGTGCCGGCGAGCCTGCCGTGGTGGCAGTGGAGGCGGGCACCGGTACCGGCAAGACGGTGGCCTACAGCCTGGCTGCCATTCCGGCCGCCAAGGCCGCCGGCAAGCGCCTGGTGATCGCCACCGCCACCGTGGCGCTGCAGGAGCAGATCGTCTTCAAGGACCTGCCCGACCTCATGCGCAGCAGCGGGCTGAACTTCAGCTTCGCCCTGGCCAAGGGCCGTGGCCGCTATCTGTGCCTGTCCAAGCTCGACATCCTGCTGCAGGAGGGCCACGCCCAATCGGCCACCGCCCAGCTGTTCGAGGAAGAAGGCTTCCACATCGAAGTCGACGAGCGCAGCCAGAAGCTGTTCAACAGCATGATCGAGAAGCTTGCCGGCAACCGCTGGGACGGTGACCGCGACAGCTGGCCCGAAGCCCTAGAAGACCAGGACTGGGCGCGCCTGACCACCGACCACAGCCAGTGCACCGGCCGTCATTGCCCGAACTTCCAGCAGTGCGTGTTCTACAAGGCCCGCGAAGGCATGGGCAAGGTCGACGTGATCGTCACCAACCACGACATGGTGCTGGCCGACCTGGCCCTGGGCGGCGGCGCGGTATTGCCCGACCCGCGCGACACCATGTACGTGTTCGACGAAGGCCACCACCTGCCGGACAAGGCCATCGGCCATTTCGCCCACTATTCACGCCTGCGCTCCACTGCCGACTGGCTGGAGCAGACCGCCAAGAACCTGACCAAGCTGCTGGCCCAGCACCCGCTGCCCGGTGACCTGGGCAAGTACATCGAACAGGTGCCGGAGCTTGCGCGGGAAGTGCGCACCCAGCAGCAGTTCATGTTCACCCTGTGCGAGCAGGTTGCCGACTTCCGCCCCAGCGAGGACAACGAAGGCCGTGAGCGCCCGCGCTACCGCTTCGAAGGCGGCGTGGTGCCGGAGCAGATTCGCGAAGTGGGCATCGAGCTGAAAAAGGGCTTTGCCCGCCTCAACGACCTGTTTACCCGCCTGGCCGACCTGCTCAAGGAGGGCATGGACGGTGAGGTCAACATCGGCATCGCCAGCCACCAGGCCGAGGAGTGGTACCCGCTGTTCGGTAGCCTGGTCACCCGTGCCCAGGGCAACTGGGAGCTGTGGACGGCCTTTACCGCCGAAGACCCGGAAGACAGCCCGCCCATGGCCCGCTGGCTGACCCTGGCCGAGAGCGGTGCGCTGTTCGATATCGAAGTCAACGCCAGCCCCATCCTGGCCGCCGAAATGCTTCGCCGCAGCCTGTGGAGCGTGGCCCATGGCGCGCTGGTGACCTCGGCGACGCTGACTGCGCTGGGCAAGTTCGACCGCTTCCGCATGCGCTCGGGGTTGCCGCGTGACGCGGTCACCTGCGTGGTGCCCAGCCCGTTCGTGCATGGAGATGCCGGCCTGCTGCGGGTCCCCGACCTCAAGGCCGACCCGAGGGATGCGGCGGCGCATACCGCAGCGATCATCCGCGAACTGCCGAGCATCGTCGAAGATGCCCGCGGCGCGCTGGTGCTGTTCTCCTCGCGCAAGCAGATGCAGGACGTGTTCGATGGCCTGGACCGTGACTGGCGCAAGCTGGTGCTGATCCAGGGCAACCTGTCCAAGCAGGAAACCCTGAACAAGCACAAGGCGCGGGTCGACGATGGCCAGCACAGCGTGCTGTTCGGCCTGGCCAGCTTTGCCGAGGGTGTCGACCTGCCGGGTGCCTACTGCGAGCACGTGGTGATCGCCAAGATTCCCTTTGCCGTGCCCGACGACCCGGTCGAAGCGGCGTTGGCCGAGTGGATCGAAGCTCGCGGTGGCAACCCGTTCATGGAAATTGCCGTGCCCGACGCCTCGCTGCGCCTGATCCAGGCCTGCGGCCGCCTGCTGCGAACCGAACAGGACCGCGGTGTCATCACCTTGCTTGACCGGCGCCTGGTCACCCAGCGCTATGGCAAGGCTATTCTCAATGCGCTGCCGCCGTTCCGGCGGGAGATTTCCTGACCGCCGGAGCACACTTGCTCCGGCGCGTTGTCCATTACTCAGTCGTGGGCCATGAGGGCCCTGAAGGAGAGCCCCAGCCTTATGGTCCGCCGTACCCTGCCCGCCGTTTTCGCCCTGTTGTTCAGCTCGCCCTTGCTGGCTGGGCAGCAGACGCTGTTCAGCTTCGTGCGCCCGGCTTCGGTGGTCAACGTGGCGACCGAGGATGCCGGCATGCCGCAGTACAACGCGGAGCAGACGGCCGAAGGCGAAGTGTTGCGGCGCGTGGTGTTCAACCCGGCCCAGCGGCCGACCCTGCGCCTGAGCCCGCAAAGCGGTGTGTGGGACTGGTCCGGCGGTCAGTTCCTGACCTTGCGCCTGCAAAGCGCGATGGATTGGGCGCTGACCGTGGACGTCATGGTGCAGGGCAGTGATGGCCGCACGTTGACCAGCCGCATCGACCTTCCGGCCGGTCCTGCGCAAACCGTGATGGTACCGCTGACGGCCAGCTCGCCGCTGAGCCAGGGCATGCGCGCCGGCCCGCCCATGCCCTGGAACCATGGCGGCCAGCGCCTGCTGCTGACCAGCAGTGCCGGCGCGGTCGACCTCAAGCAGGTGGCGTCGGTCAGCCTGAGTATCCCCAACCCCAAGGTGGCGCAGAACCTGCTGATCGAGCGGGTCGGCATCCAGGATGACGACCAGGCCTACAAGGCGGCCTACCATGAGCTGATCGATGCCTATGGCCAGTCCACCCGCGGCCATTGGCCTGAAAAGGTTGCCAATGACGAGCAGCTCAAGGCGGCCGATGCACGTGAGCAGCAACAGCTCAAAGGCTGGCTGGCAGAGCGTGGCAAGCAGCAGCTGGATGCATACGGTGGCCTGCTGGCCGGGCCGGCGTTCGAGGCCAAAGGCTTCTTCCGCACCGAAAAGCGTGACGGCCGCTGGTACCTGGTAACGCCCGAGGGGCATCCGTTCTATTCCCTGGGGGTGAATGCCGTGGCCGCGGATGGCGGGCGTACCTACGTCGCCGGGCGTGAAGGGATGTTCAAGGCGTTGCCGGGCGAGGGTGATGCACTGGCCGCATTCTATGGCGACGGCAACAACGACGACGGCAACCCCTCGTCGCAAGGGCGCAACTTCAAACAGGGGCGCTGGTTCGATTTCTACGCCGCCAACCTGCAGCGCACCTATGGCAAACCCTGCCCGCCCGCGGTAGAAGGGCAGCCGGCCAACTGCCCACCATTGGCGCTGGATACCGCCCGCTGGCAGGCGCATGCGCTCGACCGCCTGCAGGCCTGGGGTTTCAACACGGTCGGCAACTGGAGCGAGCCGGCCCTGGGCCAAGCCAGGCGCATGCCGTACACCTTGCCGCTATCGATCGTGGGGGATTACGCCAGCATCAGCACCGGCATGGACTGGTGGGGCCGCATGCCCGACCCGTTCGACCCGCGTTTTGCCATGGCCACCGAGCGCGCCGTGGCCATTGCCGCCCGCGATCACCGTGACGACCCCTGGCTGATCGGCTATTTCGCCGACAACGAACTGGCCTGGGCCGCCCCCGGTAGCGACCCGAAGGCGCGTTACGGCCTGGCCTACGGTACCTTGCGCCTGACCACCGATGTACCGGCCAAGCGCGCCTTCCTCAAGCAGTTGCGTGACAAGTACCGCAACCAGGAAGGGCTGTCCAAGGCCTGGGGCATCGAGCTGACCGCCTGGGAACTGATGGAGGACCCGGGCTTCGAGGCACCGTTGCCCGACCCGGAGCACCCGGAAATCGAGCGTGACTACCAGCACTTCCAGCAGGTGTTCGCCGAAACCTACTTCAGGACCATTGCCGACTCGTTGAAGTGGCATGCGCCCAATCACCTGCTGCTGGGGGGCCGCTATGCCGTCAGCACGCCGGAGGCGGTCAAGGCCTGCGCGGAGTTCTGCGATGTGCTCAGCTTCAACTTCTATACCCTCAAGCCGCAGGATGGCTACGACTTCGCCCGCCTGGCCGAGCTGGACAAGCCGGTGTTGGTGTCCGAGTTCCAGTTCGGCTCGCGCGATCGCGGGCCGTTCTGGCCGGGGCCGCTGGAAGTGGCGCGGGAAGAAGACCGTGGCCCGGCCTACGGCAACTTCCTCAAGGCGGCCCTGGCGCAGCCGATGATCGTTGGCGCGCACTGGTTCCAGTACCTCGACCAGCCGGCCAGCGGCCGCCTGCTCGATGGCGAGAACGGCCACCTCGGGTTGGTGGCGATCACCGATATGCCATACCCGGGGTTTGTCGATGCCGTGCGCAAGAGCAACTTGCAGGCAATGAGCCAGCTGCGCGCCCAACTGGAAGAACCGGCGCCCTAGCCCAGGACGACGCGGTCTTTTTGGACTGCCCCCAAGAAGTTGGACACCAATCCA
>NZ_JAWJYQ010000084.1:0-595 GCF_032971465.1 Pseudomonas sp. LSJ-87 | reverse complement strand
CAGCTGCTTGAGGACCTTGGCGGTCATCTTGCGGTTGGCGCCGGCGCCGATCACCAGGATCGGGTTGCGGGCGTTCAGCAGCTTTTGCACGGCAGCGTCGATCGCCACGTGCTCGGCCAGCGGACGGCGGTGCAGGCTTGGCGGGATCGGCAGTGCGTCGGTCTGCTCGGCGGCGATGTCTTCCGGCAGCTCCAGGTGCACGGCACCCGGCTTTTCTTCTTCAGCCAGGCGGAAGGCTTCGCGCATGCGCGAAGGGATGTTGTCGGCGGAGGCGAACTGGTGGGTGTACTTGGTGATGGGGTCCATCATGCCGCACACGTCGATGATCTGGAAACGGCCCTGCTTGGACTTCTTGATCGGCTTCTGGCCGGTGATCATCATCATCGGCATGCCACCCAGGTAGGCGTAGGCGCTGGCGGTGACCAGGTTGGTGGCGCCAGGGCCGAGGGTCGACAGGCTGACGCCGGTCTTGCCAGTCAGGCGACCATAGGTGGCAGCCATGAAACCTGCGGACTGCTCGTGACGGGTAAGTACCAGCTTGATCTTCGACTTGCGCAGGGATTCGAGCAGGTCGAGGTTTTCCTCACCAGGAATG
>NZ_JAWJYQ010000083.1:0-13158 GCF_032971465.1 Pseudomonas sp. LSJ-87 | reverse complement strand
GATTCGAGCAGGTCGAGGTTTTCCTCACCAGGAATGCCGAATACATACTCGACACCTTCGTTTTCCAGGCATTGCACAACGACATCGGCGGCCTTGGCCATTTGGGGTACTACCTCAAAATCTTTGTGGGATTGCAGATTTATTAAGCTGCGTGACTGAGATGTTGCAGGATGTCTCAGTGGCGCGCATCGTAGGCCCTCTGGTTAATAATAATAAATATATTGTTATGATGCTTGGCATCACAGTTTGTTATGAACGGTAAACCCCCTCAATGAACCTAAAGGCATTGCGCTGCTGCGTCGAGATCGTGCGCCAAGGCAGCTTCACCAAAGCCGCGCAGCACCTGCATATTGCCCAGCCGGCACTGAGCATGGCTGTTACCCGCCTGGAAGAAGAACTGGGCGTCACCCTGTTCAACCGCACCACGCGCAAAGTCATCCTGACAGCCGAGGGCGAACGCTTCCTGCCACGTATCGAATCGGCCCTGCGCGAAATGGATGTGGCCCGGCAAGAACTGCGCGACATGGCCGACCTGAAGCGCGGCGAAGTGCGCCTGGGTATCCCGCCGATGTTCGGCCTGCACTATGTGCCCGGCTTGATGAACGCCTTCCGCCAGCTGTACCCGGGCATTGCCATGACCGTGTTCGAAGGCAGTGCCGAGGACATTGGCCATCGCCTGGAACAACGGGAAATCGACCTGGCGCTGCTGGAGTCCAGGCGCGTGCCGCCCGACAAGGAATCGATCCTGCTGGGCAGCGACGAGATGCTGGCGTGCATGCACCCTGACCATCCCTATGCCGGCAAGGCCTTCCTCACGGCCGAGGACCTGCGCAATACCGACATGGTGGTATTCGACCGCACCTTCGTGCAGCGCCACCTGCTGGATGCGTTCTTCGCCGAACATGGCATCACGTACCAGGTAGCGCTGCAGAGCAACTTCGTATCGCTGGTGGTACAGGCCGCGCTGGACAACATGGGCGTGGCGACCCTGCTGCGCTCGGTGCAACAACGCACGCCGGGCATCGTCGGCGTACCGTTCCAGCCAGCGCAGCAGATGAGCTTCCGCTTGTGCTGGCGGTCGGGGGAATACCTGTCGCTGGCCAGCAAGCGCTTCATCGATTTTGCCGCGCAAACCCATTACCTGGAACGTTGATACCAGCCTGTTCCGGCCTCTTCGCGGCTAAAGCCGCTTCCACAGGAGTTGTGCATACCGCAAGCCTGCACTGATCCCTGTGGGAGCGGCTTTAGCCGCGAATACCGGCGCATCCGGTGGCAAACGATTTGACGGGGCCAGGCAGCAAATGTCAGGCAATGCACCCGTCAAATGCCATTACAAACCTGTCAATCGTTGCAATCCGTCAGGTTCTTGCCTGCGCTTCGCCTCCCTACAATGGCCTCACAACAACAAACGAGCCCAGCTCCGTGAGGCACGACCCCATGTACAGAGACCATATCGTCAAACCGCGTGCGACCGACAACCCTGCGTTCATGGCCCTGACCACCGCCGTGATCTTTGCACTCGCCCTTTTCTACGGTGTGGGCGACGGTAGCCTGGCCCGGCTGATGGGCCCGATCGTGCTCGACCTGCAGGCACCGCTAATGCGCAACATCGCCGTGGCCGGCACCTTGGCCGTCACCCTGGTGCTGAATCTGTTCATCCTCGGCCGCTTTGCGCTACGGGCCCAGGTAATCACCGTCTGGTTCGAACTGTTGCTGCTTTTCCTGCTGTTCTTCGACACTTTCGACCTGTCTTACAGTTTCATCGCCAGCAAGGTCGGCTTCATGATCACCCAAGGGGTGTTTACCACCGTCTACGTGTCCACGATCTCGATCGCCATCGCTTTCGTCCTGGCCCTGATGGGTGCGACTGCACGCTTGTCGTCCAACGGCTTCGCCATCGCCATCGCCAGTTTCTATACCTCGTTCTTCCGCGGTGTACCGCTGCTGATCCAGATCTACCTGATCTATCTCGGCATCCCCCAACTCGGCTACGTGGTCGGTGCAGTGCCGGCGGGCATCCTGGCCCTGTCGCTGTGCTATGGCGCCTACATGACGGAAATCTTCCGCGCCGGCATCAGCAGCATCCCGCGCGGGCAGTGGGAAGCCTCGCGAGCAATTGGCCTGACCCCCTTCCAGGCAATGACCCGGGTGATCCTGCCGCAGTCGATGCGACTGATCATCCCGCCCACCGGCAACCAGTTCATTTCCATGCTCAAGGACAGCTCGCTGGTGTCGGTGATCGGCGTGTGGGAGTTGATGTTCCTGGCTCGCACACAGGGCCGCGCAGAGTTCCGCCACCTGGAAATGCTGATTACCGCCGCCGTCCTGTACTGGGTGCTGTCGATCCTGCTCGAAGCCGTGCAGTCGCGCCTGGAAAAACGTTTCGACCGCGCCCACCGCTGATCGAGGAGCATCACGATGAACCAAGTAGTCACCCCAGCTGCCGCCCAGGCCGCCGTATCGATCCGCGGTCTGCAGAAATGGTACGGCGACTTTCATGTACTCAAGGGTATCGACCTGGAAATCGCCAGCGGCGAGATCGTGGTGGTCTGCGGTCCGTCAGGCTCAGGCAAGTCCACACTGATTCGCTGCCTGAACCTGCTGGAGGACTTCCAGAAAGGCCAGGTGCTGATTGCCGGCAACCCGCTTGACCGTGATGCCGCAAGCGTGGCCGCCATTCGTCGCCAGGTCGGCATGGTGTTCCAGCAGTTCAACCTGTTCCCGCACCTGACCGTGCTGGAAAACCTGATGCTCGGTCCGCGCCTGGTCAGCAGGCTCAACGAGGCCCAGGCCCGCGCCCTGGCCCTGGAGTACCTGGAGCGGGTGCGCATCGCCAGCCAAGCCGACAAGTTCCCCGGCCAGCTTTCCGGCGGCCAGCAACAGCGGGTAGCCATTGCCCGCGCGCTGTGCATGAAGCCGCGGATCATGCTGTTCGACGAACCCACTTCGGCACTGGACCCGGAAATGGTCAAGGAAGTGCTCGATGTGATGGGCGAGCTGGCCCAGGATGGCATCACCATGCTCTGTGTCACCCACGAAATGGGCTTCGCCCGCCGGGTCGCCGACCGCATCATCTTCATGGACCAAGGCCAGGTCATCGAGCAGGCCCGGCCCAACGACTTCTTCGACAACCCGCGCCATGCCCGCGCCAGGGAGTTCCTTTCGCAGATTCTCAGCCACTGAGGCCTGTGTCTACCGCTGTGCCAACACCACAACAACAATTGCATACCCGGAGACTTACCGAATGAACCCACTTGCACGCTTGTTTGCCCTCACTGCCGTCGCCGGCAGCCTGGCCCTGATGACCGGCGCCGCCTGGGCGGGCGCCACCCTGGATCGCATCCACCAGAGCAAGGTCATGAAAGTGGCCACAGCCGCCAACTGGCCACCGCAGTCGTTCCTCGGCGAGGACAACACCCTCAAGGGCTTCGACATCGATGTTGCCAACGAAATCGGCAAGCGCATGGGCACCACGGTAGCGTTTGTCACCCCGGAGTACGGCATCATCACTGCCGGGCGCTGGGCGAGCCGCTGGGACCTGTCGGTCGGTTCGATGACGCCTACCACCGAGCGTGGCCGCGTACTCGACTTCCCGGCCATCTACTACTACACCCCCTACATGTTCGCAGTGCACAAGGATGCCGCCGGCGCCAGCGCTGCCGACCTCAATGGCAAGACCATCGGCGTCGAGGCCGGCACTACCTCCGAGGACTACATCAACCGCCGGCTGAAGATCGACGCGGCGGACGTACCTGCATTCAGCTACACCGTGGAGCCTGGTGATGTGCAGACCTACGGCGACAGCATGGGCCCGCTGGATGACCTGCGCATGGGCAACGGCACCCGCCTGGATGCCGCACTGTCGCCGCTGCCGACCATCATGGGCGCGATCAAGGCCGGTTACCCGATTGCCCCGGTGCAGGGCAAGCCCGCCTACTACGAACCGCTGGCCATCGCCACCGACAAGGGCGACGACGCCTTCAATGCCGAACTGGCCAAGGCCGTCGAAAGCATGAAGGCCGACGGTACGCTGAAGCAGCTGTCCGAGAAGTGGTACGGCGCCGACCTCACGCAAGTGCAATAACCCCATCACCCACAGGCCAGCGCCCCTCAGCTGAAGGGCGTGCGGCCCCCGCGTGCCCGTAGAACATGCAACGCTCAGTAAAAGGATGACCCAGCCGATGTCCAGCTACAGCAACAACTACTACACCGGAACCATGCGCCCGGCCTCACAGCGCCCGGCTTTGGCCGGCGAAACCCGGGCCGATGTATGCGTCATCGGCGGCGGCCTGGCGGGCCTGAGCGTAGCCTTGGAACTGCTGTCGCGCGGGCGCTCGGTGGTATTGCTGGAAGCCGCGCGAGTGGCCTGGGGGGCCTCAGGGCGCAATGGCGGCTTCGTGCTGCAGGGCTGGTCCGAAGGGCTGTCGGCCATCGAGCGGCGCTGCGGCAAGCCGACAGCAGCGGCATTGTTCCGGCTGTCACTGGAGGGCGTCGATATCGTCCGCGACACCATCGCCCGCCACCAGCTGCCAGGCTGTGCCGCGACCACCGGCAAACTCAGCGTGGTGCGCTACGACGACGCCGACAACCTGCAGCGCACCCGCGACCGCATGGCCCGTGACTTCGGTTTCGAGATGGAATACCTGGATACCCCGACGCTACGCAGCCGCCTGAACACCGACCGCTACTACCAGGGGCTGCGCGACAGCCATGGTTTTCATTTCCACCCGCTGAACTACTGCCTGGGCCTGGCCGAGCTGGTCGAGCTTGCCGGCGGCTGTGTCCACGAGCAATCGCCCATGCTGCGGGTAGCACGCGTGGCCGGGCGCCACCGCGTAACCACTGCCCACGGCGCGGTCACCTGTGCCGATGTGGTGTACTGCTGCGGCGGTTACGGCGGCGCCGAGTTCGGCCGGCTGCGCCGAGCTTTCCTGCCGATCGCCACCTACGTGGTACTCACCGAACACCTGGGTGAACGCCTGAATGACGTGGTACGTACCACGGATGCCGTCGGCGACAACCGCCGCGCCTCGGATTACTACCGCATCGTCGAAGGTGATCGCCTGCTGTGGGGTGGCCATATCACCACCCGCAATCTGCAGGACGAACAACGCCTCGGGCAGTTGCTGACCCGTGACATCCTCAACGTTTATCCGCAGCTGCAGGGTTTGAAAATCGCCAAGGCCTGGTCCGGGCTGATGGGCTACGCCCGCCACAAGATGCCGCACATCGGCCCTCTGGGCCCGGGGTTGTGGGCCTGTACTTCATTTGGGGGCCATGGTATGAACACCGCACCCGTGGGCGCCAGGGTAGTCGCCGAGGCGGTGTGCGGCGAAACCGACCGTTATCGCCTGTTCGATGCCTATGGCCTGGAATGGAACGGCGGACCGTTTGGGCCTGCTGCGGCACAAGCGGTGTATGCCGGGCTGAAACTTATGGACCGGTTCCAGGAAGCGCGCTCGCAGTACAACAACTAGAACGACAACCAGGAATCGTCATGGACCCCCTCCCCCCCGGCGCGCTGTTCAAACTTACCGAAAAGGACCGCCAACTGCTGGCGCTGCTGCAGGCCAACGCCCGTGAGCCCACCGCCTCGCTGGCACGCAAGCTGGGTGTGTCGCGCTCGGCGGTGCAGGAGCGCATCAACCGCCTGGAGAATGCCGGCGTGATCACCGGCTACAGCGTGCGCATCGACCAGGACAAACTGCAGCAGGTGATCAACTGCTTCACCATGACCTCCTGCAGCAACAAGAGCTACACCGATGTGATGACCACCTTGCGCAAGATGGAGTCGGTGCAGGCGGTGTACGCGGTATCGGGCGAAATGGATTTCATCATCCACCTGACCACCCATACCTTGGGCGAACTGAATGCCGAACTGACCCGTATAAACATGATCAAGGGTGTGACCCATACGGCGTCGCACATTGTCATGGAGACCAAGTTCAGCAAGAAGCTGACGTTGTAATCCCCCTCCCAGGCTTGTGCAGAGCCTTGTGGGAGCGGGCGTGCCCGCGAACACCGGCGCAGCCGGTGCCATCCTCCGCGCTGGATTCTTCGCGGGCATGCCCGCTCCCACAGGTGCTGTTCATGCCGCAGGTCCAGGAAGCCGGCCAGCTTCCTCGACGTCACCGTCACGGATTGACTATGATCCCGCCTTGAACGTTTCAGCATGTTTCAACAAGGATCCAGATGTCAGTTCAGGAATTACCCCCTCTCCCTAGCAAAACTACCGTCGCGAAGATGGAAGCCGCCATGGCGCTGGGCAGCTTTGCCATTGGCACCGGCGAGTTCGCCATCATGGGCCTGATGCCCGATATCGCCAGCAACCTGCAATTGAGCGAGCCCCAGGTGGGCCATGCCATCAGCGCCTATGCGCTGGGGGTGATGGTCGGCGCCCCGACACTGGCGATCATCGGTGCCCGGCTGTTGCGCAAGCACATGCTGCTGTTGTTGATGGCGCTGTATGCCCTTGGCAACCTGGCTACCGCCTTCGCCCCCTCGTTCGGTGGCCTGGTCGCCTTCCGCTTCATCAGCGGCCTGCCCCATGGCGCCTACTTCGGCATCGCGGCGGTGGTGGCGTCGAGCATGGTGGCCAAGGACCAGCGGGCGGGGGCCGTGGCCCGGGTGATGATGGGCCTGACCCTGGCCATGTTGCTCGGCAACCCGGTTGCCACCTTGCTGGGCCAGTACTTCGGCTGGCGCTCGGCGTTCGTGCTGGTCGGCGCGATCGCCCTGTGCACCATCGCCCTGGTCTGGCGCTTCGTGCCCCAGCGCCACGATGAAGTGCGCAGCGACCCGCGCAAGGAACTGCAAGCCTTCACCCTGCCGCAGGTGTGGATGGCGCTGGGCATCGCCTCGATCGGCTTTGCCGGCATGTTCTGTGTATTCAGCTACCTGGCGCCGACCATGTTGCAGGTGACCCAGGTGTCGCCGCAGTGGATTCCGTTCGGCCTGGCGGCGTTCGGCGTCGGTGGCATTGTCGGCAACATCGCCGGAGGCAAGCTGTTCGACCGCCTGCAGTTCCGCGCCGTCGGGCTGGTGCTGGTGTGGTCGATTGCCGTGCTGCTGTTCTTCAGCTTTGCCGCCCAGGCGCTGTGGAGCCTGCTGCTGGGCATTGGCCTGGTCGGCACCATGATTGCCCTGGCGGCGCCGTTGCAGATCCGCCTGATGGACATTGCCCATGAAGCGCCAAGCCTGGCGGCGGCGTCCAACCATGCGGCTTTCAACCTGGCCAATGCGCTGGGGCCGTGGCTGGGCGGCATGGCGATTACCGCAGGCATGGGCTGGACCAGCACCGGGTACATCGGCGCGGCGACGGCGCTGGTCGGGCTGGGGATCTACCTGGTGGCACGGCGGATGAAGGGCGGGCACTAGGACCGAATGCGGTTCTGTACTTTGGGGCTGCTGCGCAGCCCTATCGCGACACAAGGCCGCTCCCACAGGTTCTGCATTGCCCTCTAGGACGCTGCCATCTTTGTGGGAGCGGCCTTGCGTCGCGAAAGGGCCGCAATGCGGCCCCCGAATCAAACTTCAACGCGCCAGGCTTGCTGGCGGGCCAGTACCGAGCTGGCTGTCTCGCCCAGCAGGTCGGCATATACGCCGGGGGCGGTGGCGCCTTCGGTACTGATGAAGAGGATGCGGGCGTTGCCGTCGATACCCAGGTCGGCAGCTGCGCCAGCATCCGTTACCAGGTGGGCAAGCCCGGCCAGGCCGGCGACGCCGGACTCACCAGCCACCAGCGGAATGTCGCGAGCGCTGCCAGCAGCCAGACGGCGCATGGCGGCGACAGCTTGGCCATCGCTGATGGTCATGAAGTAATCGACGCTCGGCTCCAGGAAGCGCCAGGCCAGCGGCGATGTCTCGCCGCACGCCAGGCCTGCCATTACCGAGTCCACCGAGCCGGTCGCCCTGGCCGGCTTGCCGAGCAAGGCGCTCTGGTACAGGCAGTCCGCCTGCTCCGGTTCGACCATGACCAACAGCGGGCGCTGTGCGCCGTAGTGCTCCCACAGGTAGCTGACGATGCCGGCCGCCAGGCCGCCCACCCCGCCCTGCAGGAACACGTGGGTGAACGGCGGTTTCCCGGCAGTGGCTTCGATGATTTCCGCAGCGATGGTGCCGTAGCCCTGCATCACGTCACGCGGGATCACTTCGTAGCCTTCATAGGAGGTATCGGAAACCACGGTCCAGCCGTTGCTGGTCGCCAGCTCCGCAGCATGCTCGACCGACGCGTCGTAATTACCGGCAATGCGCACGATCTGTGCGCCATAGGCCGCAATCGCCTGTTCGCGCTCGATGCTGACGTTGGCATGCAGCACGATCACGCAGCGGCAGCCGATACTTTGCGCGGCGGCCGCCAGGCCCTTGCCATGGTTGCCATCGGTGGCGCTGACCACGGTGAACTGCGCCAGCAGGTCGGCGTACTGGCCTTCCAGCAAGCCACGCGGGTCGAACTGCTGCGCGGGGAAGGTACGCCGGATCAGCCTGACCAGGGCAATCGGCGCGCCCAGGGCCTTGAAGCTGCCCAGTTCCGAGCGCACCGATTCATCCTTCACCGACACCTGGGCAACACCCAGCTCGGCAGCCAGGTCAGGCAGGGTGTACAGCGGCGTAGCGCCAGCGTTCAAGCGCGCCCAGCGGGCCAGCCACTGGCGGCTTTCTTCAGCCCTGGCAATGCTCATCACCTCTTGCAACGCTTGCGGGTAAGGCCGGCGGCCAGCCTTGGGGTTGGAAACAAACATGCGGTACTCCTTTCTGCAGGCAACAGGAAGCCCATGCCGCTGAAACCAGGCTTCAGCGGGCGGGGCATTACAGTGGGTATCAGGGGTGGGTCAGGCGACGGCTGACCACATCCAGCAGTACCTGGGCGCCCTGGATCAGTTGCTCGTCGTCGGTATGCTCGCGCGGGTTGTGGCTGATGCCGCCCTGGCTGGGCACGAAGATCATCGCGGCGGGGGCAATGCGGGCGATCATTTGCGCGTCGTGGCCAGCACCGGAGGTCATGCGCCGGTGGCTGAAGCCGAAACGCTGCGCCGAGGCTTCTATGGCATCGGCCAGGCCTGCGTCGAAGATCACCGGTTCGAAACGCACCAGGCGCTCGGTGGTAATGGTCACCCCTTCACGCTCGGCGAGCGCCTCCAGGTATTGGCTCAGGCGGTTTTCGGCGTAAGCCAGGCAAGTTTCGTCGGGGTCGCGCAGGTCGACGGTGAAGGTGGCCTTGCGCGGGATGACGTTGATCACGTTCGGCTCGAACTGCATGCAGCCCACCGTGGCCAGGGTCGTGCCGGAATCCACGGCCATGGCGCGCAACTCGGCAACGATGGCACTGGCGACGAAGCCTGCGTCATGACGCAGGTGGGTCGGCGTGGTGCCGGCATGGTTGGCGTGCCCTTTCACCTCTACTTGCTGCCAGGAAATGCCCTGCAGGTTCTCGACCACGCCAATCAGGGTGTCTTCGGCTTCGAGGATCGGCCCCTGCTCGATATGCAGTTCGAGGTATTCATGCGGCACGATGGCGCCAGGCTCCAGCGTGCCGGCATAGCCGATGCGCGCCAGTTCATCGCCAAGCCGCGTACCGTCGGTGCCAAGGGTGTCCAGCGCCTGCTGCAAGGGCAGGCCGCCGGCATATACCAGTGAGCCCATCATGTCGGGCTGGTAGCGCACACCCTCTTCATTGGTGAATGCGCCGACCGTGATCGAACGCTCAGGCAAGCGCCCGGCATCACGGTAGGCCCGAATCACCGCCAACCCGGCCAGCACGCCATAGCAGCCATCCAGGGCCCCGGCGTTGGTGACGGTATCGATGTGCGAACCCATCATCAGTGGGCGTTGCTCACCGCTGTCGGCGGCAGCGCGCAAAGTACCGAAAATGTTGCCGATGCGGTCGACCTGCACGTCGAGGTCAAGTTCGCGCATCCAGCCGACCAGCAGGTCGCGCCCGGCCTTTTCGGCATCGCTCAGGGCAATCCGGGTGCGCCCGCCGTGGGTGGCGTCAGCGCCTACCTGGCCGAGTGCACGGATCTGCTGCAGCAGCAAAGCGCCGTTCAGTTGCAGTGGGGTACTCGCATTCATCAACCGTTTCTCCCTGGGTGCAAAGCCTTGGCTCTACACCGCCGTTTTTGTTCATGGGAGAATTCTATTCGCTCACCATGTACGAAAAGCTTGATTTTTGGCCTTCGCACGCACTTTTATTACGCATTCCCGGCGTTTACCGCTGTTTACCTACAGAGGCCCCTTCATGCCCCTCGATCACTTCGACCTGGCCCTGCTCGATGCCGTGCAGCGCGACGCTGGTACTTCACAGCTGGACCTCGGTGCGCAGGTCAACCTGTCCTCGGCAGCGGTCAATCGGCGGTTGAAGAAGCTGGCGGCCGACGGCGTGATCCGTGGCACGGTGGCACAGGTGAACCCGGAGCAGCTTGGGTACACGCTGACGGTGATCACCGAGGTTGAAGTGGAGAACGAGCGGCTGGACCTGCTGGACGAGATGAAACGCACCTTCCTCGCCTGCCCGCAGGTGCAGCAGTGCTACTACGTGGCCGGAGAGTGCGATTTCGTGCTGATCATGCTGGTGCGGCACATGGAGCAGTACACCCAGCTGACGCGCGAACTGTTCTTCGAGAACAACAACGTCAAGCGCTTCAAGACGCTGGTGTCTATGAGCAATGTGAAGACGGGCATGTTCGTGCCGACCCTCACGCCTTGAAGCCTTTATTGCGATTGCGATCCCACAGGTACAGCGACAACCTCGAGAGCAACGCTGTACCTGTGGGAGCGGCTTTAGCCGCGAAGAATCCAACGCGGTGCATGGCACCGGCTGCGCCGGTGTTCGCGGCTAAAGCCGCTCCCACAGGGTCCCTGCTAATTCAATGAGCAGTTCCATGAGAGCGGCCTTGCTCAGCCAGGGTTTGCCTGCGGCAGCTCGATGCGCACCCGCAACCCGCCACTCGCGGCGGCCAATGCGGTGATGCTGCCGCCGTGCAAGGCAACGGCCCGCTGGGCAATCGCCAGGCCCAGGCCAAAGCCGTCACCGTTACTGTCGGTGCCGCGGTCGAATGGCTCGAAGATGCGCTGCAGGCGCGCCGGCTCGACCCCCGGGCCATGGTCGCTGACGCTGACCTGCAACCATTGCCCGCCCGGCGCCAGCGCGGCCTCGACCAACACCTCGGTACCTGCTGCGGTGTAGCGCACGGCATTACGGATGATGTTCTCGAACGCCCGGTACAGCAGTTCTTCATGCCCGTGAGTGATAAACGTGCCCTGGGCCTGCAAGGAAACCTGGCACTGCTTCATGCCAGCCTCGAAGCGGGCGTCTTCGACGATCTGCGCCAGCAGTTCGACCACATCGAGGGTGGCGAAGTCGTCGCCCTGCCGGGACTGGGCGCGAGCAAGGGTCAGCAGTTGCTCGATCAGGTCGTCCATGCGCCGCGACTCGCGCTCCACCCGTTCAAGCATGTCGAGCCGGTCCGGTTGCTGGCGCATCAGGCCGATGGCGGCATGCATGCGGGTCAGAGGCGAGCGCAGTTCGTGGGAAATATCGTGCAGCAGGTTCTGCTGCGCCTGCACCAACGCCTTGAGCTGGCCGGCCATGCGGTCGCAGTCTTCGGCCAGTTCGACGATTTCGTCACGGCGTTTGCCCAGCCTGGGTTTGACCCGCACCTCAAAACGCCCCTGGGCGACCTGGCCCATGGCTTCGCGCAGCCAGGCCAGCGGGCGGGTCAGGTACAGGCTGCACAGGAAGGCGAACAGCGCGCTCATCAGCGTGCCGGTAAACAGCGGGCCCATGCTGCGCGGGCGTGGTGGCTCGCCAATGGTCGTGGCCACCGAAGCGCGCAGCACCAGCGGGCGGCCGTCGCGGTCGCTCAGCGCCTGCTCGAACCGGGCCACTGGCACCGCCCTGCCGGCCAGCAACCGGCCCTGGCTATCGTAAAGGCCCACCTGCACATCCGGCGGCTGCGGCGAGACCTCGAGCAACTGTCGGCCAGCCTGCTCGCCGTAACGTTGCAACAGCTGCAGTTCGGTGGCCAGCAGCGAGCGCAGCGCCGGGGTATCACCACGCAGGTCATTGAGCATGAAGGCGCCCGCGCCCACCAGGAAGGTCAGGGTGTTGGCCAGCCAGAAGGCCAGGAACAGCTTCCAGAACAGGCGCCGGCGCATCATTCGACGATCAGCATGTAGCCCATGCCGCGCACGCTCTGGATCCAGCTGCTGCCATCGGCGCGCGGCCCGAGCTTTTGCCGGATGCTGCTGATGTGCACGTCGATGCGCCGGTCGTAACGGGTCAGCGGCCGGCCCAGGGCATTGAGCGACAGGTCCTGCTTGCTGACCAGCTGGCCGGCCTGGCGGGCCAACGCTTCGAGCAGGCTGAACTCGGAGCCGGTCAGCTCGAGGATGGCAGCGCCCCAGTGCGCCTCGCGTCGGCCAGGCCACATCTTCAGGGCACCGCTGCGCACCTGTTCGGGCACCATGCCTTCGCCCATCAGTTGCGGCTGAACACGGCGCAGGATCGCCCGCAGGCGCGCCACCAGTTCACCGGGGGAGCTGGGCTTGGGCACATAGTCATCGGCACCCAGCTCCAGGCCGGCGATACGGTCGATGTTGTCGCCACGGGCAGTCAGCAACAGCACCGGTACCTGGCTGCGCGCGCGCACACGCCGCAGCACTTCGATGCCCGAAATGCCCGGCAGCATCACGTCCAGCACCACCACCTGATAGTTGCCGGTCAATGCCTGAGCTTCGCCCTCCTCGCCAGTGCCGACGGCGGTGGCCTGGAACCCTTCGCGGGCCAGGTACAAAGAGAGCATTTCGGTGAGTTCGCGGTCGTCGTCGACCAGCAGCACAGGGATCATCGGGGCCAGGAATCGTGATTGCAGGGGTTGCAATGATCGCCCCGGCGGCTGGCACTGTCACCGCCGGCCGGTCGGACTTTACACATCTTTACCCTCGGCTAACCGCGCCGAACACAGCCCGCCCGTATCCTCATCGCCCGCTGCATGCGGGTTGCCCGCGCTTGCTCCCTCCGAATCCGCTTGTCTGGAACCCTCGATGAACTACCCGCGCCTGTTGCTCTCCGTCCTGCTGCTGAACGCCACGCTGGCCCAGGCTTCCCCCTTCAGGATCGCCGACATCCGCGTCAACGGCCTGCAGCGGGTTTCCGCC
>NZ_JAWJYQ010000082.1:0-15500 GCF_032971465.1 Pseudomonas sp. LSJ-87 | reverse complement strand
GCCGACGTTAACGTGGGGAAGGGAACGATCAAATTTTTCTTTAGCCACGACAGTGAACCTCTTGCCTAAAGGGGATTAGCCTTGTTTTTTAACGAGTGCTTCGACGATGTTCGACGGAGCTTCGGCGTATTTGGAGAATTCCATGGAGTAGCTTGCGCGACCCTGAGACATGGAACGAACGTCGGTTGCGTAACCGAACATTTCTCCGAGCGGAACTTCAGCGCGGACGACACGGCCAGAGACCGACTCATCCATACCCTGGACCAGACCACGACGACGGTTCAGGTCACCCATCACGTCACCCAGGTAGTCTTCCGGGGTTACAACTTCGACCTTCATGATCGGCTCGAGAACCACGCCACCGCCCTTCTGGGCCAGTTGCTTGGTTGCCATCGAAGCAGCAATCTTGAACGCCATTTCGTTGGAGTCGACGTCGTGGTACGAACCGTCGAATACCGCGGCCTTCAGGCCGATCAGAGGATAGCCGGCAACAACGCCGTTCTTCATCTGCTCTTCGATACCCTTCTGGATCGCAGGGATGTATTCCTTAGGAATCACACCACCAACGACTTCGTTGGCAAACACCAGACCTTCGGTGATGTTGCCCTTGTCGTCCTGATCCGGCTCCGAGAAACGGATCCAGCAGTGACCGAACTGACCACGACCGCCCGACTGACGAACGAACTTGCCTTCGATCTCGACGTTGGACTTGGTGATCTTCTCGCGGTACGAAACCTGCGGCTTGCCGATGTTGGCTTCGACGTTGAACTCGCGCTTCATGCGGTCAACGAGGATGTCCAGGTGCAGCTCACCCATACCGGAGATGATGGTCTGACCAGTTTCTTCGTCAGTCTTGACGCGGAACGACGGGTCTTCCTGGGCCAGCTTGCCCAGTGCGATACCCATCTTCTCCTGGTCAGCCTTGGTTTTCGGCTCTACGGAGAGCGAAATCACAGGCTCTGGGAAGTCCATACGCTCGAGGATGATCGGCTTGTCGGCGTTGCACAGGGTGTCACCAGTGGTGACGTCCTTCATGCCGATCAGAGCGGCGATATCGCCCGCACGTACTTCTTTGATCTCTTCACGCTGGTTGGCGTGCATCTGCACCATACGACCAACGCGCTCTTTCTTGCCCTTGACCGAGTTGATGACGGAGTCACCGGAGGTCAGGAAGCCCGAGTAAACGCGAACGAAGGTCAGAGTACCAACGAACGGGTCGGTGGCAATCTTGAACGCCAGAGCCGAGAACGGCTCGTTGTCGTCAGCGTGACGCTCGTCGAACTGCTCTGGCTTGACTTCGTCCTTCGGCACGTCGATCAGGTCAGGGTGGATACCCTTGATCGCCGGGATTTCGGTCGGAGCAGGCAGGAAGTCGATCACGGCGTCGAGAACCAGGGGAACGCCCTTGTTCTTGAACGACGAACCGCAGACAGCCGGAACGATCTCGCTGGCCAGGGTGCGCGCGCGCAGGCCTGCCTTGATTTCCTCGACGGTCAGCTCACCTTCTTCAAGGTACTTGTTCATCAGCTCTTCGTTGGCTTCGGCGGCGGCTTCAACCATGTTGTTGCGCCACTCGTTAGCCAGCTCGACCATATCCGCAGGAATTTCTTCCTCGCGGTAGGTGGTGCCCTTGTCGTCTTCGTTCCAGTAGATGGCTTTCATCTTGATCAGGTCGACCTGACCCTGGAAGTCGTCTTCTGCACCGATAGCCAGCTGGACCGGAACCGGGGTGTGACCCAGGCGGTTCTTGATCTGGCCGACAACGCGCAGGAAGTTGGCACCAGCACGGTCCATCTTGTTCACGTATACAACACGTGGAACGCCGTACTTGTTGGCCTGACGCCATACGGTTTCGGACTGCGGCTCAACGCCGGAGGTACCGCAGAACACAACGACCGCGCCGTCGAGTACACGCAGCGAACGCTCTACTTCAATGGTGAAGTCAACGTGGCCGGGGGTATCGATGACGTTTACGCGGTAGTTGTCGTACTGACCACGGGAACCTTTCCAGAAGGTGGTAACGGCAGCGGAGGTAATGGTGATACCGCGCTCCTGCTCCTGCACCATCCAGTCGGTGGTCGCGGCGCCGTCGTGCACCTCGCCCATCTTGTGGCTCAGACCTGTGTAGAACAGGATCCGCTCGGTAGTGGTAGTCTTGCCCGCGTCAACGTGGGCGCAGATACCGATGTTACGGTAGCGGTTAATTGCTGTAGTACGAGCCATAAAGCCCTCGCAAAATGATTGATGCTTGAATTAGAAGCGGTAGTGCGAGAACGCTTTGTTGGCCTCGGCCATACGGTGCACGTCTTCACGCTTCTTGACTGCAGCACCCTTGCCTTCAGCAGCATCCAGCAGCTCGCCGGCCAGGCGCAGAGCCATCGACTTCTCGCCGCGCTTGCGGGCGTAGTCTACGAGCCAGCGCATTGCCAGAGCGTTACGACGGGATGGACGAACTTCAACCGGAACCTGGTAAGTGGCACCGCCGACACGGCGGGACTTAACTTCGACCAGCGGAGCGATGGCGTCGAGAGCTTTCTCGAAGATTTCCAGGGGGTCGCTGTTCTTGCGTGCTTTGACGGTATCCAGGGCACCGTAAACGATGCGCTCGGCTACGGCCTTCTTGCCGCTTTCCATCACGTGGTTCATGAACTTGGCGAGGATCTGGGATCCGTACTTCGGATCGTCAAGGATCTCACGTTTTGCTGCTACACGACGTCTTGGCATGATAAGCCCTCAAACGGTCTTCAGGTTAGCCCGGGACCAGGTCATTCGACCTACGCCCGACCTTACTCTTATCGACTCAAAAAAATGGATGTCTGCAAACGACCGATTACTTCGGACGCTTGGTACCGTACTTCGAACGACCCTGGTTACGGCCTTTAACGCCCGAAGTATCCAGAGAGCCGCGAACGGTGTGGTAACGAACACCTGGCAAGTCTTTTACACGGCCGCCACGGATCAGGACGACGCTGTGCTCTTGCAGGTTGTGGCCTTCACCACCGATGTACGAGGAAACCTCGAAACCGTTGGTCAGACGCACACGGCATACTTTACGCAGTGCCGAGTTAGGTTTTTTCGGCGTGGTGGTGTACACGCGGGTGCACACGCCACGACGCTGCGGGCAGTTCTGCAGCGCAGGAACGTCGGACTTCTCGACCGAACGCTTACGCGGCTGACGTACCAGCTGGTTGATAGTTGCCATCTACTAGCTCCACTGATTGTCTTGCGACTCTATTGTCTTGCAAGAAAGCCAAAAATTGGCGAGACGGAGCCTCACCAAATTTAAGGGTACAAAAGTCTAAAGAGGATCTTGCACCCAGTCAAGACGAGGCCCCGGCCCTCCCCGCCCGATCATCGGCAACATTTCATGTCGCCACTGATCGCTCGGGGCTTGCCGGGGCCCTGCCCTGTACTTAGTTACCGCTGGAGTTCAGCGCTTCGGTCAGTGCGGCTTCCACCTCACTGGCGCTCACACGCAGCGGCTTGTCGGCATCACGGCGACGCTTACGCTCGCTGTGGTAGGCCAGACCAGTACCGGCCGGGATCAGACGACCCACGACCACGTTCTCTTTCAGGCCGCGCAGGTAGTCGCGCTTGCCGGTTACTGCCGCTTCGGTCAGTACGCGGGTGGTTTCCTGGAAGGAAGCCGCGGAGATGAACGACTCGGTCGACAGCGACGCCTTGGTGATACCCAGCAGCACGCGGGTGAACTTGGAGACGAACTTGTCCTCGGCGGCGAGACGCTCGTTCTCTACCAGTACCTGGGTCAGTTCCATCTGGTCGCCCTTGATGAAGCTGGAATCGCCCGACTCGGAGATCTCGACCTTGCGCAGCATCTGACGCAGGATGGTCTCGATGTGCTTGTCGTTGATCTTAACGCCTTGCAGACGATAAACGTCCTGGATCTCGTTGACGATGTACTTCGCCAGCGCGCTCACACCCAGCAGACGCAGGATGTCGTGCGGATCGCTCGGGCCGTCGGAGATAACTTCGCCGCGGTTTACCTGTTCGCCTTCGAAGACGTTCAGGTGGCGCCACTTCGGAATCAGCTCTTCGTACGGATCGCTACCGTCGGTCGGGGTGATGACCAGACGACGCTTGCCTTTGGTCTCCTTGCCGAACGCGATGGTGCCGCTGACTTCAGCCAGAATCGAGGCCTCTTTCGGACGGCGCGCTTCGAACAGGTCGGCAACACGCGGCAGACCACCGGTGATGTCACGGGTCTTCGACGTTTCTTGCGGGATACGCGCGATAACATCACCAACACCGATCTGAGCACCGTCAGCCACGCCGACGAGGGCGTTAGCCGGCAGGAAGTACTGAGCAGGTACGTCAGTACCTGGCAGGTACAGGTCCTTGCCAGCGGCGTCGACCATCTTGATTGCCGGACGGATTTCCTTGCCTGCGGCAGGGCGATCCTTGACGTCCAGTACTTCAATGTTGGTCAAGCCGGTCAGCTCATCGGTCTGACGCTTGATGGTGATGTTTTCTTCCATGCCCACGAAGGTCACGGTACCTTTCAGCTCGGTAACGATCGGGTGGGTGTGCGGGTCCCACTTGGCGACGATGGCGCCAGCTTCAACCTTGTCACCTTCCTTGACCGAAATCACCGCACCGTAAGGCAGCTTGTAACGCTCACGCTCACGGCCAAATTCGTCGGCGATGGCCAACTCACCCGAACGCGATACGGCAACCAGGTTGCCATCGGCACGCTCAACCTGCTTGAGGTTGTGCAGACGCACCATACCGCCGTTCTTCACCTGGACGCTGTCGGCAGCCGAAGTACGGCTTGCAGCACCACCGATGTGGAACGTACGCATGGTCAGCTGGGTACCCGGCTCACCGATCGACTGGGCGGCGATAACGCCGACAGCTTCACCGATGTTCACCTGGTGACCGCGAGCCAGGTCACGGCCGTAGCACTTGGCGCAAATGCCGTAGCGGGTTTCGCAGTTGATCGGCGAACGCACGATCACTTCGTCGATGCTGTTCAGCTCGATGAACTCGACCCACTTCTCGTCGACCAGGGTACCGGCCGGAACGATGACGTCCTCGGTGCCTGGCTTGAACACGTCACGGGCGATAACACGACCCAGTACACGCTCACCCAGCGGCTCTACAACGTCGCCGCCTTCGATGTGCGGAGTCATCAGCAGACCCTGGTCGGTACCGCAGTCGATCTCGGTAACCACCAGATCCTGGGCAACGTCCACCAGACGACGAGTCAGGTAACCGGAGTTCGCAGTCTTCAGTGCGGTATCCGCCAGACCCTTACGAGCACCGTGGGTCGAAATGAAGTACTGCAGAACGCTCAGACCTTCACGGAAGTTCGCAGTGATCGGCGTCTCGATGATGGAGCCGTCCGGCTTGGCCATCAGGCCACGCATACCGGCCAGCTGACGGATCTGGGCTGCGGAACCCCGCGCACCGGAGTCAGCCATCATGTACATCGAGTTGAAGGACTCTTGCTCGACTTCCTTGCCTTCGCGGTCAATGACCTTCTCTTTCGAGAGGTTGGCCATCATCGCCTTGGACACTTCGTCGTTCGCCTTCGACCACAAGTCGATGACCTTGTTGTACTTCTCGCCCTGGGTTACCAGGCCGGAGGCGTACTGGCTCTCGATTTCCTTCACTTCGTCGGTAGCGGTACCGATGATGCGAGCTTTCTCGTCCGGGATAACGAAGTCGTTAACACCGATCGAAACGCCGGAAATGGTCGAGTAAGCGAAACCGGTGTACATCAGCTGGTCAGCGAAGATTACGGTCTCTTTCAGACCAACCACGCGGTAGCACTGGTTGATCAGCTTGGAGATCGCCTTCTTCTTCATCGGCTGGTTGACCACGTCGTACGGCAGGCCTGCCGGTACAACCTGGAACAGCAGCGCACGGCCGACGGTGGTGTCGACGATGCGGGTGTTCTTGACCACGGAACCATCACGCTCTTTCACGGTTTCGTTGATACGAACCTTGATTTTCGCGTGCAGGGCAGCCTCGCCGGCGCGGAATACGCGGTCGACTTCCTGCAGGTCGGCGAACACGCGACCTTCGCCCTTGGCGTTGATGGCCTCACGAGTCATGTAGTACAGACCCAGTACCACGTCCTGCGACGGAACGATGATTGGCTCACCGTTGGCTGGCGACAGGATGTTGTTGGTCGACATCATCAGCGCGCGCGCTTCGAGCTGGGCTTCCAGGGTCAGCGGCACGTGAACGGCCATCTGGTCACCGTCGAAGTCGGCGTTGTACGCGGCACAGACCAGCGGGTGCAGCTGGATAGCCTTACCTTCGATCAGAACCGGTTCAAATGCCTGGATACCCAGACGGTGCAGGGTCGGCGCACGGTTGAGCAGCACGGGGTGTTCGCGGATCACCTCGGCGAGCACGTCCCACACCTCTGGCAGCTCGCGCTCGACCATCTTCTTGGCAGCCTTGATGGTGGTCGCCAGACCACGCATTTCCAGCTTGCCGAAAATGAAAGGCTTGAACAGCTCGAGGGCCATCTTCTTCGGCAGACCGCACTGGTGCAGACGCAGGGTCGGGCCTACGGTAATTACCGAACGGCCAGAGTAGTCCACACGCTTACCGAGCAGGTTCTGACGGAAGCGACCTTGCTTACCTTTGATCATGTCGGCCAGGGACTTCAGCGGACGCTTGTTCGAGCCAGTGATGGCGCGACCGCGACGGCCGTTGTCCAGCAGGGCGTCGACCGCTTCCTGCAGCATGCGCTTTTCGTTGCGCACGATGATGTCCGGCGCCGACAGATCCAGCAGGCGCTTCAGACGGTTGTTACGGTTGATCACCCGACGATACAGGTCGTTCAGGTCGGAGGTCGCGAAGCGGCCGCCATCCAGCGGTACCAGCGGACGCAGGTCCGGCGGCAGCACTGGCAGGACGGTCAGGACCATCCACTCAGGCAGGTTGCCCGAACCCTGGAACGCTTCCATCAGCTTCAGGCGCTTGGACAGCTTCTTGATCTTGGTTTCCGAGTTGGTCTGCGGAATCTCTTCGCGCAGGCGACCGATCTCGTGCTCCAGGTCGATAGCGTGCAGCAGCTCGCGGACAGCCTCGGCACCCATGCGGGCGTCGAAGTCATCACCGAACTCTTCCAGCGCTTCGAAGTACTGCTCGTCGTTCAGCAGCTGGCCTTTTTCGAGAGTGGTCATGCCCGGGTCGATAACAACGTAGCTCTCGAAGTAGAGCACGCGCTCGATGTCACGCAGGGTCATGTCCATCAGCAGGCCGATACGGGACGGCAGCGACTTCAGGAACCAGATGTGGGCAACCGGCGAGGCCAGTTCGATGTGCGCCATGCGCTCACGACGAACTTTTGCCAGGGCAACTTCAACGCCGCACTTCTCGCAGATCACGCCGCGGTGCTTGAGGCGCTTGTACTTGCCGCACAGGCACTCGTAGTCCTTGACTGGGCCAAAGATCTTGGCGCAGAACAGGCCGTCACGTTCAGGCTTGAACGTACGGTAGTTGATGGTTTCCGGCTTCTTAACTTCACCGAACGACCACGAACGGATCATTTCAGGCGACGCCAGACCGATGCGGATGGCGTCGAACTCTTCGACTTGACCCTGGTTTTTCAGCAAATTCAGTAGGTCTTTCAAGGCCTTTCCTCCTGGCGGAGCAGGGAGCGGGCATTACCTGCCCCACTCCCCTTCGCGTCACGTGTTATTCGGTTTCCAGATCGATATCGATACCGAGCGAACGGATCTCTTTGATCAACACGTTGAAGGACTCGGGCATGCCCGGCTCCATACGGTGATCGCCATCCACGATGTTCTTGTACATCTTGGTACGGCCGTTCACGTCGTCCGACTTCACTGTGAGCATTTCTTGCAGGGTGTATGCCGCGCCGTATGCTTCCAGCGCCCACACTTCCATCTCCCCGAAACGCTGACCACCGAACTGCGCCTTACCACCCAGCGGCTGCTGGGTAACCAGGCTGTAGGAACCAGTGGAACGCGCGTGCATCTTGTCGTCCACCAAGTGGTTCAGCTTGAGCATGTACATGTAACCAACGGTCACAGGACGCTCGAACTTGTTGCCGGTACGGCCATCGAACAGCACCATCTGGCCGCTCTCTGGCAGGTCGGCCAGCTTCAGCATGGCCTTGATCTCGCGCTCCTTGGCACCGTCGAAGACCGGGGTAGCCATTGGCACGCCCTTCTTCAGGTTGTGGGCCAGGGCCAGGATCTCTTCGTCGGTGAACTCGTCCAGGTTTTCCTGACGACCGCCGATCTCGTTGTAGACCTCGGTCAGGAACACGCGCAGTTCAGCGGCCTTGCGCTGCTCTTCGATCATGCGGTCGATCTTCTCGCCCAGACCTTTGGCCGCCAGGCCCAGGTGGGTTTCGAGGATCTGACCGACGTTCATACGCGAAGGTACACCCAGCGGGTTCAGTACGACATCGACCGGAGTACCGTTGGCATCGTGCGGCATGTCTTCGACCGGCATGATTACCGAGACGACACCCTTGTTACCGTGACGACCGGCCATCTTGTCACCCGGTTGGATGCGACGACGGATTGCCAGGTAAACCTTGACGATCTTCAGTACGCCCGGTGCCAGGTCATCACCCTGCTGCAGCTTGCGCTTCTTGTCTTCGAACTTGTCGTCCAGCAGACGGCGACGATCGACGATGTACTGCTGAGCCTTTTCCAGCTGCTCGTTCAGTGCATCTTCGGCCATGCGCAGTTTGAACCACTGACCGTGCTCCAGACCGTCCAGTACTTCGTCAGTGATCACGGTGCCTTTCTTCAGGCCCGCGCCACCGTCGACCACCTGGCCGTTCAGGGCAGAACGCAGACGCTCGAAGGTTGCACCTTCGACGATGCGGAACTCTTCGTTGAGGTCCTTGCGGATCTCGTCCAGCTGCATCTTCTCGATGGCCAGGGCGCGGCTGTCACGCTCGACGCCATCACGGGTGAAGACCTGTACGTCGATGACGGTACCCTTGGTGCCGGTTGGCACGCGCAGGGAGGTGTCCTTAACGTCGCTGGCCTTCTCACCGAAGATTGCGCGCAGCAGTTTTTCTTCCGGAGTCAGCTGGGTTTCGCCTTTTGGCGTTACCTTGCCGACCAGGATGTCGCCAGCGCCGACTTCGGCACCCACGTAGACGATACCGGCTTCGTCCAGCTTGTTCAGTGCGGCTTCACCCACGTTCGGGATGTCCGCAGTGATTTCCTCTGGGCCAAGCTTGGTGTCACGCGCCACACAGGTCAGTTCCTGGATGTGGATGGTGGTGAAGCGGTCTTCCTGGACCACACGCTCGGACAGGCAGATGGAGTCTTCGAAGTTGAAGCCGTTCCACGCCATGAACGCGATGCGCATGTTCTGACCCAGTGCCAGTTCACCCATGTCGGTGGACGGGCCGTCGGCCATGATGTCGCCACGCTGAACCTTGTCACCTTTGCTCACCAGCGGACGCTGGTTGATGCAGGTGTTCTGGTTCGAACGGGTGTACTTGGTCAGGTTGTAGATATCCACACCTGCTTCGCCGGTTTCAACTTCGTCGTCAGCAACGCGAACAACGATACGGCTGGCGTCGACCGAGTCGATCACGCCACCGCGGCGAGCAACCACGCAGACACCGGAGTCACGGGCAACGTTGCGCTCCATGCCGGTACCTACCAGCGGCTTGTCGGCGCGCAGGGTCGGTACAGCCTGACGCTGCATGTTCGAACCCATCAATGCACGGTTGGCGTCGTCGTGCTCGAGGAACGGAATCAGCGACGCAGCGACGGAAACAACCTGCTTCGGCGAAACGTCCATCAGGGTGACGTCTTCCGGCGCCTTGACGGTGAATTCGTTCAGGTGACGAACAGCTACCAGCTCATCGATCAGCTGCTTCTTCTCGTTCATCGCGGCCGAAGCCTGGGCGATGACGTGATCCGCCTCTTCAATGGCCGACAGGAACACGATGTCGTCGCTGACCACGCCTTCCTTCACCACGCGGTACGGGCTTTCCAGGAAGCCGTACTGGTTGGTGCGGGCATAGGCAGCCAGGGAGTTGATCAGACCGATGTTCGGACCTTCAGGGGTCTCGATCGGGCACACACGGCCGTAGTGGGTCGGGTGTACGTCACGGACTTCGAAGCCGGCACGCTCACGGGTCAGACCACCTGGGCCGAGTGCGGAGACGCGGCGCTTGTGGGTAATCTCGGAGAGCGGGTTGTTCTGGTCCATGAACTGGGACAGCTGGCTGGAGCCGAAGAACTCTTTCACCGCCGCCGCAACCGGCTTGGCGTTGATCAGGTCTTGCGGCATCAGGCCTTCGCTTTCCGCCATCGACAGGCGTTCCTTGACCGCGCGCTCGACACGCACCAGGCCAACGCGGAACTGGTTCTCGGCCATTTCGCCGACGCAACGTACGCGACGGTTACCCAGGTGGTCGATGTCGTCGACGATGCCTTTGCCGTTACGGATGTCGACCAGGGTCTTCAGAACCTCGACGATATCTTCCTTGCTCAGCACGCCCGAACCTTCGATCTCGGTACGACCGATACGACGGTTGAACTTCATGCGGCCAACGGCGGACAGGTCGTAACGCTCGGCGCTGAAGAACAGGTTGTTGAACAGGGTCTCGGCAGCATCCTTGGTTGGCGGCTCGCCAGGACGCATCATGCGGTAGATCTCGACCAGGGCTTCCAGCTGGTTGCTGGTGGTGTCGATCTTCAGGGTATCGGAGATGAACGGACCGCAATCGATGTCGTTGGTGTACAGGGTCTCGATACGGACAACCTGTGCCTTGGCGACCTTGATCAGCAGTTCGGTGGTCATCTCGGTGTTGCATTCGGCCAGGATCTCGCCGGTAGCCGGATGCACGATGGCCTTGGCGGTAGTGCGGCCCAGGACGTATTCCATAGGAACGTCCAGCTGCTTGACGCCGGCCTTCTCGAGCTGGTTGATGTGGCGCGCGGTAATACGGCGGCCCTGCTCGACGATGACTTTGCCGGTTTCGTCATGGATATCCATGACTGCAACCTCACCACGCAGACGCTGAGGTACCAGTTCCAGGCTGAGCTTCTCGCCGGAAATGTGGAACACGTTGGTGGTGTAGAAGGTGTTCAGCACTTCTTCAGTGCTGTAACCCAGGGCACGCAGCAGCACCGAGGCCGGCAGTTTGCGGCGACGGTCGATACGTACGAACACGCAGTCCTTCGGGTCGAACTCGAAGTCCAGCCAGGAGCCGCGGTAAGGGATGATGCGAGCGGAGTACAGCAGCTTGCCGGAGCTGTGAGTCTTGCCACGGTCGTGGTCGAAGAACACACCAGGCGAACGGTGCAGCTGGGAAACGATCACACGCTCGGTACCGTTGATAACGAAGGTACCGTTCTCAGTCATCAGGGGGATTTCACCCATGTAGACTTCTTGCTCTTTGATGTCCTTGATCGCTTTGTTCGACGATTCCTTGTCGAAGATGATCAGGCGCACCTTGACCCGCAGTGGGACCGCGAAGGTCACGCCACGCAGGACACATTCCTTCACATCGAAGGCGGGTTCGCCCAGGCGATAGCCTACGTACTCCAGGGCAGCATTGCCGGAGTAGCTGATGATCGGGAATACCGATTTGAAGGCCGCGTGCAGGCCGACGTCGCGGAACTGATCCTTGGATGCTCCCGCTTGCAGGAATTCGCGATACGAATCCAGCTGGATGGCCAGGAGGTAAGGCACATCCATGACGTCCGGCAACTTGCTAAAGTCCTTGCGGATACGTTTTTTCTCAGTGTATGAGTAAGCCATCAGCGTTCCCCAGCTTGGTCACCTGCTTGTTTGGCTTCTCCCGGCGGGAGCAGCCAGAAAATCGTGCAAACCCCTTGGTTTGCGCCACCCACATGGGTGTCTTGCAGCTTGTTATCGGGGCCGGCCTGACCGGCCACCAATAACGGAAAAAGGCCGGTGGCATAAGCCACCAGCCATCAGCCCTTCGCTCAACGCTCGGACTGGAGTCGCAAGGTCGAGATTACTTCAGCTCGACTTTAGCGCCAGCTTCTTCCAGCTTCTTCTTCGCGTCTTCAGCGGCTTCTTTCGAAACGCCTTCAGCGATAACCTGAGGAGCGCCGTCGACTTTCTCTTTGGCTTCTTTCAGGCCCAGACCGGTCAGTTCACGAACGGCCTTGATCACGTTTACTTTCTTGTCGCCAGCTTCGGTCAGAACGACGTTGAACTCGGTCTGTTCTTCAACAGCGGCAGCAGCGCCAGCGGCTGGGCCAGCGGCAACAGCGGCAGCAGCGGTAACGCCGAAGGTTTCTTCCATCGCTTTGATCAGTTCAACAATTTCCAGAACAGTTTTCTGGCCGATTGCTTCGATGATTTGCTCGTTAGTCAGAGACATGACTTCAATCCTGTATTGGGGTGACAGCCTACGCAGCCATCAAATTAAACGTATGATTTTGAAAGAGTTGCGCGTGCCTTAGGCAGCAGCAGCTTCTTTCTGGTCGCGCAGAGCTGCCAGGGTACGAGCCAGCTTGCTGGTTGCACCTTGGATTACGCTCATCAGCTGTGCGATAGCCTCGTCGCGAGTTGGCAGGGTTGCCAGCACGTCGATCTGGTTAGCGGCAAGGAACTTGCCGTCAAACGCAGCTGCCTTGATCTCGAACTTGTCCTGACCCTTGGCGAACTCTTTGAACAGACGAGCAGCAGCGCCCGGGTGTTCGTTGGAGAAAGCAATCAGGGTCGGGCCTTTGAACGCGTCGTTGAGGATCGAGAATTCGGTGCCTTCAACAGCGCGCTTCAGCAGGGTGTTACGTACGACACGTACGTAAACGCCAGCTTCGCGGGCCTCTTTACGGAGTCCGGTCATTGCGCCTACAGTCACACCACGGGCATCAGCCACGACAGCGGACAGAGCGACTTTGGCAGCCTCGTTGACTTCAGCGACGATGGCCTTCTTGTCTTCGAGTTTAATTGCCACGGGTTTACTCCTGGTTTTTACCGTTTCATCTGGCCGGAGCCGGATGTCGTTTTGGTGTCTGATTCGGTAACGAATCGGGAGCACCATCTGCGTGGGCTGGTGTTTTAAGGCTTGCGCCGCCTACGGTCTTGGATAGCCCCCGCCAGGCAGGGACCCCAATTTTTGCTGGTGGCGCGACAGGTCGCGCCACCATGTTCTTACACGTTCAGCGAGCTCTGATCGATGACCAGACCTGGGCCCATGGTGGTGCTCAGGGTAACGCGCTTGACGTAGATACCTTTCGAGGAAGCTGGCTTGATACGCTTCAGATCAGCGATCAGGGCTTCAACGTTTTCCTTCAGCTTGCCGGCTTCGAAGCCGACCTTGCCAACGGAGGTGTGGATGATACCGTTCTTGTCGGTACGGTAGCGAACCTGACCAGCCTTGGCGTTCTTGACGGCGCCGGCTACGTCTGGGGTCACGGTACCAACTTTCGGGTTAGGCATCAGGCCGCGAGGACCCAGAACCTGACCCAGCTGACCTACAACGCGCATGGCATCAGGCGATGCGATAACGACGTCATAGTTCAGGTCGCCGCCTTTCATTTCGGCAGCCAGATCGTCCATACCTACGCGGTCAGCGCCGGCAGCCAGAGCGGCTTCAGCAGCTGGACCCTGGGTGAAGACAGCAACGCGAACGGTCTTGCCAGTGCCGTGCGGCAGCACGGTAGCGCTACGTACGACCTGGTCGGATTTACGCGGGTCAACACCGAGGTTAACGGCGATGTCGTAGGATTCTACGAACTTGGCAGCCGGCAGCGAAGCCAGCAGAGTGGCCGCTTCTTCGAAGTTGTAGGCCTTGCCTGCTTCGATTTTCTCGGCGATTGCCTTTTGGCGTTTGGTCAGCTTAGCCATTACACACCCTCCACGTTCAGGCCCATGCTGCGGGCAGAGCCAGCGATGGTGCGTACAGCAGCGTCCAGGTCAGCGGCAGTCAGATCAGCCTGTTTAGCTTTGGCGATGTCTTCCAGCTGAGCACGGGTAACGGTACCGACTTTAACGGTGTTCGGGCGAGCCGAACCACTGGTCAGGCCAGCAGCTTTCTTCAGCAGAACCGAGGCAGGGGTGCTCTTGGTCTCGAAGGTGAAGCTACGGTCGCTGTAGACAGTGATGATCACAGGAGTCGGCAGGCCGGCTTCTTGACCCTGGGTACGGGCGTTGAAGGCCTTGCAGAATTCCATGATGTTCACACCGTGTTGACCCAGTGCTGGACCAACGGGTGGGCTTGGGTTGGCCTGGCCGGCCTTAACTTGCAGCTTGATGTAAGCCTGAATCTTCTTAGCCATGAGCTACTCCAAAATCGGGTACGAACGCCTGTTGGCTCCCCGGATGACTTGCGTTTTATCCCAGTGACGACAAAACCCCGCAGCACACAGGGCTGCGGGGTATGGGATGCTTCGTCCGCCTAGACCTTTTCGACCTGGCTGAACTCGAGCTCCACCGGAGTAGAGCGACCGAAAATGAGCACCGCTACCTGCAGGCGACTCTTTTCGTAGTTAACCTCTTCGACACTACCATTGAAGTCAGCGAACGGACCGTCAATGACTCGAACCACTTCACCCGGCTCGAACAGCGTCTTCGGCTTCGGCTTGTCGCTACCGTCGGCAACGCGACGCAGGATAGCCTCTGCTTCTTTATCGGTGATCGGCGCAGGCTTGTCTGCGGTGCCACCAATAAAGCCCATCACACGAGGGGTGTCCTTGACCAAGTGCCAAGTCCCTTCGTTCATCTCCATCTGGACCAGTACATAGCCAGGGAAGAATTTACGCTCACTCTTGCGCTTCTGGCCGTTGCGCATTTCGACGACTTCTTCGGTCGGGACCAGGATCTCGCCGAAACCGTCTTCCATGCCAGCCAGCTTGACGCGCTCGATCAGGGAGCGCATTACATGCTTCTCGTAACCCGAGTAAGCATGCACAACATACCAACGCTTAGCCACGGGACACCTTTAGCCAACGATCAAGGAGACCGCCCAGCCGAGCAGGGAATCAAGACCCCACAGCAGCAGTGCCATAACCAGCACGACAGCCACGACAATCAGCGTGGTCTGGGTGGTTTCCTGGCGGGTCGGCCACACGACTTTACGAATCTCGGTACGAGCTTCCTTCGCCAGCGCAAAGAACGACTTGCCCTTCGCAGTCTGCAGAGCTACAAAGCCCGCGACAGCAGCCAGGACGAGAAGTGCGAGGACGCGATACAGGATCGGGGAGGCGGAGTAATACTGGTTACCCACTACACCGACAACCACCAAAGCCACTACAGCCAGCCACTTGAACAGATCAAAACGCGATTCTTGGGCTTCAGTTTTGGGAGTCATCGAGGAGGATCCTGTGAGAAGAAAGCCATCACACCGAGGTGAAATGGCAGGTCAGGAGGGAATCGAACCCCCAACCTACGGTTTTGGAGACCGTCGCTCTGCCAATTGAGCTACTGACCTGTAACGCTGTATCAGGCCGGCCATTATACCGGCCTGATCAAGTAAATCAACTACTTATTCAATAATTTTTGCTACGACGCCGGCGCCGACGGTACGACCGCCT
>NZ_JAWJYQ010000081.1:0-12794 GCF_032971465.1 Pseudomonas sp. LSJ-87 | reverse complement strand
GGGCATCCGGGGTGGCGAACACCTGGGCTTCGATCAGCTGGTGAATGCTGCGCTCGTCCGGGTACGCCGCCTGGGTTTCGTTCCAGCCTTCGACCATCTGTTGCTGTTCTGGCAAGCCCAGCATGGGCAGCTCGCCAATCACCGCGTCAGCATTCTCCGCCAGCGCCTGCAGCAGGTTGGCAAAGTAGCCAGCCAGGCGGCCAATGCTCTCATCGCTCCACAGCGCACGGTCATGGCTGTACTGCATCGACAGCGTGCTGCCCAGTTCCACCACCAGGGTCAGCGGGTAGTTGGTCTGCTCCTGCACGGCCACGTCGCCGAAGCGCAGGCCACCGGGCGCGCCCTGTTGCAGCGCCTCGGCCACCGGGTAGTTCTCGAACACCAGGATGCTGTCGAACAAGGCGTCACCGCCCTGCCCCGCCCAGCGCTGCACATCGTACAGAGGGGTGTGCTCGAACTCGCGCACGGCCAGGTTGCCGGCCTGCACCTGGCCGATCCACTCGGCCACGGTCTGCTCGGCACGCGGGGTGCCGATCACCGGCAAGGTGTTGATGAACAGGCCGATCTGTTCCTCCACCCCCGGCAGGTCTGCCGGGCGGCCGGCGACCGTGGCGCCGAAGCACACGCTGGTCTGGCCGGTGCAGCGCTGCAACAGCAGCAGCCAGGCCGATTGCACCAAGGTGTTGACCGTGACCCGGTTGGCCCGGGCGAAGGCTTCGATGCGTGCGGTCTGCTCAGGGTCGAAGGCCAGGCGGTGGTCGCCATGACCGCTACCGCTTGTGCCTGCACTGCCGGCGATGGCCTGGGCCAGGCGGGTCGGCTCGTCCAGGCCCGCAAGCTGGGCTTTCCAGAAGGCTTCGGCAACGGCCCCGTCCTGACCCTGCAGCCAGGCGATGTAGTCGCGGTAGTGCGTGGCCGGTGCCTGCGGCGCCAGGCCGGCATAGCGCTGGAGCACTTCGCCCAACAGGCGCGAGGTGCTCCAGCCGTCCATCAGGATGTGGTGGTTGGTGTAGATCAGGTGGTGGCGGGTATCGCCCGTGCGTACCAGTACCAGGCGCAGCAGCGGCGCGGCAGCAAGGTCGAAGCCGCGCTGGCGCTCACCCTCGGCCAGGGCCTGCAATGCCTGCTCCAGCGCCGGCTGGCCACGCCAGTCATGCTCGCTGCACGGCAATTCGACGGCCTTGCGTACCACCTGTACGGCCTGCTCCAGTTCGCCTTGCAAGACGAAACCGCTGCGCAGGATGTCGTGGGCATCGAGCGTGGCCTGCCAGGCCTGCTGGAAACGCTGCACATCCAGCCCATCCACATCCACGCGCAGCTGGTTGATGTAGTTGCCGGCCTGCTGGTCATAAAGGGTGTGGAACAACATGCCCTGCTGCATGGGTGATAGCGGGTAAACATCGGCGATCTGCCCGGCCTCCAGCGGCAGGCTGTCCAGTTGCGCCTGGGTCAGCTCAGCCAGCGGGAAGTCCGACGGCGTCACGCCCTGGTGCCGCGCATCGCAGCAGTGCTCGACCAGCTCTGCCAAGGCCTGCCCGTAGGCCTGGGCCAGCTTCTCGATGGTGGCCGGGTGATGAACGTCGGCGCTGTAGGTCCACTCCAGGAACAGCTCGCCGCCGTACACCTGGCCGGTGATGCTCAGCCAGTTGCCCAGTTGTGCGCCGGCACATTGGGTACGGCCTGCGCTTTCCCCGCTTGGGGTGAACAGGGCGCCGGCCTCGGCATCGAAGCTGGCATCGAACTGGCCCAGGTAGTTGAAGGTGACACGGGCCTGGGCGGCACGCTCGAGCCGGTCACGCACTTCCGCGTCGCCGTAGTAACGCAGCAAGCCGTAGCCGAGGCCTTTGTCCGGCACGCCGCGCAGTTGCTCCTTGATCGCCTTGATCGACTGGCCAAGGTCCTGACCGGGTGTGAGGCGCACCGGGAACAGGCTGGTGAACCAGCCCACGGTGCGGCTGAGGTCGAGGTCGTCGAACAGGTCTTCGCGGCCATGGCCCTCCAGCAGTACCTGCACGTTGTCCTGTGCGCTCCACTGGCATAGGGTGCGCGCCAGCGCGGTCAGCAGCAGGTCGTTGATCTGCGTGCGGTAGGCCGCCGGGGCCTGTTTCAGCAGCTTGGCGGTGCGCTCGGCATCCAGCCGTGTGGCGGCGGTACGGGCATGGGTGTTGGCCAGGCTGCCCTGCGGGTTGTCACGCGGCAGTTCGGCGTGGTCGCCGCCCAGTGCCTGCAGCCAGTAGTCGCGCTGTGCTTGCAGCGTCGGGCTGCCGGCATGGCTGGCCAGGCGCTCGGCCCAGGCCTTCACCGAGGTGGTCTTGGCGGGCAGGCTCACGGTCTGACCATTCAGCAATTGCCGGTAGGCCGCTTGCAGGTCTTCCAGCAACACCCGCCACGACACACCGTCGACCACCAGGTGATGGACCACCAGCAGCAGGCGCTGCTGGCCATCGGCGAAATCGAACAGTTCGGCACGCAGCAGCGGCCCGTGCTCCAGGTTCAGGCTGGCCTGCACCTGGTTGCCGGCGGCGTCCAGCTCACTCAGTGCGGCCAGGTTGTGCTGGCGCAGCAGTGGTGCATTGTCCAGCGGCTGGAAGCGCGCCTGCCACTGGCTTTCGCCATGGCTGAAGCGCAGGCGCAGGGCATCGTGCTGCTCGACCACGGCGCGCAGGGCTGCCTCCAGGTGTTGCACCTGCACCGGGCTGGCAGGCTTGAGCAGCACCGACTGGTTCCAATGCGCCGGCTGGGCGATCTCCATCTCGAAGAAACGCGCCTGGGCCGGCAGCAACGCCACCTCGCCGCTGGTGGCGGTGTCCACGGCTGCGGCCGCGACCGCTTGCTTGGCCTCGATGCGCTTGGCTACCTGGGCCAGCTGGGCGATGGTCTGTTGTTCGAACAACTGCTTGGGGGTGATCCTGATGCCCTGGCGTTTGGCCCGGGCGATGATCTGCAGGCTGAGGATCGAGTCGCCGCCCAGTTCGAAGAAATTGTCGGTGCTGCCGACCTGCTCCAGCTTGAGCACATCGGCCCACACTGCGGCCAGCTTTTCCTCGATATCGCCTTGTGGCGCCACATAGCCACGGCTGACCGCGCCTGGTGCCGGCAAGGCACGCTTGTCGAGCTTGCCGTTGGCGGTCAGTGGCAGGCGCTCCAGCAGCAGTATCTGCGCCGGCACCATGTAGTCCGGCAGGCGTGCCTGCAATTGCGCCTGCAGTTGCTGCACGGTCACGCCTGCGTCGGCCACACCGTAGGCCACCAGCTGCAAGCGCTCGGCGTCACCTTCCAGTGGCAAGGCCAGCACCACGGCCTCGCTGACACGGGGCAGGCCGGCCAGCACCCGGCCGACTTCACCTGGCTCCACGCGATAGCCACGAATCTTCACCTGGTCGTCGGCACGGCCGATGAACTCGACCAGGCCATCGGCAGTCAGCCGCGCGCGATCACCGGTGCGGTACAGGCGGGCACCACCCTCGGTCGGCACGAAGCGTTCGGCGGTCAACGCTGGCTGGCCCAGGTAGCCCTGGGCGACGCCTTGCCCGCCCAGGTAAAGCTCACCGGGCACCTGCGCCGCCAACGGGTTGAGGTAGCCATCCAGCACCTGGGCGCAGGCGTTGCCCAGCGGGCGCCCGACCGGCACCGTGCGGCAACCTGGCAGCGGCTGCCCCGGCTCGAAGGTGAGCACGCCGACAGTGGTTTCGGTCGGGCCGTAGTGGTTGATGACCCGGCAGGCCGGGCGCAGTTCGCGGATTTTTTCCAACAGGCCCCAGCTGCATGCCTCACCACCCAGGATCAATGCCTCGGCGGGCAGCACATCGGCGGCGCGGGCCGCTTGCAACAAGCCTTGCAGGTGGCTCGGCACCAGCTTGAGCACGCCGACCTGGTGCTGCGCCATGTAGCTGGCGAAGCCATCCGGGTCGAACGCCAGTTCCTGTGGCAACAGGTGCAGCAGGCGGCCCGAGGCCAAGGCACCGAACAGCACGGTGTGGCCCAGGTCGGCCGCGGTGGTGGACACCATCGCCATGCTCGCCGCGGCCGGCAGTTGCAGGCGCTCCAGCACCGCCTGGGTGTAGCTGGCCAGCGCCCCGTGGCTGACTACCACGCCTTTCGGCTGGCCGGTCGAGCCCGAGGTGTAGATCAGATAGGCCGGTTGTTCGGCGGCGATGGCCACCTCGACCGGGCTGTCGCTGCAGGTTGCCCAGGCGGTGTGATCGCAGGCAATCAGCTGCACGCCGTCCAGGCCGGCGAAGCGCTGGTCGCCCGGCTCATGCAGGAGTACGGCGGCGCCGCTGTCGGCAATCAGTTGTTGCAGGCGCTCCGGCGGTTGCTGGGTGTCCAGCGGCAGGTAGGCGGCGCCGGTCTTGAGCACTGCGAGCAAGGCGCCGACCCACTCGATGGAGCGCGGCAGGCACAGGGCGACGATGCTGCCGGCACCGACGCCGTGCTGGCGCAGGTAGTCGGCCAGGCGGTTGGACGCCGCCTCCAGCCCGGCCTGGGTCATGAACCGGTCACCGGCACGCACACCGCCGTGGGCCTGGCCTTGCGCCATTGCCTGGCGCCACAAAGCGAGGAAGTTGCCGTGCGGGTAGGCCTGCGTGGCTGCCGGCAGCAGCGTCGCCACTTGCGGGCTGTCGACGATCGCCTGCTGAGGGTCACGGATCAGCGCATCCAGCACCTGGCGCAGCGAAGCGGCCATGCGTTCGATGGTGGCCTGCTCGAACAGGTCGGTGGCGTAAGTGAAGTAGCCTTCGATGCCGTCGGCCTTGTCGGAGAAGTCGAACGCCAGGTCGAAGCGGGCATCGCCACCGTCACGGGCAAAGCCTTCCACCTCCAGCGCGCCCAAGCGTTTGCGCCCTGCATCGCTGGCGGCCACGTGCTGGTTGATCTTGAACTGGAACAGTGGGTTGTGGGCCAGGTTGCGCTCGGGCAGCAAGGCATCGACCAGGTGCTCGAACGGCAGTTCCTGGTGCGACTGGGCGCCGCCGATCACGTCTTTGACCTGCTCCAGCAGCGCGGCGAAGGTGGCGCGCTCGTCCACCTGCACGCGCAGCACCTGGGTGTTGATGAAGAAGCCGATCAGGCCTTCCAGCTCCTTGCGGTTGCGCCCGGCGTTCGGGGCGCCGATGCGGATGTCGGCCTGGCCGCTGTAGCGCGACAGCACCACCGCCATGGCCGTCAGTACCAGCACGAACAACGTGTGGCCACCCTTGCGCGCCTGGCTGCGCAGGGCCTCGGCCTGTTCGGCGCCGATGTCCACGCGCACCACCGCGCCACGCTGGCTGGGCGTGGCCGGGCGCTCGAAGTCCAGCGGCAGGCTCAGCACCGGCTGCTCGTCGCCCAACTGGGCCTGCCAGTAGGCCAGCTGGCGCTGCGCTTCACCGGCCTCGAGCCAGGCGCGCTGCCAGATGGCGTAGTCGGCGTACTGGATCGGCAAGGCCGGCAACTCGGCCTGCCGGCCTTCGGCCAGGGCGCTGTACAGCTGGATGAATTCCTGCACCAGCACATCGCTGGACCAACCGTCGGAGATGATGTGGTGCATGCTCAGCGCCAGCACGTGGTGATCGGCGGCCACGCGCAGCAGGGTCACCCGCAGCAGCGGGCCGGCCAGCAGGTCGAAGGGCTGCTTGAGGGCGGCGTCCACGGCCACGCTCAGCGCTGCCTCGTCGGCGGCACCGTCGAACATCACCCGTTCCAGCGCCAGCGGGCAGTGCTCGAGGATTTCCTGGTAGAACTCGCCCTCCTCCGAGGCGAAGCGCGTGCGCAGCGACTCGTGGCGTTGCACCAGCGCATCCAGCGCCTGCTGCAGCACCGCCTGGTCCAGCGCGCCCTTCAGGCGTACTGCCATCGGCACGTTGTAGGCCGGGCTGTCGGGCTCCAGCTGCCAGAGAAACAGCAGGCGTTGCTGGGCGTACGACAGCGGAATACGCGCCAGGCCCTGGCGCGCGGGTACGATGGGCAGCAGGCGGAAGCTCTGCCCGGTGGCCTGCATCTTTTCCAGGATCTGCTGGCGTTGCTCCACAGGGAGGCCAACGAAACGTTGGGCGATGCGTTGTGCGGCAGTGAGTTCCATGTCAGGCCTCTGTGAATGCATTCATCATTTGTTCGATATCGCTCAGGCCATCGTCGGAGAGCGACAGGCCCTGCTCGTCCAGTGCCTGGGCGAACGCGCGCAGTTCGGGGTGGCTGAAGATCAGCCGCAGGGGTATGTCCAGCCCCAGTTCGACGTTGATCCGCGACACTGCCTGGGCCGCCAGCAAGGAGTGGCCGCCCAGCTCAAAGAAGTTGTCGTTCAGGCCGACCCGGGCAACGTTCAGCAACTGCGCCCAGATGTTCGCCAGTTGCTGCTGCCGCTCGCTCTGCGGCGCCTGGTAGTCATGCTGTGGCTGGTTCGGGTCGGGCAGTGGCAGGGCCTTGCGGTCGAGTTTGCCGCTGGGGGTCAGCGGCATGCTCGCCAGGGTCACCAGGTAGGCCGGGATCATGTAGTCCGGCAGGCTGGCCTTGAGGTACTGCTTCAGGGCCTGGCGCAGATCGCCGCGGTAACCTTCGGCGGGCACCGCATAGGCGCACAGCTGCTTGCCACTGGGCAGGTCGATGGCCAGCACGGTGGCTTCGCGAACGTCCGGGTGCGCCCGCAGGTACTGCTCGATCTCGCCCAGCTCGATACGGAAGCCGCGCACCTTCACCTGGTGGTCGACCCGGCCGCGATAGGCCAGCTGGCCGTTTTCGTCGTAGCAGCCGAGGTCGCCGGTGCGGTACAGGCGGCCACCGCCAACCGGGTCGAACGGGTCGGGGATGAAACGCTCGGCGGTGAGTGACGGACGCTGGTGATAACCGCGCGCCAGGCACCCTGCCCCGCCTATGAACAGCTCGCCGGGCACGCCCACCGGTGTCGGCGCCAGGCCATCGTCCAAGGCATGCAGGGTACGCCCCGGCAAGGCACGGCCGATCGGCACGCCGCCCTGGCTGATCTGCTCCACGGTCATCTGCGAGCAGTCGTAGGTGGTGGCGACCACGGTGGCTTCGGTCGGGCCATAGGTGTTCAGCAGGCGCACCGCTGGCGGGCCATCGGCCAGCCAGGCGCGCAGGGCATCTTCCGGCACCGCCTCACCCCCCACGTGAATCTGCTTAAGCCGGCCATAGGCCTCGGGGGCGCGGCGCTCCAGCGCCAGCAGGCGCCAGTAGGCCGCCGGCAGGTCGGCCACGGTCACGCCGTGGCGGTTGATCTCGTCCAGCAGGGTGGCGGTGTCCCACAGCCGCAGGTCGCGCAGCACCACACAGGCGCCTTGGGCCAGCGGCGGGAAGAACTGCTCGATGAAGCCATCGAAGCTGATGGTGGCGAACTGCAGCACGCGATCGCCCGGGCTGAGGCGCGAATAGTCGCCGGCCACCTGGCAGAACAGCGACAGGGCCCGGTGGTCGATGGCCACGCCCTTGGGCATGCCGGTGGAGCCGGAGGTGTAGATGACGTAGGCGAGGTTGTGCGGCGCCGCCAGGTTGGCCAGCGGTTCAGCGGGCCAGGCGTGCAGCCACTCAGTGCCCGGCTCCAGTACCACGCAGGGCAGTTGCTTGCCCAGTTGCAGGCGCTCACGCGAGGGCGCGTCGGCCAGCAGCAGGCCGATATTGCTGTCCTCGACCATGTAGGCCAGGCGTTCTTGCGGGTAGTCCGGGTCCAGCGGCACATAGGCGCCACCCGCCTTGTGAATGGCGATCAGCGCCAGGGCCATGCCCAGGCCGCGCTCGACAGCCACGCCAACCAGGCAGTCCGGCCCCACGCCCAGCGCCCGCAGGCGGTGGGCCAACTGGTTGCTGCTGCGGTCCAGTTCGGCGTAGGTCATCTGCTGGTCGTCGAAGATCAGCGCCAGCGCATCCGGCCGCTCGTGGGCCTGGAGTGACAGCAGTTGGTGCGCGCACAAGCCGCTGCCAGCCTGGGGCGCCGGGTTCCAGCCGTGGGTCAGCTGCTGGCGTTCGGCACTGCCAAGGAAGTCCAGCTCGGCAATGCAGCGCTGTGGCTCGGCGCAGATGGCTTGCAGCAATGCTTGCCAATGCCCGGCCATGCGCTCGATACGTGCGGCATCGAACAGGTCGGTGGAATAGTTGAACGAGGCAGTAACGCCGTCGGAGCGCTCCAGGGTATTGAGCGAAATGTCGTACTGCGCGCCCGGCTCCAGCAGGTCCACTTCCTTGACCTGCAGGCCGTGCAGGGCATCGCTGGATACTTGCTCGCCAAGGTCGCGCAGGTGGTTGTACAGCACCTGGAAGAACGGGTTCACACCTTGGCCACGGTCCGGGTACAGCGCCTCGGCTACCTCGAGGAACGGCACGTCCTTGTTGGCCTGGGCCTGCAAGGTGGTTTCCTTGATTGCCGCCAGCAACTGCGCGAAAGGCTGGCTGCCATCGACACTGATACGGGCCACCACCACGTTGATGAAGAAGCCGATCAGCCCTTCCAGCTCCAGGCGGTTGCGGTTGGTGACCGGCACGCCGATGTTGAGCGTGCCCTTGCGGCTGTAGCGCGACAGCACGATGGCATAGGCTGCCAGGAACACATGGAACAGCGTGGCGTTGGATGCCACCGCCAGTGCTCGCAGGCGCTCGGTGAGGGCCTGTGGCAGGCGCACGTCGAAGCGGCTGCCCTGGTAGCTTTTGACCTGCGGGCGAATGCGGTCGGCAGGCAGTTCCAGCACTTCGAAGTCGTCTTCCAGGCGGGCCTTCCAGTAGTCGATCTGCGCCTGCATCTGCCCCTCGGCCAGCCACTTGCGCTGCCAGGCGGCGAAGTCGGCGTACTGCACCGGCAGTGGCTCGATGGTTTGCGCCTGGCCCGTGGCGGCGGCGTTGTAGGCGGCGGCGAACTCGCGCACCAGCAGGCTCATCGACCAGCCATCGGAGACAATATGGTGCAAGGTCAGTGACAGCAGGTGCTCCTGCGCATGCACCTTGAACAAGCGTGCGCGCAGCAGCGGGCCGCGCTCCAGATCGAACGGGACGAAGGCTTCGGCTTCCAGCTTGCGCATCTGCGCGGCGTGGTCCTGGCCAGTGAGGTCTTCGAAGCCGATCGCTACCGTGGCAGCCGGCAGGATGCGCTGCCAAGGCAGGCCGTCGGCCTCGACGAACACCGTGCGCAACGATTCGTGGCGGGTTACCAAGGCATCCAGCGCAGCCTGCACGGCGCAGTGGTCGAGGTGGCCCTGCATGCGCACGGCCATCGGCGTGTTGTAGGCCAGGCTTTCGGGGTTGAGCTTCCAGAACAGCCACTGGCGGTTTTGCGAGCGGGACACCGGCAGCGGTTGCTGGCGGTCGAGGATCTCGATGTCCAGGCCTGCGCCCTGCTCCCCTTCGGCCACTGCCTGGGCAAAGGCCTGCAGGTCGACGGTGTCGAACAGGCTGCGCAGCGGGATATCCACGCCCAATTGCTTGCGTATCCGCGATACCGCCTGGGTGGCCAGCAGCGAATGGCCACCAAGGGCAAAGAAGTTGTCGCCCAGGCCTACCTGCGGTACTTGCAGGACTTGCGCCCAGATCTGTGCCAATTGCGCTTGCAGCGGGGTCTGCGGCGCCTGGTAGGCCACCTGGGTGGCGACGGGCTCCGGCAGCGCCTTGACGTCGACCTTGCCGTTGACCGTGACCGGCAGGTGCTCCAGCACTATCAGGTGGGTCGGCACCATGTGCTCGGGCAGCAGGCTCTTGAGGCTGGCGCGGATCGATTCCTGCCAGGCCAGGCTGTCGGCCGGCATCTGGCTGGGCACCAGCCAGGCAGCCAGCTGCAGTTGCGGCGCCTGGCCATGCACGCGCACCAGGGCATTGGCGACACCGCCCAGGGCACGCAGCTGGTTTTCGATTTCGGCCAGTTCCACGCGATAGCCACGGATCTTCACCTGGCCATCCATGCGCCCGGCGAACTGCAGGTCGCTGCCTTGGCGAACCCAGTCACCGCTGCGGTACAGGCGCTGGCCGTGGCTGCCGTTCGGGTCGGGGACGAAGCGCTCGGCGGTGAGTGCCGGGCGGTTCAGGTAGCCACGGGCCAGGCCGGCGCCACCGATGTACAGCTCGCCCTTGGCTTGGGCCGGCAGGGGTTGCAGGCAGCGGTCGAGCACCGCGACGCGGGTGTTGGCCAGGGGCTGGCCGAGGCTGGCCTGCTCGTTCAGTTCGGCGACCAGCACACCGACGGTGGTTTCGGTCGGGCCGTAGTGGTTGAACACCTTGAGCGCCGGGGCCAGGTTGCGGACCTTGCCCAGCATGCTCGGGCTGATGGCCTCGCCGCCGAGCACCAGGCACTGTGCCGGCAACGCCGAGCGGCCAGCCACCAACATGGCCTCCAGGTGCGACGGTACGATCTTCAGCGCGTCTACCTGGTGCTCGGCCAGGTAGGCCGCAAAGCCTTCGGCATCCAGCACCTGCTCGCGTAGCAGCAAATGCAGGGTATGGCCGCCGCACAAGGCACCGAACAGCATGGTGTGGCCGAGGTCGGCAGCCGGGGTCGAGACCTGGGCCATGCTGCGGATACGCTCGAGCGGCAGGCGCGCGGCGATGCCTTCGACGTAGTTGGCCAGGGCGCCGTGGCTGATCGCCACGCCCTTGGGCTGGCCGGTGGTGCCGGAGGTATAGATCACGTAGGCCAGGTTGGCCGGCGCCGGTTCGATACGGGCGGCGCTGCCGCTGCCGGTTTGCGCCCAGTCCAGGCGCTGCACGCCCTCGGGCAGTTCGGCCTGCCAGTTACCAGGCGCCAGTACCAGGCGCGTGCCGCTGTCGGCAAGCATGTAGGCCAAGCGTTCGGCCGGCTGCTCGGGCTCCAGTGGCAGGTAGGCACCACCGGCCTTGAGCACGCCGAGGATACTGGCAAGCATGCCGACACTGCGGTCGGCCAGCACGCCGACCAATGTGTCCGGCCCTGCTCCGGCTTCCGCCAGCCGGCCTGCAATGGCCTCGGCGCGGGCATCGAGGTCGGCGAAGCTGGCCTGCTCGCCCGCAGCCATCACCGCCGTGCGTTCGGGGTGGCGGCTGACGGCGGCGGCAAAGCGCTGGTGGACCAGCAGCGTTGCGTCAGCCTGCACAGGCGCGCCAATGGCAGGGGCCAGGCCTGGCAATGGCAACTCGCCGACTGCGCCACCCGCTTCGTCGGCCAATGCCTGCACCAGGGCCAGCCACTGCTCGCCAAGGGCTTCAACGGTGGCCGTATCGAACACGTCGGTCGCATAGGTGAACGCTGCGTGCAGCTGCCCCGCTCGCTCATGGGTGTCCAGCGCGAGGTCGAAGCGGGCGCTGTGCTTTGCCAGCACGACAGGCGCCAGGCTCAGGCCGGAGCGGGTCTCGATGGCTTGCACATCCGCCACCTGCGCCTGGTGGTTGAACAGCACGCGGAACAGCGGGCTCTCGCTGCTGCGCGGCAGGTCCAGGGCTTCGACCAGTTGCTCGAACGGCAGGTCCTGGTGGCTTTGCGCGCCTACGGCGGTTTCGCGCACGCGCTGGAGCAGGCCGGTGATGTCCAGCAGCGGGTCGATTTCGGTGTGCAGTACCTGGGTATTGATGAAGCAGCCGATCAGCCCTTGGCTTTCGCCGCGGTTGCGGTTGGCGATGGGCACGCCGACACGGATCGCCGACTGGCCGCTGTAGCGCTGCAGCAGCAGCTTGAAGGCGGCCAGCAGGACCATGAACAGGGTGACGTTATGCTTGCGTGCCAGGCCGCGCAGCCGTTCGGTGACATCTGTAGCGACAGGGAACTCGTGACGTGCGCCGCGATAGCTGGGGCGGCCCTGGCGGCTGCGGTCCAGTGGCAGCTCCAGCGGCGAATGGTCATCGCCCAGGCGCGCCTGCCAGTAGGCCAGCTGGCGCTCCTGCTCACCGGCCTGGAGCCAGCTGCGCTGCCACAGGGCGTAGTCGCGGTACTGGATCGGCAGCGGTTGCAGGCGGGCTTCGCTGCCGGCCACGGCGGCGTCGTACAGGTGCAGGAATTCGTCGATCAGCACGTTCATCGACCAGCCGTCGGCGACGATGTGGTGCAGGGTGAGCAGCAGGATGTGCTCCTGTGCCGCCAGTTGCAGCAGGCGCACCCGCAGCAGTGGGCCGCTGGCCAGGTCGAAGGGGGCCAGGGCTTCGGCTTCGGCGATGGTTTCGATGGCGGCCTGACGGGCGCCCTCCTCCAGGCCGGCCAGGGCATCCTGGTGCAGCTGCAACGGGGCGGCACTGGCATCGACCTGCTGGCGCACGTCATCGCCGTCGGCGACGAAGCGGGTGCGCAGGGTTTCGTGGCGGGCCACCAGGGCATCGAAGGCGTGCTGCAGGGCTGCCAGGTCCAGCGGGCCAGTCAGGCGCACGGCCATGGGCAGGTTATACGCCGCACCTTGCGGGTCGAGCTGCCAGAGGAACCACATGCGCCGCTGGGCGTACGACAGCTGGTCACGCTCGGCCACCTCCACCCCGGGCGCAATCGGCAGCACGGAAAAATCCATGCCCTCGCCCTGCAGCGCCTTGAGGAACAGGCGGCGCTTGTCGGGGCTGAGTTCGATGAAGCGGCGGGCGAGCTTGAGCGTTTGGTCGGCATTCATGTCGAGCGGTGTCCTGGCAGTCGAGCGGTAACTGTCAGACGAAGGTGCGGGGGGGTGATTTAGTGGCGCCAACCTTAGGCCCAGCACCATCCCTGTGGGAGCGGGCGTGCCCGCGAAACAGGCGACGCGGTGTATGGCACCGGCTGCGCCGGTGATCGCCGGCAAGCCAGCTCCCACACCGACCGCGCAGGGAGATTGCATAGAGAACAAGGTTCGAGAGCGTGTCACATTCTCTGTGGGAGCGGGCGCGCCCGCGAAGGGCCT
>NZ_JAWJYQ010000080.1:0-2876 GCF_032971465.1 Pseudomonas sp. LSJ-87 | reverse complement strand
AGCTCCCACACCGACCGCGCAGGGAGATTGCATAGAGAACAAGGTTCGAGAGCGTGTCACATTCTCTGTGGGAGCGGGCGCGCCCGCGAAGGGCCTAACGCGGTGTATGGCACCGGCTACGCCGGTGTTCGCGGGCGCGCCCGCTCCCACAGAGCCCTGCTAAATCGATGATTTATGTGTTGTTCTATGAGAGCGGGCATGCCCGCGAAGAGGCCGGCATTGCCATCAATAAAATAACGTAGTCCAAATCTCTATTCCTTGTAGGACCCTTCCTAAACCCCCGCCACCCCGAAAATACCCGCCAACCGCCTGCTAGGTTCCTGGCTTCCACCTGAAAAAGAGGCGAGCCATGAGCATGCGCATGAACATCTTCGGCCGATACCAAGGCCTGGACGGCGACGAAACCACCACAGGCGCCATCTGCATTGCCAGCCAAGCCAGGGGCCGTGTGCATGGCCGCAACTGGCTACTTCAAGGCGACCCGACCACACCCTGCCCGCTATGTGGACAAGCGGGCACCATCGTCGAGGGCGAAGTCCGCTGGCGGCAGGATGGTATTCCCACAGCTCTGGACGGAGCACTGGTGCAATGCGGGTGCCCACAGGGCAGCAATCGCCTGGTTGCAAGTGGGTACGCACCTCCGGCTTCGCGCGGGGCACCCGCATCTGAGCCTGTTCGTGAGGCACCAGCACAGGCCCAGACGGGTAACCCGATAAGAAGTACCTATCAGCCTGAGGTGGTTCAGCCCTCGCCCACTCCTCAAGGCATGGAGCCCGGCTTCTACATCGTTCCGCGCTGTATGTCATACCAGGAAGTCCTGGCAGAGCTGGGCGCGCCGCAGGCCAACCTGCCTCGGTCAATTCTGGAGCGGCTGAACCCGACGTATCAGCGTGGTTTCAAGGCAGGTGAGATCTTTGTCATTGGTGATGGCTTGAGGCGCCCGGCGTGCACTCGGGAAGAGCATTTTGCGATGAGTGCGGCGAAACAGGCGCGGGAGGACTTGGCAGATCTCACAGCGGAAGAAGCTGACTTCTTGATGCGCCATCAGGCCGAAATTGCCGGATTACTCAGCGATGTGAGCTTGGCGATGGGGGTGACTGAGGCGATGGTTGCCAAATCGTTGGATGAAATCAGCGTCACATTGCAAAAAATTGAAGACCTGCATAGACAGCAATTCATCAAGCATGGGCATCTTCGCCATCCAGAGTTTTTTTCGGAACGTCAAAAACTGTTCAAAAAATTAAGCACAAACCTGAATGCGACTGTTCTGAACAAACACCTCAACCTTGGCAACTATGAAAGCCTACGACGGGACTTGGGAATCTCCTCGAGAAGCTTGGTGCACCATTGGAGCAAAGCTGGCGCCCCAGGACATATCCCTGGCTACTCGACACACTTAAACAAGCTGGCCAAAATGGCTAAATACTTGAAACACGGAGGGCGCATCGGTATTGCTGTTGGCGGAATTGGCTCAGCAATAAAAGTCTCCGAAGTATGCCAGGCTGGCAATACAAAGGCCTGTGAAAAAGTCCGAGTTACTGAAGCGGGAAATTTTTCTGGCGGCTTAGCCGGGGGATGGTTTGGCGCAAAGATGGGAGGAAAGGCCGCAACCCAAGTTTGTTGGAGAGCAGGTCCTGCGAGCTTGGTATGCGGAATAGTTATCACTGGCGGAGGAGCATTGGCGGGAAGCCTTGCAGGCATGAAAGGCGGTGAAAAAATCGGCGAAATAATTTTCGAGGCTTTTCAAGATGATTGATCATCTCGACATCAAGCTAAAACTATTTTTAGTCGCTTCCCCTTTCTGCCTCTGCCTAACCGCACTCGCGATGGATCTTCATATCGCATGCTCTCGTCAATATGAAGTAATGACCGCAGCACTCCACCGAAGCCCATGCCTCTCATATTCCGTCAGACTTTGGGGAGAGAAAAGTGTACGTTCAAGAATGCTGGTAACGTTCATGATAGCGGGTGCTATCACACTACCAAACTCCAGCATTCGAAAAGGCTCGCTTGATGCCCGGGATTTTGAGCAGCTCCCTAAACATCTGAAAGCCAAAATCACTATCGCATCATGGCTTAACACCGCCGGTTTTAGCTGGCTAATCATAAACTACTTCATAATATAACCACAACAGAGCTTCGAGATTTTCAAAATGATTGAGCATCTTGATGTAAAACTAAGACTATTTCTGTTAGGCACTCCTATCTGCCTCGCCTTAATCGGGCTTGTATCTGACCTTCACATTGCGTGCTCTCGCCAATATAAAGAAATGACCTCAGCACTCCAACGGAGCGCGTGCCTTCCATTTGCGACCGGCATGTGGGGAGAGAAAAAGATAGGTTCCAGAGTTCTAGTTATTTCTGTAATCGCTGGCGCCATTGGGTCCCCCGCCTCAAGCATTCGCAGCGGGCTATTGGATGAGCAAGACCATTTACAATTCCCTGAGAAGTTAAGAAGAAAAATTCTTATTGCATCATCACTAAACACCATTGGCATCGCTTGGATAGCCATCTATTACCTGACGAAACTGCTAGACTGAGAGACAAAACAGATGAACTCAAATCTTTCATATAACACCGAACCTCAAGCAAACCAGCGCACTCAAAAACACCGACTTCACGTAGTCTCTATATCGAAGCTGATCACCATTACCTAATTATCAGCTGGTCGCCCTCCGCCGCTCTACTTGCACTAATTTCTCATTATGCCAACCACTAAATGACGTAAAGATCGGTTTGCCACTGATTGTATGGTACCGGCTGCGCCGGTGTTCGCGGGCACGCCCGCTCCCACAGGAGTTGTGCACAGCCTGAGGCATTCTGCATAACCTGAGGCATGCACAATCCCTGTAGGAGCGGCTTTAGCCGCGAAAGGG
>NZ_JAWJYQ010000079.1:0-5295 GCF_032971465.1 Pseudomonas sp. LSJ-87 | reverse complement strand
TGGGAGCGGCCTTGTGTCGCGAAAGGGGCGCAGAGCGCCCCCAATGCATCAACGCTTAGGGTTGAGCGTCAGGTGCACGTGACGGTTCACGTCCTTGTACAGCAGGTAGCTGAACTTGCCTGGGCCGCCGGCGTAGCAGGCTTGCGGGCAGAAGGCGCGCAGCCACATGAAGTCGCCGGCTTCCACTTCGACCCAGTCCTGGTTCAGGCGGTACACCGCCTTGCCTTCCAGCACGTACAGGCCGTGTTCCATCACGTGGGTCTCGGCGAACGGGATCACGCCGCCCGGCTGGAAGGTGACGATGTTCACGTGCATGTCGTGGCGCATGTCGGCCATGTCGACGAAGCGGGTGGTGACCCAGCGGCCTTCGGTGCCCGGCATCTCGATGACGGTGGCGTTGTCACGGTGGGTGACGAACGACTCGGGAACGTCCAGGCCTTCGACCTTCTGGTAGTGCTTGCGCAGCCAGTGGAAGGTGACGTTGGACTTGCTGTTGTTACGCAGGCTCCACTCGGCGCCCGGGGCCAGGAAGGCGTAGCCGCCAGGTACCAGGGTGTGGTGCTTGCCTTCGACGGTGATGTCCAGTTCGCCTTCGACGATGAACACCACGGCTTCGGCGTTCGGGTCCAGCTCAGGGCGCTCGCTGCCGCCTTCCGGGGCCACTTCGACGATGTACTGGGAGAAGGTTTCGGCAAAACCGGTCAGCGGGCGGGCGATGACCCACATGCGCATCTTGTCCCAGAACGGCAGGTGGCTGGTGACGATGTCACGCATCACGCCCTTGGGGATGACGGCATAGGCTTCTGTGAACATGGCACGGTCAGTCAGCAGCTCGGTCTGAGCCGGGTGCCCACCGTGGGGGGCGAAGTACGAATGGTTCGACATGGACGATCTCGACTTGTTGTTCTCTCCCCATGCCGTGAACCGCACCGGCCGGTGCGGCGCAGGGGATGTGGCGACAGAATAGGGTCGAGTGTGTGCCATCCACAAATTAAATGTTGGAATACCCGGTATTTGCCGGCTGAATGCGAACCTGCCGGCCAGCGTGGCCTTCCGGCAAGCGGTCGCCCTGGCCGAACAGCTTGTGGCGCAAGGTGCCTTCGGCATAACTCAGCGGGTAGCGGCCACGGCGTTGCAGCTCCGGCACCAGCAGCTCGACCACATTTGCCAGGTCGTCCGGTTGCACTGCGTAGGTCAGGTTGAAACCATCGATGCCGGTCTGGTCCAGCCAGCTTTCCAGCTGGTCGGCCACCTCGCTGGCAGCACCCACCAGCACCGGGCCACGGCCGCCCAGGCCAACGAACTCGGCAGCCTCGCGCACGGTCCAGCGGCGGTTCGGGTCGGCGGCGGTGAAGGCGGCCAGGGCCGCGCGGCCGGCATCGTTCTCGACGTATTCGATGGGCGCATCGGGGTCGAGGCCGGCAAAGTCGATGCCGGTCCAGCCCGACAGCAGCGCCAGGGCGGCGTCAAGGTCGACATAACGGCGGTATTCGGCGAAGCGCGCCTCGGCCTCCTCCCGGGTAGGGGCGACGATCAACAGCGCCTGGGCGTAGATCAGCACCTCGTCCCGGCCACGCCCGGCCACCTCGCTGGCCTGGCGGATGCCGTCGGCGTAGCGGCGCAGTACCGTGGGCGTCGGCCCGCTGATGAACACGCATTCGGCGTGCCGCGCCGCGAACTGCTGGCCGCGTGCCGAAGCACCGGCCTGGAACAGCACCGGCGTGCGTTGCGGCGAAGGTTGGCACAGGTGCATGCCCGGCACCTGGAAGTGCTCGCCCACATGGTTGATGGGGTGCACCCGGGCGGGTTCGATATAGCGCCCGCTGTCACGCTCCAGCAGCACCGCATCGTCGTCCCAGCTTTTCTCCCAGAGCTTGTACAGCACCTGCAGGTATTCCTCGGCCAGGTCATAGCGCTGGTCGTGGCCCAGCTGGCGCGCCAGGCCCAGGTTGCGCGCGGCACTGTCGAGGTAGCCGGTGACGATGTTCCAGCCGACCCGGCCATTGCTCAGGTGGTCGAGCGTCGACATGCGCCGGGCGAACGGGTAGGGGTGTTCGTAGGTGAGCGAGAAGGTGACGCCGAAGCCCAGGTGCTCGGTAACCCCGGCCATGGCCGGCACCAGCAGCAGCGGGTCGTTGACCGGCACCTGCACGCCACCGCGCAGGGCGGCTTCGGGGCCGCCCTGGTAGACGTCGTAGATGCCCAGCACATCGGCGATGAACAGGGCATCGAACAGGCCGCGTTCGAGCAGGCGGGCCAGGTCGGTCCAGTAGCCCAGGCGGTTGAAGGCCACGCTGGTGTTGCGCGGGTGGCGCCACAGGCCGGGGGACTGGTGGCTGGCGGCATTCATGCTGAAGGCGTTGAAGCGAATCGGGCGGGGCATGGTGGGCGCGCTCCGCTCAAGGCAATACGGAAGCCGGGTAGACCGCGTCGGCCACCTGCAGCTTGCGTGGAATCAGGCCCAGGCCCTGGAAGGTATCGGCCAGCTTCTGTTGCTCGGCAACGATCTGCGGGGTAATGGCCACGGCGTTGTAGTTGCGCCGCTCGCTGGCCACTTGCAGCACGTTGGCGTTGATCCCCAGTTGCGGGGCCAGCAGCGCGGCAACTTCCGCAGGCTTGGCATTGGCCCACTGGCTGACCTTGCCCAGTTCGGCGAAGAAGGTCTTCAGCAAGGCGCGATGCTGGTCGGCGAAGCTGGCGGTGGACAGGTAGAAGGTGCGGTTGTTGGACAGGCCGCTGCCGTCGCGCAGGTTTTTCAGGCCCGGCTGGCTTTCTGCCGCGGCGAGGAACGGGTCCCACAGGGTCACGGCCTGGACGCTGCCCGATTGCAGGGCAGCCACGGCATCGGCGGCGTTGTTGACGTAGGCTGGGGTGATGTCCTGGTAGCTGAGGCCGGCCTGTTCCAGGGCAACGGCCAGCAGGTACTGGGCGTTCCAGCCGCGGCCGGTGGCCACGCGCTTGCCCTTGAGGTCTTGCACGCTGGCCAGGTGGTCCTGCTCGCGCACCACCAGGCCGATGCCGCGTGGGTAGGGTTGCTCGGCGGCCAGGTATACCACCGGCTTGCCTGCGGCCTGGGCGAACACCGAGGGTGCGTCGGCGGCATGGCCGAGGTCGATGGCGCCGGTGCTCAAGGCTTCGAGCAACTGCGGGCCGGCGGCGAACTCGTGCCAGCTGACTTTCACGCCTTGCGGTGCCAGGGCCTTCTCCAGGGCGCCGCTGCCTTTGAGGATGTTGATGCTGTTGAACTTCTGGTAACCGATGCGCAGGGTCCTGGCCTCGTCGGCCAGGGCTTGGGACCAGGGCAACAGGGTACTGGCGACACTGGCCAGCAAGCCGCCGATCAACAGGCGGCGCAAGGGGGAGAAGGCACGGGCGGGCATGGGCATTGCTCCTTGATCTGGAAGGGAAACGATGTGCCCAGACTAAGGAGGTGGCGTTTGGCTTTCAATTTTTATATTCCTGTTTGTTAGATTGTTTTGTTATTTTTATATCCTTTTGTTTTGTAATGGTTGGTCCATTTCGACATTTTTTTCACATTCGCTTGCTAGGCTCCCCGGCATTCCCGAGGAGCCCTACATGTCGCACATCCTGCGCAAGCGCAGCACCCGCATCGCCTTGGCCGCCACCGCCGGCCTGCTCACGGCCACCCTGGGCTTCTTTGCCTGGCAGAGTTTCTACCCGGTCCAGGCCGCCTCCGGCTGGGGCGTCGAGGTGCTGCACCGCGACGTGACCAAGGCCGCGTCGCTGTTGCCGCAAGCCGATGGCAGCCTGCTGGTCAGCCGCGAACTGGACGATGGCCGTGGCAGCATCCTCAGGATCACCGCCCAAGGTGATCGGGTGGTGGTCATCGACAACCTGTCCAAGCCCGACGGCATGGTGGCGGCGCAGGGAGGCTGGGTGTTCAGCCAGGAAGGCGGATTTGCCCCGGTCAGCCTGGCCCGCGATGGCCAGGTCACGCGGCTGTTCGATGGCGAGAGCGTGCAGGGCCTGTGGAACGACGGCGAGCACCTGTACGCCATCGAGGACCGCAAGGGCAATGGCCGTTTGATGCGCTATGACTGGCGCAGCGGCCAGCTCGATGTGCTGCGCTCCGGCCTGACCGAAACCGAAGGCCTGACCCGCTGCAGCGACGGGCGTCTGCTGTATACCGAAAAGGCCAACGGCAAGGTCCGCGCCCTGTCCGACGATGGCCGGGACCCGGTGGTGGTCGATGGCCTGCGCAACCCGACGTTCCTGTTCTGCGACCAGCGCGGCCTGTGGATCAGCGAAGACAACACCCACCGGGCCCGGCTGCTGCGCATCGGCGCCGACGGCACGCGGCAGACCGTGCTGTCGTTCCTCAAGGCGCCGCAGTCGATCGTTGCCGATGGCAAGGGCGGCTACCTGCTGGCCGAAGGCGGGCGCAACCGCGTGCTGCACCTGACCCCGCCGCTGGAGCGCAATACCGCCCAGCGCGACTGACCCTGCGCCTGGCTGGGCAGGCGCCGTTTGCGGGTGGGCAGCCGCCGCGGGTGATGGCTACCCGACCAACAGCGCGCTTCCCTGCATGGCCGTGCTCGCGGATAATCCCTCCATTCCAATAAACAGCCTGTGAGTGGGTATGAGTGATTCCGTAGTCAGCCTCGGCCAGCCTGAAACCGAAGGGGGGCGCAAGACGCGCAAGAACAACCCCGAGAAAACGCGCGAGGACATCCTCCAGGCCGCCATCAACGAGTTCGTCCAGCAAGGGCTGGCCGGTGCCCGCGTCGACGCCATCGCCGAGCGCACCGCCACCTCCAAGCGCATGATCTACTACTACTTCGGCAGCAAGGAGCAGCTGTACTGCGAGTGCCTGATCAAGCTGTACGGCGACATCCGCAAGACCGAGCAAAGCCTGGACCTGGAGTCGCTGCCGGCCGAGCAGGCGATTCGCCGGCTGGTGGAGTTCACCTTCGATCACCACGACCGCAACGTCGATTTCGTGCGGATCATCTGCACCGAAAACATCCACTACGGCGAGTACGTCAAGCAGTCGCCGGCGATTCGCGAAATGAGCAGCCTGGTGCTCGAGGCCCTGGGCAGTACCTTGCGCCGTGGGGTGCAGGAAGGTGTGTTCCGCGCCGGCATCGAGGTCATCGACCTGCACATGCTGATGAGCTCGTTCTGCTTCTACCGGGTTTCGAACCGCCACACCTTTGGCGAGATCTTCCAGATCGACCTGTCCGATGAGCAGGTCAAGCTGCGTCACAAGGCCATGATCTGTGATGCGGTGTTGCGGTACATCCAGATCGAGCGCCGCCCCTGAAAGTTCTCTAG
>NZ_JAWJYQ010000078.1:0-10481 GCF_032971465.1 Pseudomonas sp. LSJ-87 | reverse complement strand
TGATCTGTGATGCGGTGTTGCGGTACATCCAGATCGAGCGCCGCCCCTGAAAGTTCTCTAGTGCCTGGGCCGGCCTCTTCGCGGGTAAACCCGCTCCCACAAGGATCACCGCTGTCCCAAAGATTTGCACAGTACCTGTGGGAGCGGGTTTACCCGCGAAAGGGCAGGCCCAAGCGACACATGAATGAAGCCTTGATGCTCACTCGCCCAACCGCTGCTCACGCGACGGCGGATAGCCAAAGTAAGCCGCATAGCATTTGCTGAAGTGCGACACCGAAACAAACCCGCAAGCCACTGCCACTTCCATCACCGACAGGTCGGAATACTGCAACAGGCGGCGGCTCTTGGTGATGCGCAGCTCCATGTAGTAACGCCGCGGCGAAGTGCCCAGCTGGGCCTGGAACAGGCGGTCGATCTGCCGGCGCGAGCGCCCGCTGTAGGCGGCCAGCTGGTCGAGGCTGAGGGTTTCCTCGAGGTTGTTCTCCATCAGTTCGACGATGGTGCGCAGGTGCAGGCTCATGGACTTCTTCGCGCCCGGGCCGACCTGGCGGTAGCGGGCACCGGAGAACGACAGGATTTCCTCGACACCTTCGGCCAGGCCGTCGCCATACAGCCGGCGCACCAGGCCGAGCATCAGCTCCATGGCGCCATTGGGGCTGGCAGCGCTGAGGCGGTCGCGGTCGAGGGTGAAGCTGGCCGGGGTGATCCGCGTCTGCGGGCTGCGCTCGGACAGGCTGGCGCGCTGTTCGGGGTGGATACTGCAGCCATAGTCGTCCAGCACCCCGGCGCGGCCGAGGAACCATGCGCCGTTCCACAAGCCGCCCAGGGCCATGCCGTGGGCCGCGCAATCACCCAGCAGGCGGTCGAGCTCGGGGTACTTCAATGGCGTGCGCAGGCCGCCGCAGATCACCAGCAGGTCCAGCTCCTTCAGCGCCTCGGCGGACAACTCGGTGGCCACCAGCTCCAGCCCCAGGTCGCTGAGCACGCGGTCGCCTTCCAGCGACAGCGGGGTGAACTGGAAGCTGTCGGCGCGCAGCAGGTTGGCCGTGACCAGCACGTCCATGGCCACGGTGAAACTGGCCATTGAGAAGTGTTCGAGCAATACGAAATCGACCCGATAGGGCGCTTGGGCATTGGCGCTGGTGGACTTCAGCCGCAGCATGTTGCTGGTACTGGTCTTCTTGCTGAACTGGCGTGGCGTGGGCACTCTGGACTCCGCTTCCTGGCTGGCCTCGAGAGTGTGGCGGGTGGCCGGGGGAAAGACAATCTCCCGGGTGGCCGTGTCGTGTTCGAGGTCGTGTTCAGGCAACCTGTCTGGCTTGGCCCATTGCCGTTATGCTGATGCTCCCGTCACTGAGGATACCCTTGATGAAGTACGCCGCTGCTCTGTTGCTTTGCCTGATGCCATTGCTGGCCAATGCCCTGGAACCGGGCGACAAGCTCGCGCCGTGGACGCTGCTCGACCAGCACGACCAGGCTTATAGCCTCGGCGCCGGTACGCACATCCTGCTGGTGGCGCGCGACATGGACGGTGCCAAGCTGGTGAAGGCGGCGTTGGCCGAACAGCCCAAGGGTTACCTGGAAGCGCGCGATGCGGTGTTTGTTGCCGATATCCAGCGCATGCCGGCACTGATCAGCAAGCTGTTCGCCATCCCCGCCATGCGCGATTACAACTACCGGGTGCTGCTCGACCGTGACGGGCGGGTGGCCAGCCGTTATCCCGGGCAGGATGGCCAGGTGCAGTGGTTGCAGTTGGAGCAGGGTACGCTGGTGAGCCAGCGGGCATTTGCCGATGCGCCGGCGTTGAAGGCGGCGCTGGAGACTGCACCACGTCATTGAGTGAAGCCCTTGCGTTGCGTCCTGTGAGATGGCACTTAACGTGTGCAACCTGTGGGAGGGCCTTGTGTCGCGAAAGGGGCGCGCAGCGGCCCCAGGATTCAAGCGTCACCGCCTGAATGGCCGGGGCTGCTGCGCAGCCCTTTCGCGACACAAGGCCGCTCCCACAGGTTCGCGCATGCCTTGGTGCCGTACGATCAGCCAAATCAATCTGAACCCTCGGCAGCCTCTGCAACCCAACCCATTACATGCCAAATGGGAGAGCGCTATGGAAATCGGAACGATCTGGATCATCGTCGCGGCCTTTGTGATCCTGCTGGAAATCTGGGCCATCTGGCACATCATCGGCAGTGACCGGCGCGCCGAGCGCAAGATGCTGTGGATCGTGTTCGTGGTCTACGCGCCATTCCCTGGTTTGCTGTTCTGGGCCTGGCGAGGGCCTCGGGCGGTGAAGGGCAGGGCGGTACTGCAGGAAAAATGACGGTGCGCAGCATCAGGCGCGGGGGCGCCTGATGCCGTCGCTGTTCATTTGGGCAGGATGTCGAAGCGAATGGCTGCGCCCAGCCCGTCCACCATCAAGCAACCGTAGAACTTCACGGTCGACAGCACACACAGATGCTTGAGCGCTTCATGGATGTAATCGTGAAGCAGCTTTTCGGCGTCGCGCCTGCGGTCTGCGAGCGAGGTGCTGTTGAGAGTGATCACCCCGAGCAAGGTGGTTTCAATGTGTTCGACGGTGTCCAGGCCAATTTTCTCGCGCAGGTGCAGGCGCGCCTTTGCCGCATCGTCTTCATCATCTCGTGCGTTTTTTGGCTTGATGGTGTAGGCCAGTTGAAAATTGTATTTGCTCATCGCTTTATCCTTGTTACGTACAGGCCTCCATGCCGGGCCTCGCAATCTAGCGCCTGATGGCCACTTCGCATATGAACGCGTGGTTCACGGAAGCTCGTTCGCTGTGCGAAACGTCCTACAGTCGACGCCTGTTTCGCGGGCAAGCCCGCCCCTGAAAACCGCGCTTGACCTCGAGTTAACTCAAGGTTCGATACTCCGTCCCTCTTCCAACTGATCGAGGGTTTACCGTGAGCCATTCAACCGCGTTCCAGCTGAGCAATCCCGAAGGCCTGTACGACCCCAGCGGCAACGCCTATTCCCATGTCGCCGAGGTGCATGCAGACAGCCGCCTGCTGTTCATAGCCGGCCAGGGCGGGGAGGGCCGCAACGGGCAGCTGTCGCCGCTGTTCGCCGAGCAGGCGCGCCAGGCACTGGCCAACCTGGAGGTTGCCCTGGCGTCGAAAGGCGCCAGCCTGGCCCAGGTGTTCAAGCTGACCCTGCTGATCGTCGAGCATTCCGAAACGCGCCTGCGTGAGTGGGTAGCCGAGGCTGACAGGGCCTGGGGCCCTTGCATGAAGCCGACCTGCACGCTGATACCGGTACCCCGGCTGGCGCTGGACGGCATGCTGGTGGAAATCGAGGCGGTGGCAGCGGTATAGGTCCGGGCGATTCGGTGGTGGCCTCAGATAAACACTATGTTGTATACCGGTGCTGGCCCTACCAGCATGGCCGCTATAACAACAATTGATCTCAGAGGTGACCACACCATGAGCACCGGCACCACCACGCTCACCGACCGCAAGGCCCGGGTCTGGGTCTGGCCTGCACTTTTCAGCCTGGTGGCCTTCGCTGCCAATTCGGTGTTCTGCCGGCTGGCGCTGAAGGACGGGGCCATCGACCCGGCATCCTTCACCGTGGTGCGCCTGGCCAGTGGTGCATTGTTCCTGCTGCTGTTGCTCCGCCTGCGCAAACCCGCGCTTGCCATGGGGGGCAGCTGGCGCGGCGGCCTGGCACTGTTCCTCTACGCATTCCTGTTTTCTGCGGCGTACCTGCAGCTGGGCGCAGGCGCGGGGGCGTTGCTGCTGTTCGGCGCGGTGCAGATCACCATGTTCGGCTTCGCCTGGTACAAAGGCGAACCTATCACCGCGCGGATGCTGCTGGGCATGCTGATCGCCTTCGCCGGCCTGCTGGTGCTGCTGTTGCCCGGTACCGCGGCGCCATCCTTTGCCAGTGCCTTGCTGATGGCCCTGTCCGGCGTGGCATGGGGCGTGTACACGCTGTTGGGCAAAGGCTCACCCCGGCCGCTGGCCGACACTGCCGGCAATTTCGCCCGGAGCCTGCCGTGCCTGGTGCTGCTGGTGCCGATGCTGTTGCTGGGCGCTGGCTTGCACCTGAGCCCGCTCGGCTTGCTGTATGCGCTGGGCTCCGGTGTGCTGGCCTCGGGTGCGGGCTATGCCGTGTGGTACGGCGTGGTCAGGCAAGTCAGCGCGCAGCAGGCGGCGACCATGCAACTCAGCGTCCCGGTGATTGCGGCGTTGGGCGGGGTTGGCCTGATCGGCGAGCCATTGTCGTTGCGCTTGCTGGTGGCGTGCGTAGTGGTGCTGGGCGGTATCGCCCTGGCGCTGGCGCCGCGCCGCTAAAAGGGTGAAGGGCGTGACTGGGCATGGCTGTCGGGGCCTGCAATGCCTGGCTGACTATAATGGAGCAACCTCACCTCGCAGCCCAATCTGTGCAGGTAGCGGTAGGGAACCGCTGGCGAGCCCAATCAGCCTTTGCTCGAACGGTCGGCGTCGGCAGCTTCGGTCACCACAGGCAGGTTGCCGGCACGCTGGATTACCCGCCGTTGCTGCTCGTAGTCGTCCAGCGACAGGCCACGGCGTTGCAAGGCTTCCAGTTGCAGTTGGCGGGTTTCCTCGGCGGTGTAGGGGCGCAGTTCGGGGTGGCTGGCACAGCCGCTGATGATGGCGATGGCAATAACGGCAAGGGTGGCGGACAGCAGGCGGGCCAAGGTGTTCATCAGGTAGCTCCAGGGGCCGGGGTAGTGGGCGGCGAGTCGATGGAGCTAGGTTATTCGGCCATGTCGTTCGGCAGAAATTGCCATTCTCGATAGTGACTATCGATGGTTCCTGGGAGGGGGCGATGGGGCAAGACGAGCAACCGCGTAAATGGGGCGTGCTGGAACCGATCGACCGGATCACCGAAGTCATCTTCGGCCTGTTGATGGCGATGACCTTCATCGGCTCGCTGAGCGTGGCCACCGCAGGGCGCGAAGACGCGCGGCTGATGCTGATTGCCGCACTCGGCTGCAACCTGGCCTGGGGCCTGGCCGATGCCGTCATCTACCTGCTGCGTACCTGGACCGAACGCACCCGCAGCCGGACCTTGCTGGCCCGTCTGCAAGCCGGTGATATCAATCAGGGGCGCAGGCTGATTGCCGATACGCTGCCAGAGCGCATCGGCCTGGCACTGGATGAAGACGGGCTGGAGATGCTGCGCGGGCGCATGCTGCGTGATGCTGGCCGCCCGCTGCCGGCACGCCTGGGGCTGGATGATTTCAAGGCGGCCCTGGCCACTTTCCTGCTGGTGGTTCTGGCAACTTTCCCGATGGTCATTCCGTTCCTGCTGATCGAGACCACCGGTACGGCCATCCGTGTGTCGAACCTGGTCGCCCTGGCCATGCTCTTCCTTGCGGGCTGGCTGCTGGCACGCTATTCCGGTGGCCGCACCCTGTTGACCGGCGTGGTCCTGGCGGTAGTCGGGGCGTCACTGATCCTGGCGATCATCGCCTTGGGCGGCTGAGCACCGCCCGCTCAATATTTTATGTCGCGGGCGCGCTCACGGCCTTGCTGCTTGGTGTGGCGTTTGTCCTGTCGGCAGCCGGCGTTGCTTTGCTGGTCGGCGTGGCGGCAGTCCTGTTTGGTCTGCCGCGCGTCCTGGCGGGTTTCCTGCCGCACATCGCGGGCTTCGCGGCGCCGTTCGGCGCGGTCGGTGGCCGCCCAGGCCGAGGTGCAGAGCACGGCCAGCATGATGACGGCGATGAAGCGGGGCGTGTTCATCGGGGTGGGCTCCTTTTTGGATAAGGTCTTGTGCATGCGCCGGCCTCTTCGCGGGCACGCCCGCTCCCACAGGTACTCCACAATGTTCGAACCTGTGGTGACCCTGTGGGAGCGGGCGTGCCCGCGAAAGGGCCGGTACAGTCAATTACAGATCTCAGCCCAGCCCTGGTATAGATTCAAAAGCAGCAACCACCCTCACCTTTAGAGCGCGAAAAGTTTGCGCCCGCACATCTGGCCAAAAGCATCGCCATTGCTACCCTTAATCCACGCGGTCTGATCTCATGGAGAGAAGCGATGCGCATCCCACTGTCAGCGGTCCTGTCGGTAATCCTGTATCTGAGCGCCACGCCCGGCCTGGTGCTGGCAGAAGACGTACCTGCCCCCGACCCGGCACCACAAGCCGACACGGTCGCGGCCAAGGACCCGGTGTTCACCCAGGAGCAACTGGACCAGATGCTCGCGCCCATCGCGCTGTACCCCGATGCGCTGCTGGCCCAGGTATTGATGGCCTCCACTTATCCGGGGCAGGTGAGCGAAGCGGTGACCTGGTCCAAGGCCAACCCCAAGGCCACCGGCGACGATGCCGTCAAGAAGGTGGCGAACCAGCCCTGGGACCCAAGCGTACAAGCGCTGGTGGCCTTCCCGCAGGTGCTGGCAACCCTGGGGCAGGACCCGGTCTGGGTGCAGCGGCTGGGCGACGCCTTCCTCGCGCAGCCCGACGATGTCATGGGCGGCGTGCAGCGCCTGCGTCACCAGGCCCAGGCCGCCGGCAACCTGCAGAGCAACCAGTACCAGAACGTGACCGTGCAGACCGCCCCGGCACCGGCACCGGCACCGGCCTCCAGCGGTAGCAGCACCCAGGTGGTTACGGCCAGCAGCCCGCCCACCACCATCATCATCGAGCCCTCCGACCCGCAAGTGGTGTACGTGCCCAGCTACAACCCGACCACCACCTACGGCACCTGGGCCTACCCGGCTTCGCCGCCGGCGTACTACCCGCCACCGCCCATGTACTACCCCGGTTCCGCGCTGGTGGCGGGCCTGGCCTTCGGTACCGGCGTGGCGATCGTTGCCTCGCTGTGGGGTGACTGCGACTGGGGTAACAACGACATCGACATCGACGTCAACCGCTACAACAACATCAACGCCAACAACCGCATCACCAACAACCAGAACAAATGGCAGCACAACGCCGCCAACCGCGACGGCGTGCCGTACCGCGACTCCCGCAGCCGCCAGCAGTACGGTCGCCAGCTGGACGGTGCCACCCAGCGTACTGCCTTCCGCGGCGATGACGCCCAGCGCGCCCAGGCGCGGGACAAAGCGAGGGCATCGATGGACCGGGCCGGCATCGAACGGCCGGCCACCAGCAACCGCCAGGCACGCCAGCAGATGCGCGAGGCGCAGGCGGGCAATTCGGTCGGCAACCGCATGCAGCCTCGTAGCGACAACCCGAGGGCGACCGACCGCCGACAGGAAACCCGCAACACCCAGGTTCGGCAGCAGAACAGCCAGGTGAGCCAGCGCAGGCAGGGCGAAGGCCAGGGGCGGCAGCTGGCGCAAAACCGGCCTTCCAATAGCGCCGGCCGGGCGCGTAACAATGCCTTCGACGGCGTGCGTTCACCCTCGCGCACCAGCGCGCAGGCCAGCCGTGGCCGCACCAGCCAGTCGTTCGCCCAGCGCCCGAGCGCATCGCGTGCCGCCGGGCACCAGATTTCCCGGCCCAGTGCGCCCGCACGCCGCGGGGGAGGTGGCCGTCGATGAACCGTCAATCGATAGCGGCACTGGTAATCGCAGCCGGTATGGCCTGGTCAACCCTGGCCGCTGCGCAGGAAGTCTTCCCGACGCCGGAGAAGGCCGTGGAATCCTTTGTCGCGGCGCTGGGCGAGGAGAAACCTGATGAAGCCCGCCTGGCCCGGTTGCTGGGCGATGACTGGCGTACCTACATACCGCGCGGCGGTGTGCAACGCAGTGACGTAGACACGTTCCTGGCGCAGTATCGCGCGCAGCACAGCATCGACATGTTGGGGGCAAACAAGGCCATCCTCGCGGTGGGCAGTGATCACTGGACGTTACCCATACCGTTGACCAAAGGCGGCGAGGGTTGGCGTTTCGACCTCAAGGCCGGCAGCTCTGAAATTCGCGCCCGGCGTATTGGCCGCAACGAGCTGGGTGCCATGCAGTCGATGCTGGCCTACCACGACGCGCAGATGGACTACGCCACCCAGGACCACAACGGCAACGGTGCGCTGGAATACGCGCAGAAGATATTCAGCGAGCCCGGCAAGCATGACGGGCTGTACTGGGATGACGATGGCGATGGCCAGGTCAGCCCGCTGGGCCCGCTGTTCGGCCAGGACATGGTCGGCGACGCCTGGTATGGCTACCACTTCCGCATCCTCGATGCACAAGGCCCGTCCGCCCCCGGCGGTGCCTACAGCTACCTGATCGGCAACCAGATGAGCCGTGGCTTTGCCATGGTCGCCTGGCCGGCCAGGTACGATGACACCGGGGTGATGAGCTTCATGATCAGCCATGACGGCGAGGTGTTCGAGAAAGACCTCGGGCCGCACGGCGACAAGCTGGCCAAGGAGATGAAACGCTTCGACCCGGATGACAGCTGGAAGGTGGTGGATGTGCCGGCGGGAGATTGAGTGGGGCGCACCCGCCGTGGCCGGTTCAAGGTGCGGTTCGCGATTCAAGGTCCATATCAGGTGGCCAGCTCACTTTGGGTGCCAGGCGCAGGGCGAACTCACACCAGAGCACATCGTTGTGATCCTTGGGGGGGCCGGGTGGTGGCAGGGCTGAGGGGCCTTCCTGCATGTAGGTGCAGATGTAGGCCCAGGCATGCTCATTGGCGCCCATGGTGACCAGAGGGAAACGGTCGATGACATTGTTTGTGCCTGGTGCAACGATGGAGAGTGTGACACCCCATTTGAAAATTAACCCACCGTTAGGCAGTGCGCCGGTCTGGGACCAGCGCTCGGCGCGGACTTGGGACCAGTCGTAACTGACCGGTACGACTTTGCCCTTGTCGAATGGGTTCCACCATTGATGCTTGAAGTTGTAGGCGTAGATTTTATTACGGGCCCGGTTGAAGCGGATGGGCAGGTCTCGGGGCGCTGAGAGGTCTGCCCGGAACAGGACAACGGTGCACCATGCTGACAATGAGAGCATGATAATTTCCTGAATAACACTCTCGATGTCCGTTGGGTCCGTATGCCTGATCACCCAAGGAAGGTCAACCAGGATGGAAATCAGAAAGATAAGTGCCAATATCGAAACGATCCCACGATACGCCATTGCTGAGCGACAAATCTCGAGGTAAATATCATCTTGAAAGTTCGGCGTATGGGGAGCCAAGCCAGGTTCTAGAGCCGGTGCATCGAAGGGCGATGGCAAGTCTTCTTGCCAGCCAGTGCAGGGTGGGTTCAGTCTTGGACGGCTCATTGATTTCTGCTCTTGTTGGTGCGTATCTCATTCTCTATTAATACAATCTGAGCAAGTGTTGTTTTGTCGTCTTTGTCAGGCCAGAAGTTTAGGGTGAATTCTATTGCCTGGATGGTGTGGTGGTCGGACAATGGCAGCGCTCCTTGAATGGTGAGGGCTTTAGTCATTGGGTCGACCTTTGTGAATGGCTGCATATCGGGTGGTCTTGAGAAGAGCTTATTGGACGCTCTGTCTTGAGCTTGCAGTTTCAACGGCGACGAACTGTCTGCGGACAGTACAGCTAATTCACTACCTCTAGGTCCGTGGTACAGGCTTAAATTCCACTCGTAATGCGACAGGTGCTGATTGAAGTTTGGAATGCGAATAAAGAAAATCAGGCCGACGCTTGCCGGGACCGCATTACCATCACTGGTAAATATCGTTGACGCATTTTCTTTGTGGATGGAGTGATTGATTTCGAATTGGATTTGAATCGAGACCTCCGCCTCCAAACCGAGGAGGGATGCATTGAGAGCGGCAATGGCCGCGTCCATATCGGTGTTGGTCACCCATTGGCGATGTGATTCCGGTAACCCCCACTTGGTATTTCTGGCCCAAATTTGCGTTGCTGATGATTCTTTGTGCTTGGCTGAAGTTGCAAGCAGATAGGCTGCTATGCCCAAGGTGATGCTTATGCCTATCGGGCCAAGTAAAGCGCTGGAGCCAAATGCGGCCCAGACGCCAAATGCTGCGGCCCCGAATGAAGTGGCACTTGCGAACCGGTAGAGGCGAGCTGCAGAGCCATCTCCCACTCTCTCGGATCTAAGGTTTGCATACCTGTACTGAGCTGCATCCATGACACCAGCAAGCGCAGAAATCCCCGCGCCGAATCTGGCAATACCGGTCCCCAATGAGATTGTTGTCACCGTCCCCGGCCACGGTATCTTCGGACGCACAAGCGCAACAACCAGTCCCGCCGCTTCGACGCTGGCACCCAACAACCCAAGCGAAGAAGACCAGATCGCCGCAAGCGCCTCCGGATTATTCTGATGCGTCTCTTGCAACGTACGATAGTTCTTGCCCAGGCTATCCTGCTGGAACCATATGCCCCCCAAGGCAAGCAGCAGCTTCACGCTTCCGCTACTCGCTGCAGCATCCCGCAGGCTGCGCATCGCATCGCTTGCCACGCTTTGCGCGGCCGTAGAACTGACCTTCAAACCACCCGTAACCTGCGCACGCAACGTACCCGCACCAATCGCAACATTGCGTACCAGCGCCCCGACGCCACCGGCTGCGCCCTCGCGCAACTGCACCAACCGCGCCTGCAAA
>NZ_JAWJYQ010000077.1:0-17151 GCF_032971465.1 Pseudomonas sp. LSJ-87 | reverse complement strand
AGGGCGCGGCGCAGCGGCAGGATCGGCAGGCCCTGGCGCTCGCAGAACATGCACTGGTCGTGCGGCAGCCCGGCTTCGGCGATCGCGAGGGCAATACGTTGGCTGATGGTCATGAGCGATCCTCGTGTTGGACAGGTCCTTGTCGACCTCTGAACACTAACGGGGAATCGCTTTCCAGAGAGGCTTTGGGCTTCCTAAAAGCTTGTAGGAAACGTCTCTGAATGATGGATGCCGCTCAGTATGTGGCCATGATCGGTACCCCGGCCTTTTGCGCCACCTGTCGAACCCAAGGCACTGCTGCTGGCCGTTTTCCGTCCGACCTGTATGCGCGATCAATGCGCAAACCCAGGAGAACTTCCATGGCAAACGATCAGAAAGACCCCGGCCTCGAGCAAACCGAATCCCAGCCCGGCAGCGGTGACGGAGAGGTCCCGCTACCTTCGGATGACGAAGGCCCGTTCGAGGAGGAGATGGAGGACGTGCAGGCCAACAATTCGGTTTCTGCCGAGCACCCGCAGCCTCGCTGACGGAGTTGCCCGGAACGAATGCGGTTCACACCTTTTCTTGCGAGGTATGCAGCGATGAGCCCCGATCCGAATGCCCAAGGCGGCACGAACCCGGACATGCCCACTTCACCCGACCCGGCCGTTGACCCCGACCGCCCGACCATACCCGACCCTGACGACGACCCGCTCATGAACGAAGAAGAGGGTGGTGATTGGCAGGAGGAAGACAGCTTGGCTGATGACGGCAGGCAGAGCGTGGAGCAGCCTGCGGTAGACCTGGATCAGCGCAGGGAATGACCATTGATAGGGCAGGGCCCTGTGGGAGCGGGTTTACCCGCGAAGAATCCGACACGGTGTATGGCACCGGCTGCGCCGGTGTTCGCGGGCATGCCCGCTCCCACAGGTACTGTGGCTGCCTTGAAGGCTGTGGTGATCCGGTGGGCGTGCCCGCGAAGAATCCGGCGCGGTGGCTGGCACCGGCTGCGCCGGTGTTCGCGGGTGAACCCGCTCCCACAGGTACTGCGGCTGCCTTGAAGGCTGTGGTGATCCTGTGGGAGCGGGCATGCCCGCGAAGAATCCAACGCGGTGCATGGCACCGGCTACGCCGGTGTTCGCGGGCACGCCAGCTTCCACAGGTACTGCGGCTGCCTTGAAGGCTGTGGTAATCCTGTAGGAGCGGGCATGCCCGCGAAGAATCCAACGCGGTGCACGGCACCGGCTACGCCGGTGTTCGCGGGCACGCCAGCTCCCACAGGTACTGCATCTGCCTTGAAGGCTGTAGTGATCCTGTAGGAGCTGGCTTGCCTGCGATGGGCTGCGCAGCAGCCCCAATGGACACAGCCCTGGCATGCGCACCGGCGTATCACCCCCGTCGCAACGCAGCCGCCAGCCCCACGGTCAGGATCACGGCACAAAGCATTGCCAGGCTGATGGCAATTGCGACACCCCAGGCATCGAGCAGCCCTGCCAATACCAGATAAAACGCAATCACCCCCACCGCCCCGATCGCATTGCCCCGCACCATCGCCGCCATTCCGGCACGGCCATTCTGCACATGGGCGAACACCACCAGCGGCCAGGCAATCACCGGGATCGGCGCCAGCATGCCGCTGGCCGCCGGGCCCAGCCAGTTGGCCAGGCTTGTGATGACCATCAGCAACGAAGTGGCAGACACCATGCGCAGAGGGATCTCCCAAAACCGCTGTCGGGGCCGGGCCAGGGCATCCGGCCTGGGCTCGCGGCCGCTGGCGCGTATCAGCACGCCAATCAGCACCAGCGCCACGGCAATCGACAGGTACAGGTTGCCCCCGTGGGTAAACGCATAGGCGGCTACACCATAGAACAGCATCGCCAGTAATACGGCTGGGCCGATGCCGAGCCTGCGTGTAGCGAACAGGTAGAAAGTGTAAGTGGCCTGCACCGCCGCCAGGCCGCCCAGCGCGCCGGGCACCGCCCCCAAGGCAAAGGCCGTGCCCTGTTCCAGGCACAGGAAGGTCATTACCAGTGCCGAGGTGATCGGCAGGCCAGACAGCAACCCGCCGAGCAGGCCGCCCCAGCGACGCGAGGCGAGGGAGATGGCCCACATCAGGAGGGGGGTGACGATCAGCTTGAGGTAGAACAGGGTCATCGCAGGGCTATCCATATGTGCGAAAGGTGCGCCCGCCGTAGGCATTGGGTAGGGCGCAGATGAATCAACCGCGGCTGGCCTCCAGCGCCTGGGCCAGGTCGGCGATGATGTCGTCGCTGTGCTCGATGCCAATCGACAGGCGCACCATGTCCCGTGGCACGCCGGCCTTCTCCAGTTCCTCGTCGTTGAGCTGGCGGTGGGTGGTGGAGGCGGGGTGGCAGGCCAAAGACTTGGCGTCGCCAATGTTCACCAGGCGCACCACCAGCTGCAGCGCATCGATGAAGCGCGCGCCGGCCGCCTGGCCGCCCTTGATGCCGAACGACAGGATCGACGCCGGCTTGCCGCCGGTGTAGCGCTGGGCCAGTTCATGCTCGGGGTGGTCGGGCAGCCCTGCATATTTCACCCACGCCACCTGCTCGTGCGCTTGCAGGTAGCGGGCGACCTTCAGCGCGTTCTCGGTGTGGCGCTCCATGCGCAGGGCCAAGGTTTCCAGGCCTTGCAGGATCAGGAAGGCATTGAACGGCGATAGCGCGGCACCGGTGTTGCGCAACGGCACCACGCGGCAGCGGCCGATGAAGGCGGCGGGGCCGAAGGCTTCGGTGTAGGTGACGCCGTGATAGGACGGGTCGGGGGTGTTGAGCAGGGCGAAGCGTTCCTTGTTGTCGGCCCAGGGGAACTTGCCGGAGTCGATGACGATGCCGCCGATGCTGGTGCCGTGGCCGCCGATGTACTTGGTCAGCGAGTGCACGACGATATCGGCACCGTGCTCGAACGGCCGGCACAGCACCGGGGTGGCCACGGTGTTGTCGACGATCAGCGGCACACCATGGCGGTGGGCGGCCTCGGCCAGCGCGGCGATGTCGACGATATTGCCGGCAGGGTTGCCGATGGACTCGCAGAACACCGCCTTGGTACGCGAATCGATCAATGCTTCGAGGGCGTCGATGTCGTCATGGGCGGCGAAGCGGGTATGGATGCCCATGCGTGGCAGGGTGTGGGCCAGCAGGTTGTAGGTGCCGCCGTACAGCTTGGCCACCGAGACAATGTTGTCGCCGGCCTCGGCGACGGTCTGGATGGCGTAGGTGATGGCCGCCATGCCCGAGGCCACCGCCAGCGCGCCAACCCCGCCCTCCAGGGCGGCCATGCGCTGCTCGAGCACGTCGTTGGTGGGGTTCATGATGCGCGAGTAGATGTTGCCGGCCACCTTCAGGTCGAAAAGGTCGGCGCCGTGCTGGGTGTCGTCGAAGGCGAAGGAAGTGGTCTGGTAGATCGGTACAGCCACTGCCCGGGTAGTCGGGTCGGGGCTGAAGCCTGCGTGGATGGCGAGGGTTTCCAGCTTCATGCAATCGTTCCTTGAGCGTGGGTGGAGCGATCGAGCATGTGGCGGGGGGAGGGTATGGGTCAAGCGTGAACACGCGATGGGCTGGCCGGCAGCAGCCCATCGCATTCAAGGGCGCGTTAGAACGTTGTAAATGGCACGCAAGCAGCATGGCCGAGCCATGCCAACCGCTACAGCATCCGCACCATCTCCCGGAACGATGCCGCCACCCCGGTAATGCTTTCCCCGGCAATCAGCCCCGCTGCGGCCGTGATCGCAAACCGCTCGGTAACGCTCGGCCAACGGCAACCGACCAGCCAGGTAACCACCGCGCCGAGCCCCATCATCATGCTGATCGATGCTGGCAGTATGAACGCCAGCCCCAGTGCGCCGGTACTCGGCAGCCAGCGCGCCACCCATTGCGGCAGCAGGCTGTCCAGCGCGCCCAACAGTACGCCTGCCGCGCTGCCGGCCACGATCGCCCAGCGCAGCTCCGGCGACAGCGCCCCCAGCCCCTGCATCAGGGTCTGGGCCACGGCCTTCCAGGTCGCCACGGCCGGTGCGGGCCATTGCTCGGTAAGCAGCAGGGTCTGCGGATCGGGAATCAGCACCAGGTACACCAGCACGCCCGCCACGCTGCCGATGAGAATGCCCAGGCACTGTGCAATCAGTTGCTTGTATGGCGTGGCGCCGATCGCCTGGCCAACCTTGAAGTCGTTCATCAGGTCGGTGGCTTGCCCGGCCGCGCCGCCGGCAGTGTTGGCGCTCATCAGGTTGATGGCCACCTGGCCCGGGGCGACCAGGCCAAAGCTGAGCTGCGACAGCTTGCCGATGGCGCCGATCGGCGCAATACCGGTGGCACCGACCACGCGCGCGGCGACCACCGCAAGGCATATCGCCAAGGGAATACTCAGCAGCGCCATCCACCAGTCGATGCCGAACAGCAACGCCTGTAGCGCCACCACCAGCGCAATGGACAATAACAGCCCGCACGCAGGCGCCAGGGAAAACCGCCCACGGGCGTGCGCTGCCCGACTTGCCAGCGGGGCGGTGGGCCTTTGCCGGGGCATTTGCAACAGGCGGACCGACAATGAAGTCAGGGTCGCGCATACCATCAGGCTGACGCCCGGCCACAACAGCCATTCCACCAGGGCAGCGAACTGTGGGCCGCTGGCGTTCGGGGCCAGCACCACCAGGGCATGGTCGATCAGCCACGGTGCCAGCCCGCCCCAGGCCAGCGCGGCGCCGAACAGCAGCGTCAGGCCCACGCGGATACCGATGATGCCGCCGAAGCCGACCAGCATCAGCGAAGGATCAAGCGTGAAGGTCAGGCGCTCGAGCACAGGCGAGGGTGCCCAGCGCGGGATCGCCCAGACGAACCCGTCAATCCACTTCACCAGCCCCGACAGCAACGCGGCGCTGCACAGCACCTTTATCCGCATCATGGCTTCGTGGCCGTGGCGGTAGATCTGCTGCAATGTCTCCAGGGTCGCCATGCCCTCAGGGAACTTCAGGCCATGGTCATCGAGCAGGGCGGGGCGCAGATACCAGGCGATCCAGATGCCCAGGAAGCTCACGGAGAACACCCAGGCCATCATCGGCAGCGGGTCCAGCTGGTGACCGGTGAGCAGGGTATAGGCGGGGATCGGCGCGACCAGCCCGCCAGAAACGATGGAAGCGGCGGCCGAGGCCACGGTCTGGTTGATGTTGCTTTCGTGCAACGTCCATGCGGGCCGGCCCTTGCTGCGCCCCGCCAGGCCCTGCCACAGGGTGAAGCCGACCAGCAAGGCGATGATCGACATGTTGAACGACCAGCCGATCCGAAGGCCCGCGTACACATTCGAGGGTGTCAGCAGAATGCCCAGCACTACGCCGGTAAGCACCGCCCGCAGGCTCAGTTCACGTTCGATGCGAGCCTGGGGAAGGGCGGTGGACGGGGCATCTCTCATGGCAATCCCTTGTCGGAGTGGTAAGCGCGCTTTGCACAAATGAGCCACTGCCGCCACAAAGGTTCACTGTCGCTTGCGGTTGTGCAGGCTGCCTGCCAACAGGCATATCGTCCGGACAGTCCATCGTTGCGCGCCCTCCGTTTGCCACCCCGCACGACGCATGCACCAATCGGCAAATCCCCCGCTGGCGATTGCAAATGGCTGTCAGCATGTGTAACGGCAAAGTAGCGACACAGAATGTCGCAGGGGACTGCCAGGATGCCTGCATCCAACCCCCGAGGAATTTCGGAATGAAAGAATTGACTTGCTTCGCCGTCGGACTGGTCGTCGGCGTGCTGTTGATGAAGAAGACCCAGGCAGTCGTTGATCTGCAGCGCGAACTGGAGCGCGAGCGCGGCCGCCGCAGCGCTCAGCCCACAGCGTGAGAATTTTGATATATGGCTTTTTGCTACTGGTAGTTGATAGCGGATAGTGCTAAAAAGCCATCAAAGGACAGTTCGCCAGCAATATGACGCCAGCGAATCATCATCAAGGTCGATTGAGCACGTTTCATGTCAGATCCCAAAGACAGGCTGTTCCGGCATCTGGCCCTACTGCGTCTCATCCCCCGTGAGCCGAAGAGTATCTCCACCACCGAGTTGTTTGAGCGGCTGCGGCGCGAACGGTTCGACTTCGATCCACGCACGTTGCAGCGCGATTTGGCAGGGCGCCTTGCACTGGACTTCCCATTGCTTTGCGATGAAAGCCAGAAACCCTATCGCTGGAGCTTCCCCAGCAACACGCCGGACTTCGAGTACCCGGCCTTGGACACGCCCACTGCATTGGCGTTCGTGCTTGCCCAAAGCCATCTGGACAAACTGCTACCTCCCAGCGTGATGCAGCTGCTGATGCCTCATTTCGACCTGGCCCGCCGTCAAATCAACGCGCTGCAACACAACAACCTTGCGCATTGGCGTGATAGCGTGCGTGCGCTGCCTAATGGCAAGGCACTGCAACCTGCAGAAGTGGATGCGGTGATCTGGTCCAAGGTCGCGGATGCACTACTGGATAAGCGCCAGTTGGACGTGCTCTACCTCAGCCGCAGTAAAGGCCAGCCTAAGACGTTGCGCCTGCATCCGCTGGGGATTGTCGCGCGTCACTCCATCAGTTACCTGATAGCCGTTGTCGATGGCTACACCGATGCGCGTCAGTTCGCTCTGCATCGCATCCAGCAAGTGACCTGCCTGGAGGCACCTGCGGAAACTGCGTATGGGTTTGACATCGACAGCTATTTGCTGGGAGGAGGTTTCAACACTCCGGGGCCGGTCGAGCACATCGAGTTAGTGGCCGACGTAGCACCGCAAATTGCTTGGCTGTTGAGCGAAACACCACTTGCACGAAACCAGCGCCTGGAGCACTTGCCAGGCTCAGACTGGCACCGTGTGCGAGCCAGCGTACCTGATGATCAGGAAACCCAGTGGTGGCTATTCGGTCTGGGAGAGAACGCTCGCCTGCATGAACCGCGCAGCTGGGTCCAAACCATCCGAACAAGGCTTATGGACGCGCAGGCATTGTATGCGCAGCCGTCAGCCGAACTGTCTTCCGTTGCCAACCACCCCTCTGGCTGCCAGGAAACCAACAATGAAGTCTGATTCGTCAAAACCGTCCAACTCGAACAGCAACCATGAAGAGATCCAACGGGACATCATCCAGAGCGTGACGGCGCTTTCCACCAGCGAAACCGTCAGCCGCTTTGGCAGTGCCAATGCCGAATACATCAAAGGCTTCACGGGCGTCGATAACGAAACCGGGCAGCGCTTCGCCAAGGGGCTGGCCGATATTGCCAAGCACAAAGTCAACGACGACCCGCTCTACGCCAAGCAGAACATCAAACAACAGGCAGGCTATTCTGCGGAGGTAGCTACCACCAGCCGTGATAATGCCGAGGCAATCATCAATGGTTCGAAAGTGCGTACTTCGCGCAGTGACGACCTGCCCCAATACGGCAAGAACCACAATGTGGTGGACCGTGTGCAGCTCATAGACGGGCAGGTTATTGAAGGCACGCAGTCACAGATGAAGTTTGTGGGTAACCGCGATCAGTTGTTCGAGGACATTGCCAGCGAGAACGGAAAGTTCGCCCGCTACCGTGGAATCAAGCTCGAGCTGCCATCCGAACAGTTTGAAGGAGCAGAAGCTCATTGTCGCGAAAAGGCTGCAGCGCTGCGCGAGCAGGCTACCAAGGTCGATGCGGCGGGCAAGCCAGACGTAGCGGCCAAGCTTCGCCGCGATGCGGATAATTACGAGCAGTTGGCGGATAATGTCAAAGACAGTGGGCTGACCACCGAGGACGCCATTTTCTATCGTGAGAACCCCGAACTCGCCACGGTAATGGATATCGGCCGCACTAGTCATCGCGCCGGCCTGGAGGGCGCCAAGCTTGGTGCGATTGTCGGGGCCAGTATCTCGACGCTGCAGAATGTGTTCTCGGTTGCGCAAGGCAAGCAAGACCTCACAGATGCAGCGCGTGCGGTAGCGACAGATACCGCCAAGGCAGGTGCTCTTGGCTATGGCACTGCATTTGTCGGTGCAGCACTCAAGGGGGGTATGCAGCAGTCCGGCAATGTGACTCTTCGTAATCTGGCCCATACAAATGCACCGGCAATGGCAGTGAATGTTTGCCTGTCGCTCGGCAGTTCCGTCAAGCGATACGTCACCGGTGAAATCAGCGAAGCGCAGTTGCTTGCTGAACTGGGCGAGAAGGGCTCGGGCATGCTCGCCAGCAGCATGATGGCGGCCGTCGGCCAAGTCGCTATTCCAATTCCATTCGTAGGCGCGGCCGTTGGCGGCATGATCGGCTACACCCTGTCTTCGCTGTTCTACCAGGCAGCCCTGGATGCCGTACGCGGGGCTGAACTTTCCCGTGTTCAGCTGGAGCGCACCCGTGCCATCCAGGCTGCTGCCCGCGATCGTATCGCTGTTGAGCAGGCCGCCTTGGATGAGTTCACCAGCCGTGAAATCCCGCAATTGCGAAGGGAGACGCAGCAGCTGTTTTCCAGGATCAATGCCACCGGCAGCGTCAGTACTGATGAGGTTGCAGCGGCGATAAATGAGTACGCCACGTTGCTGGGCAAAAAGCTGCAGTTCCAGACACAAGATGAGTTCGACAGTTTCATGGACAGCGACAGCCCGCTGGTTCTGTAAGCATGTTGCCGACTTAATATTTCCAAGGAACGAGGACAACACCGTTCATGCTGATCAAGCTCCTGTCCACGCCGGACAAAAAACATTTGATAGACCTGGCAAAGCTGCTCGCTCTTTCCGATAAGCCCCTGTTGTGGGATGGCAAGACAGCCGCTGAAGTGAATGCCGGTACCAACCTCGATGCCCTTTCAATCCAGGAAGGTGAGCATGAGCGCGAACTGATTGCCGAAATGGAGCAATTGGCAGGTATCAACCAACAGTCGTCATCGTTCGTCTGGCCTGGTAGACGGACCGATGTGCAGTCGAGCCTGCTTGAGGCCGTCAAGGCGTTTCCTATCACCCAGGCAGATCGCCCTGAGTCCCGTGCCCAGGCAGCGAAGACCGTGCTCAAGGAATTGCTAAAGAACAAGAAGTGCGATCAACCTTCCAGTCCGAAAGTAATGCTGTTCGAGCTGATACTCGTGTCGCTGCGAGGTGGCTGTATCTCCAGCATCGAATGGGCACTACTCAAAGAGTTTCAACAGCACCACAAACTTGAAGACTTCATCTTCGATGACCTCCTGGAACGCGCAGAAGTGCTGAACAAGGAAGTCAACAAAACCATCTCAATTGTGCTTGAGTAAGGAACGCATCATGCCATTACCCCTGCTTATCGGCGCCGCCGCCATCGCTGGCATCTACGGTGCAGTCAAAGGCGTCAGTGGTGCTATCGACCACAGTAATGCCAGCGATCTCAACGAAGACGCTCGTACCATGGTCAACAACGCCAACGAGGAAATTGAAGATCAGCGCGAGAAGACCAACAGCACGTTGGAAGACTACGGTCAGCGCAAACTGCGTGCGTTCAATGGCGTAATTGCCGATTTCATCACGACTTATGAGCGTATCAAGAACGTTGAACTCTCGCAGAGCCCGGAACTGGACAAGCTCAACGCAGGCGACTTCACCAGCAAGACGCTGACTGGGCTACGCCAGGATTATAAAGCGCTGCAGGACGCAGGTCTGGGCTTGGGTGCGGGCCTGAGTGGCGGCGCAGCACTTGCCTTCGGTGCCTACAACGGCACCATGTTGCTGGCGACTGCCAGCACCGGCACTGCCATTTCTTCGCTAGGGGGGGTGGCTGCAACTAATGCTACCCTGGCCTGGTTGGGTGGTGGTTCGCTGGCCGCAGGCGGCTACGGCATGGCAGGCGGTATGATGGTTCTGGGTGGCATTGTGGCGGGTCCGGCATTGGCCATCTTTGGCCACGTTCTAGGTAACAAGGGTGAAGAGGCCCTGAACAAGGCCCGCAGTAACATGGAACAGGCCCGTACCATCCGCGACCAAGCCAAGCTGATGACCGACAAATTGAGCGCCATTGCACAAGTCACCACGCTAGCCAACAACACCTTCTCCAATGTCAGCTCGCAACTGCGTCGCGCTGTGAATGAAATGAAGACGGTTATCGATCAGCAAGGTGTCGACTACCGTGGTTACTCGGATCAAAGCAAAAAAGTGGTGTTCGGCTCGGTCAAGTTTGCCCAGTTGCTCAAGGCCATGATCGACACTCCGATTCTGGATACTGACGGTAACTTGGTGCTGTCCACTGAAAAGCGCATCAAGGACGTCACGCTGGTTGCTAATGGCAAGAAAGCTGGCCTGGACGCTCCTGTCGCTTGAGTGTTGCTGGTTCAAATGCTGCGCTAGCAATACCAGAGCCCACGCATTTGCGTGGGCTCTTCAATTTCAATACAGCCGTCCCAAGGCGCGGATGAGGTCTGAATGATTACCTCCGATTCAGCGTTATCGAGGTTCCCCTGTAACCAATGTGGCTTGTGCTGCCAACGTGTGGACAAATCTGACGAGACTCGGTTTCTGGATCGGGGGGATGGTGTTTGCAGTCACTACGACTCCTTGCGAAAAGGCTGCGGTATCTACGAGCAACGACCTGATATCTGCCGTGTAGATCGTCAGTACGTTGAGCGTTTCGCCGAGCACTATGGCTGGGATGAGTTTGTGGCGATGAATGTGGCGGTTTGCATCGAACTGCAGAATGATGGGCATCGGGCTGTGCTGTGCAAAAGTACTACCTGAGCAACCCGTCTTTAGCGCATGCCCTGGTGTCGTGCGTACCGCCAAGCGAATCTGGTAGTCCATTTTGCTTTCCCACACTGCACCGACTGTAAAGATATGCAAAGTTCCCCCAGGCCATCACGCTGTCACTCTAGAATCCGCCCGCTGCCGAACCTGGTAATGGCAGGCAGCAGATCTAGCCTTGTGGAGCGTTCCAATGAAGTCGAAACACCTTTTCCGCGCAGCCCTGGTTGCGGCGCTGGTATCGGCCTTGTCAGGCTGCTGGATGTTCATGCCGCCGGGTGGTGGCGGTGGTCATGGTGGTGGCCACGGTGGGGGCGGTGGCTTTGGCGGTCATCAGGGCGGTGGCCCTCGCTAAGCTGACCTTGCGACGGAGCGCACAGCCTCGGCCGGGACGCTAAAGCGTACCCGGCGCGAGCGCACACACCTCGGTTCAGCTCACCCCGACCGCCCAAACCGCTTGCGATACTCCGCCGGCGTCACCCCCACATGCTTCACGAACGCCCGCCGCAACGTATCCGCATTGGCAAATCCGCACAGCGCCGCCACCTGCTTCGGTGCCTCTCGCCCAGCCTCCAGCCGCGCCCGCGCAGCATTCACCCGCGCCAGCTCCACCCACGCGGCCGGGGTCATGCCCACATCACCCTGAAACACCCGTGCAAAATGCCTCGGGCTCAGCCCAACCCGCGCAGCCAGGCTGGCAACCCCGTGGTCCAGTGCAGGGTTGGCGGCCACGTAACGCTGCAACCCCTGCAATGCCGAACGCCCAACCGGTGATGTCCCGCCCTGCCGGCTGAACTGCAGCTGCCCGCCAGGCCGTTTGAAGTACATCACCAGGTGCCCGGCAACCTGCTTGGCAATATCCCGCCCCAGGTCTTCTTCCACCAGGGCCAGTGCCAGGTCCAGCCCGGCCGTTACCCCCGCAGCGGTACGCAGGTTGCCGTCATGCACCTGAATGGCGTCGGCATCCACCTGCACCCGCGGATAACGCTCGGCCAGCGGCTGCGCCACGGCCCAATGGGTGGTCACACGCCGGTCATCCAGCAACCCGGCAGCCGCCAGGGCAAATGCCCCCGTGCACACCGAGCCGTAACGCCGGCAAGCGCCCGCGCGTTGCCGCAGCCAGTCGAGAATGCCGGGGCGCAGGTACTGCTCGGCAGCCTGCGGCGTGCCGGCGACCAGCAAGGTGTCGATGGCTTCCAGGTCTTCGCCGATCCAGCCGTCGGCGACCAGGCGCGTACCGGAAGAGCTCACCAGCGGCCCCGGTTCGCAAGCCAGCAACAGCAGGCGATAGGCTTCACGGCCGGCCTGGCGGTTGGCTTCGGCGAACACATCGAGCGGGCCGCAGGCATCTAGCAGTTGTACGCCGGGCATGGCCAGGATGGCGACCGTGATGGGGGCAGAGGGCATGGTGGCTCCGGGCGTTGCGCCGCAAGTCCGTAATCCACCGACAATGGCAGCATCTGGCGCTACAAGTCAATTGAGGACATGGGCTCATGACCGCAGACTGGTCTCGTCATCAACCCACCCAGGAGCGACCATGTCCTCATCCATCGCCGGTATCCAGGTGCCCGACAGCGCCATGGCTCGGGAAATCACCGAGCTCGTCCGTGACACGGCTTCCCCTTTGCTGTTCCACCACTCCAGCCGGGTGTTCTACTTCGCGGCCCTTGCCGGGCAGCGGCTGGGGCTGCGCTACGACAGTGAACTGTTGTACGCAGGCTGCATGTTCCATGACATGGGCCTGACCCATCAGCACAGCAGCGATTGCTGCCGCTTCGAGGTGGACGGTGCCAATGCGGCGCGCGATTTCCTCCAGCGCCACGGCGTGGACGAGCGCGATGTCGAGCGTGTGTGGACGGCGATCGCGCTGCATACCACGCCTGGCATTCCAGAGCACATGCACCCGCTGATCGCCCTGGTCACGGCGGGGGTAGAGACTGATGTGCTGGGGCTGCACCACGAAGGGCTGGGGATTGCCGCGCGGGACGAAGTGGTTCAGGCGCACCCGCGTGGGGAGCGGTTCAAGGAGGCGATCATCCAGGCGTTTTACGACGGGATCCGGCACAAGCCGCAGACCACGTTTGGCAACGTGAAGGCGGATGTGATCGCGGACAAGGAGCCTGCATTCCGGCCTGGGAATTTCTGCAGCGTCATTCGGCAGTCCTGCTGGGCGAGCTGAGTAAAGCGGGCGGAGGATGGCACTGGCGTTGCGCAGGTATTGCGCATTACATCAAACCGGTGCGATCGAAGTGGGGGCAGCTGTCTTGCTCACATTCTAAAAGTTGGCGCGAACCCCTGTAGGAGCGGCCTTGTGTCGCGAAAGGGCTGCAGAGCAGCCCCAGCAATTTCAACTGTTGCGCATCAATCCTGGGGCCGCTTTGCGGCCCTTTCGCGACACAAGGCCGCTCCCACAGGTTCAGCGACAACCTCGGGAGCAACGCTGTACCTGTGGGGCTCGTCGAGCGCAGAGTCCGCTACCGAACGCTCGCGATTCGCCACCCCGAACGGCACATGCACCATCGGCAAATCCCCCGCCGGCGATTGCAAATGGCTGCGCTGGTCATCAAAGAACACATGTGGCTTCAGTATCGACAGCACCCTGGGTTTTTCCATCCCGCCCAGAAAGAAGCACTCGTCCGGCGATACGCCCCAGTCTTTCAACGTCGTCACCACCCGCTCGTGCGAAGGGGCATTGCGCGCCGTCACGATGGCAATCCGCAAGATGCGCTTGTACGCCGGGTCCTCGGCCAACTTGCGGTCTTCGAGCATGCGAATCAGCGAAAGCTTGCGGTACAGGTCCGCCAGCGGCCCCGGTGAATGCGGGATGCCCTTGCGCACGCGTTCATGCTCCTGAAACTCGTCCAGGTTGTCGTCGCGCTTGTACACGCGCTCGGCCTCGTCATCGGCAATCACCCCGTCAAAGTCGAAGGCCACCCGCAGTTCGGTGTCGATCTCGTCATCGTAGATGCGTGTCGGCAGCACCCGCCCGGCCGGGTAGTTGGCGTCGATGGCTTTCTGCACATCTTCCTCGTTGGCGCTGAGAAACAGCGAGGCATTGAACGCCGGGATGTACTCGTAGGGCGAGCGGCCCGACATGAACGCCGCGCGGGTGATGTCCAGCTGGTAGTGGCTGATCGAGCGAAACACCCGCAGGCCGGTTTCCGGCGAGTTGCGCGACAGCAGCACCACCTCCACCGGCAACTGCTCGGGGAAGGCCTGGTTGATGCTCAGGAAGCGGCGAATGAACGGGAACGCCACACCCTTGGGGAAGGGTTCGTCCAGGTTCTGCTGCTGGTGCTGGCGGTAAGCCTCGACGCCCTGGGACTGGTAGATGTCGTCCGAGACGGTGAGGTCGAACAGCGCACTCGAAGCAACGCCGATGACCAGTTTCTGTTCGATGGGGTAGGGCATGAAGCAACTCCTGAGCGTGAGCTGAAGGCAAGTGTACCCGTGCGCTGTGACGAAAGCCCTCAGTACCAACAGGCGCTATCGGCATCAGATGAGGATGTAGTCGCTACGCACCATCAGCGGCTCATGCGCCCCTTCGACCAGGTGCACGAACTGCCCTGCCACCTGGTCGATCGCCAGGCAGTCGTCGACATCCAGCAAGGCATCGGTATGCGGCTTCAGCCAGCCCGCCTGCATGCGTTGCTTGCCCAGGGCCTTGGCCTCGGTCTTGCTGTGGGCGGTGACCAGCAGGTAGCGGTGGGCCTCGCCGAACACTGCGCGTTCATAACCACCGAGGTTGATGAAGTACAGGCGCAGGGCACCGGGGGCGGGGGCGTGCGGGCGCAGTTCTATGCGCTGGCCGTCGACGCCATGCACTTCCAGCCACGAATCGATGTGCAAACCTTTCGGGCTGCCGAACCAGGCCTGGCGCAACTGCGGGTAGGCCTGTTCGAAGGTGTCGGCCAGGGCGAACACCACATCGTGAACTTCGATCTTGGCGCCGGGGTGGCGGCCTCCGAGCATGACGACGTAAAGCATGGGCGGTCCTTTGCGGGGCTAACGTAAGAATGCGGCATTGTACTGCCTGATTCGCGGATGCCGCTTTCATGGAACTGCACAGGACTCACTGAATTAGCAGGGCCCCTGTGGGAGCGGCTTTAGCCGCGAACACCGGCGCAGCCGGTGCCAGGCACTGTGTTGGATTCTTCGCGGCTAAAGCCGCTCCCACAGGGTACGCGTACCGTTTGCGCATTCAGTTCTCTGCGCGACAGCTCCGGCCTGACAGTTGCTCCACCAGAAAATCCACGAACACCCGCACCCGCGCCGGCATCGCTGGGCCGCCGACGAACACCGCATGGATCGGCTCGCGATCACCGGGGTTGTACGCCTCCAGCAACGGCACCAGCTGCCCGTTGGCCAGGTCGTCGGCCACGGTAAAGGTACCGATGCGCGCCACGCCGGCGCCGAGCCTGGCCAACTGCGCCAGGGCCTCGCCGCTGCTGCATTCGATATTGCCCGTCACCTTCAATGAAAACGCCTGCCCGTCGCGGCGGAACGGCCAGTCGGGCGCGGCGCGGCGGAAGTTGAAGCGCAGGCAGTTGTGCCGGGCCAGGTCTTCCGGCACAAGCGGCGTACCGCAGCGCGCCAGGTACTCGGGCGAGGCGACGATCACCTGGCCGGTTTCGCCAATGGCGCGGGCGCTCAACGAACTGTCCGGCAGGTGGCCGAAGCGCAGCGCCACGTCGGCCTGGCCGCCGAGAATGTCGGCCACTTCGTCGCTGAGGGTAAGGTCGACCAGCACCTGCGGGTAGCGCGCGCTGAACGCTGCCAGCAACGGCACCACGGTCAAGCGGCCATGGCCCAGCGCTGCGCTGACCCGCAAGCGCCCGCGTGGCACGCCCTGGTCGGTGATGGCCTCTTCCACTTCGAGCATGTCGGCCAGCACCCGCCGTGCACCGCGCAGGTACGCTTCGCCCTCGGGCGTGAGGGTGATCGCCCGGGTGGTGCGCAGCAGCAGGCGGGTGCCCAGGCGCTGTTCGGTGCGCGCGAGGATGCGGCTCACCGCCGAAGGCGTCAGGCCCAGTGCCCGGGCGGCTGCGGACAGGCTGCCCTCCTGGGCCACCTTGGCAAATATTTCCATCTCTCCGGATCTTCCACTGAAGTCCATTTGTGCCTCTTCAGCAAAGGTGGTTCGCAAAAACGCAGTCTAGTGCGGCTCTGCTTCGGATCGTAGCATTTGCAGCACAGATAAGGAGCTTGCCATGCGTATCAATCCACCTCTTGTCGCACTCGCCATCGGTGCCTTTGGCATCGGTGTCACCGAGTTCGCCCCCATGGGCATGTTGCCCAGCATCGCCACCGACCTTGGTGTCTCCATCCCCGCTGCCGGGCTGTTGGTCAGTGCCTATGCGATCGGTGTGCTGATCGGCGCTCCGCTGATGACCCTGGCCACGGTGAAGATCCCACGGCGTTACCTGCTGATCGGGCTGATGGCCATTTTCACCCTCGGCAACCTGATGTCGGCCCTGGCCAGCGACTACGCCAGCCTGCTGGTCGCCCGCGTGGTTACCTCGCTGAACCACGGTGCGTTCTTCGGCATCGGCTCGATCGTCGCGGCCAGCGTGGTGCCGCCCGAGAAGCGCGCCGGGGCCGTGGCCGCCATGTTCATGGGGTTGACCCTGGCCACCATCGGCGGAGTGCCGCTGGCGACCTGGTTCGGTGAAATGCTGGGCTGGCGCACGGCATTCTGGGGCATCGCCGGGCTCGGCCTGGTGGCAATGACCACCCTCTGGTACGCACTGCCCAATGTGCCGTCGCCCAAGGGTGGCGGGGCCATGGCCGAAATCCGCGTGCTGGGCCGCGGGCCGGTGCTGGCGGCATTGCTGCTGACCGTGGTGGGCTCCAGTGCGATGTTCACGGTATTCACCTACATCGCGCCGATCCTGCAGAGCGAGGCGGCAGCGTCCACCACCTTCGTCACGGCCATGCTGGTGTTGTTCGGTGTCGGCCTGACCTTGGGCAACGTGTGGGGTGGCAAGGCGGCGGACCGCTCGATCGACCGTACCCTGATGCTGTCGCTGGCCGTGCTGATTGCGGTGTTGCTGGTGTTCCCGCTGGTGATGGACTGGCCGCTGCCGACTGCGCTGGCAATCCTGGTATGGGGCGCTGCCAGCTTTGCCCTGGTGCCGCCGCTGCAAATGCGGGTGATGGAGGCGGCCAAGGATGCGCCCAACCTGGCGTCGGCGGTGAACATCGGGGCGTTCAACCTGGGTAACGCGATTGGTGCGGCGCTGGGCGGGGCGGTGATCAATGCCGGGTTGGGGTATTCGGCGGTTTCCCTGGCGGGGGCGGCGATGGCGGCGGTTGGGTTGGTGATGGTATTGATGTTTGCCTGGCGTGGGCGGGCGGTGGCGTTGGGGGCTCGGGCAGCGCTGTAAGGGCTTGAGATCCTGGGGGCGCTTTGCGCCCCTTTCGCGACACAAGGCCGCTCCCACAGGGAAGGCGCTGGCAGTACTTGTGGGAGCAACTGTCTTGCTCAATTTC
>NZ_JAWJYQ010000076.1:0-8068 GCF_032971465.1 Pseudomonas sp. LSJ-87 | reverse complement strand
CCCCATGTGAGAGTAGGTCATCGTCAAGATTCAAATCCAAAGCCCCTGTCTGCGATGCAGACAGGGGCTTTGTCTTTTCCGGGGGGCGCACTTTCAGGCGAGCGCGCTTCCCGTGTAGGAGCGGCCTTGTGTCGCGATCGGACGCGCAGCGACCACCCTAGAGTCAGAACTGATAGCTGACCGTGGCACTGATATTGCGCTCTTCACCCATGTAGCAGTAGTTCAGGCTTGCACACGAGGTGATGTAGCTTTCATTGGTGAGGTTATTGGCGTTCAGGCGTACATCCATCCCCCGGAGGCCGATCTTGCCAAGGTCATAGCCGATCGAGGCGTCGAACAGGGTATAGGAGGGCACCTTCATGCTGTTTTCCGCATCCACCCAGCTGTACCCCACATACCGCACCCCACCGCCCAAGCGCAGGCCATCCAGGGCCCCCTGGTGGAAGTTGTAGTCAGCCCAAAGCGAGAACATCTGTTTCGGTGCCTGGGTTGGCGAATTGCCCTTGTTATCCAGGTTGCCAGACACCAGGCTGGGCATCGACTTTGCGTACTCGATATCGGTAAAGGTATAGCCGCCCAGCAGCTTCAAGCTGTCGGTCAGTTGCACATGGGCCTCCAGCTCCAGCCCTTGTGAGCGCACTTGTCCTACAGGGCGATAGAAGTCCTCGTCAGGCTGCTTCGAGGCCAGGTTCTCCTGCTCGATGCGGAAAACCGATGCGGTGAACAGGTTGTCGCTACCCGGCGGCTGATACTTGATGCCAGCCTCCCATTGAGTGCCCTCGGTCGGTGCCAGAGGGCGGCCTTGCTGGTCGGATACGGTATTGGGGTTGAACGACTCCGAGTAGCTGACATAGGGCGCAATACCGTTCTCGAACAGGTAGAGCACACCTGCGCGGGTAGTGAACCTGGAGCGCTGGTCACTGACCTTGGTGTTGCTGTCGCGATTCTCCTCGGACACCTTCACCCAGTCCTGGCGCAGCCCCAACGAGAAGCGCCATTGGTTCAGCTCCACCAGGTCCTGCAGGTAAACGCCCGTTTGCTGCAAGCGCCGCTGGTAGCGGTTCTCGCCCAGCACCTGAAGGTTGCCGTTGCCGTACTGCGGGTTGCCTGCATCCAACGGATCGACTGTGCCATAACGCCAGGCCACGTCAGCCTTGCGTCGCTGGTAGTCGGCGCCCAGCAGCAAGGTGTGTTTGGCGGCCCCGGTGAAGAATTCCGCCTGCAGCATGTTGTCGATGATGTACGAATGCAGGCGTTCGTCGCCGCCGGTATAGGCGCGGTTGAGGATATTGCTGTCGGCATCCGCCCAACCGGCGGAATACACCTGGTCCATCGACACGTCGGAATCCTGATAGCGGAAGTTCTGGCGTGCCGTGAACACATCGTTGAAGCGATGCTCGAACTGGTAGCTGAAGGACTGTTGCGTACGCTCGTAGTTGTCGATACCCGGCTCGCCTTCGAAGAAGTGGTCCGACAGGCGCAAGCCGTTGCGTTTGTGCAGCATGCCATCTGCTGGGTTACCGCCGTGATAGCCGCCGTTGGGGTCGTGTTGCAGGTAGGCCTGCAGGGTCAGCGAAGTGTCTTCGCTGAAGTCGATGCTGACGGCCGGCGCGATGGCGTAGCGTTCTTCCTTGTTGTGGTCGAACTGCGTGTCGGAAGCATCCGCCAGGCCTGTCAGGCGATAAGCGATACGTTTGTCGTCATCCACGGGGCCGCTGAAGTCGAAACCCATGCCACGCTGGCCTTGGGTACCGATGGTGGCCTGGACTTGATGGTAGGGGGTAAACAGCGGCTTCTTGGTGGTCAGCGCCACCAGGCCTCCTGGCGAGCTACGGCCATACAGTACCGAAGACGGTCCCTTGAGAATATCGATGCGCTCCAGGAAGTATGGGTCCACCTGCATGGTGCTGTAGGTGCCGTTGTCTCCCATCGACTTGAGCCCGTCGACGTAGATGTTGTCCACCGAGCCGTCGTTGAAGCCACGCATGGCCACATAGTCATAACGATGGGTCGCCCCGTAGGGGTTGGTCAGTACCCCAGGTGTGTAGCGCATGGCTTGGGCAACGGTTTGTGAGCCTTGGTCGTCCATCTGCTGTCGGGTAACCACCGAGACCGATTGTGATGTCTCGACCAGTGGCATGCTGGTCTTGGTCGCCACTTGGCTATGGGTAGCGTTGTAACCCTCCGTGCTGCCCAGTGCATTGCCGAGGGTGAAGCTACGGATATCGGTGTCTGGCAATGACAATGCAGCGCCTTGGGGTTGTGCCTGCAGCACGTAGCTCCGGCCGTCCTGGCTGACGGCTTCCAGGCCGCTGCCATTGAGCAACTGGTGCAGTGCCTGATCGGTTGGGTATTGCCCCTGCAGGCCGTTCGACTGCAAGCCTTGGGTGAGCTGGGGTGTGCTCGACAAGGTAATGCCAGCCTCGCGGGCGAACTGGTTGAGCACGTCATCCAACTGGCCGGCTGGGATCGCATAGTGGTGGCTCATCTGGGCCGTTTCAGCTGCCATGGAAAGTTGCGTGACGGCTGTAAGGCCCAAGGCGGTGCCAAACAGGGCAGCCCGGACTGCTTTGCGCAAAGGCGCTGAGTGCAAGATAGGTCGAAAATCATTCGCGTTGAAGGTGCGCGTGTGCACGGGGGCGGTAGGCATGAGGGGTCCGTTGAAGTATGAGGGCAGGAGGTGTCGCTTACTGTCCTAGCCGGACCGGCATTCAAAACCCGTCAAAAAAGTTATTGGGGCCGCTACGCGCCCCATCGCCGGCAAGCCAGCACCCACAGGTATTGCATAGCCCTCAGGCCTTGTGCGATCCCTGTGGGTGCTGGCTCGCCGGCGATGGGCTGCATAGCAGCCCTGAACGCAATAGCCCCATCAGTTCAGGCCAGCCCCTCCACGCGAACCCACCAGCGTGTACGTTGACGAAGCCGCACGGGCAGCGTCCGTGGTAGCAGTTGCAGCAGTTGCTCCGGGTCTTCGAGGCGGAATACACCCGACAAGCGCAAATCGGCAATATCGTCGCTGCAGCCCAGATAGCCATGGCGATAACGGCTGACCTGCGAGAGGAAGTCGAACAGGCGTATGTCCCGGGTGACGATCAGGCCCTCGGTCCAGGCCATCGCATCCATGTCCACCTGCTCGAGCCGGTGTGTACCCTGTGCATCCAGGCGCCAGTTCTGGCCGCTTTCGATCCATTGCAGCGGGCCAATGCCAGGCCGGTGTATCGCCACCCTGCCATGGCTGACACTGACCTGCGTGCAGTCGCTGTCCTGGCGCGCCACAAAGCGCCCTTCGAACCCTTCCAGTAGCGCGTCACGAGTTTGTACAAGCAAGGGACGCTGCGGGCTGCAGGCAATCATCAGTTCCCCCTGCTTCAGGCGGACCAGGCGCTGCTGGTCATTGAAGGCCAGGTCGACGGCACTGTGGGTATTGAGTTGCATAAGCGAGCCATCGGGAAGTGCAAAGCTGCGTCGTTCGCCCGTGCCGGTGGCGTAGTCCGATGTCCAGGCGTTGACCGCATCGAGGTCTTTTCCCAGCCATGCCGCCGTCCCCACCATGGCAACGCCACCAAGCAGCTTCAACGCCTGCCGACGGTGCAGCCGGCGCTGGCTGGTCTCCAGGGTCTGCAAAGCCAGCCCGGCGCCAGGGACGGCACGCAGGTCGAGGTCCTGATGCAGGTGAATCACCCGTTGCCAGGCCTGTTCGTGTTCGTGGTGGGCAGCGCGCCATTGCCTGCACTGTTGCTGCAAGGCAGGGTCATGCCCGCTCTCCCGCAGCCTCAGCATCCACTGGATGGCCTGTTTGACCGCTGTTGCGCCAGGCTGTGCGGCGGTCATCATGTCAGCACTCGTCGGTGTAGCGCAGCAGGTAGCAATGGTAGAGCGCGTCGGCGATGTAGCGCTCCACGGTACGTACCGAGATGCCCATCTGGTCGGCGATGGCCTGGTGCTTCAGCCCCTCGCATTGGGCCAGCAGGAATGCGCGGCGTACTTTGGGCTTGAGGCCTTCGAGCATGCGCGCGATGCGCTCCAGCAATTCCAGCAGCAGCTCACGGGTTTCGGCCGAGGGGGCCTGTGCTTCCGGCAACTGTGCCAATGCCTCGAGATAGGCCCTGTGCAGTTCCTCGCGCCGCCAGTGGTCGATCACCAGCCCGCGCGCGACCGTCCGCAGGAAGGCCCGTGGCGTGTTCAGTTGCAGGTTTTCGCGACGCTGCAACAGGCGCACGAAGGTGTCCTGGGCCAGGTCTGCGGCATCGGCGGCGTTGCCCAGCTTGCTGCGTAGCCAGGCATGCAACCAGCCGTGGTGGTCACTGTAGAGCGTTTGCACGGAATCGTTGCTGGGCATGGGTGAGGGCGCTGCCATCAATGGACATGAATGATAATTAGTCTCATTGTTGGCGGGGTCCGATCATTTTGCAACCCAGCCGACTGCACCATGCGTGCAGTCACTACCCGCTAGCGCCCCAGTTGCGTATCCAGATACTTGCGGATTACCCGCGATGCGTTATTCAGGTGCCGTTCCAGCACCGCTACCGCTTCGTCCACCAGCTTGTCGCCAGCCGCATCCGCCAGTGCGTTGTGATCGTCCTGGGTGAGCTTGCCCAGGCCCATGGACGAAAGATGAAACCGCAGGAAGCGCTCTTCCTCATTCAGTTCGTCCTCGATCAGGCGCAGAAGCTTCTTGTTCGGCGCCTTGTTGTACAACGACATGTGGAACAGGCGATTGAGGCGGCCGATTTCAGCGTGACGGGTTTCATTTTCCAGTTGCTGGATGTACCCGCGGGCGCTGGCGATGTCGCTGGCATCGAGCAGCGGAATGGACTGGCGCAGCGCCTCGGTCTCGAGCAGCACGCGCAGGGCATAGGTGTCCACCGCGTCCTCGCCGATCAGCGGCGCAACCACCGCACCCTTGTGCATCTCCACTTTCAGCAGCGATTGCGCTTCGAGCTGGCGCAGGGCCTCGCGCACGGGCATGCGGCTGACACCGAACAAGGTGGCGAGCTCTTGTTGTCTTACGGCAGTACCTGGAGGCAAGCGGCCATCAAGAATGGCACTGCGCAGGCGTTCTTCGATCACGCCACGGGCCTGGTGCGGCAACAGCTGCTCGCTGGCCAGCACATTGCTCAATTTGATTTTCTCGGCCACGCGACGTCTGCCTCAACGATGACTAAAGTTGGATCCAATGACACTAGTAACAGCTCTTTGGGGTGTCAAACCTTTACCGGTAATGGAACCGGCGCCCCAAAAGCGCGGCTATGGTGGATGAAGTCGCCGGGCAAAGGAAGCGGCCTATGGAAGGTTATAACCAGAAAGTGTAGGTCGGGTGACCGGCGGGTGCATGATTGCAGGGTGCCATTGTCTTTTGCCGTGGCAAGCCGCACCATCGCTGCTTTCGACTGGCCTGAACAGGGCTTCGCAGTGGCGATATCCTGGATGCTCAAAACCGTTGTGCAACGTGTCGGCCTTGCTGCGCTGCTTGGCAGCCTGCTGCTGGGCGGCTTGCACGCGGATTGGGACTTTTCCCAGATCAGCCGCAAGTCGCAGGCCCTTTATGGCCCCTTGGGTGCCGGACAGGGCCGGATCGATGCCTGGCAGAACCTGATGGCCACGCAGAAGCAGGGTACGGAGCTTGAGCGATTGCAGGTGGTCAACCGCTTCTTCAACCAGCAATTGCGCTATGTCGAGGATATCGACCTGTGGCATGAGGTCGATTATTGGGCCACGCCGGTGCAGGCGCTGATCAAGGGCGCAGGGGACTGCGAGGACTACGCCATCGCCAAGTATTTCAGTCTGCGGCGCATGGGCATCCCCAGCGAAAAGCTGCGCATCACCTACGTCAAGGCGCTGCGACAGAACCGGGCGCACATGGTCCTGACCTATTATTCAAGCCCACAGGCACAACCATTGGTGCTCGACAGCCTGATGGATGCCATCAAACCGGCCAGCCAGCGTACCGACCTGCTGCCGGTGTACGCCTTCAATGGTGAGGGTTTGTGGCTGACGGGCGCCGCAGGCAACAAAAAGGTCGGCGATACCAAGCGGTTGTCACGCTGGCAGGATTTGCTGAAGAAAATGCAGGCCGAAGGGTTCCCGGCCGAGCCGGTCTACTGAAGGAGCACAGATGTCACTGTTCAAACAATTGCTGTTGGCCATTTGCCTGTTCCTGGTGGTCGCCTTCAGTGGCAGTTTCATGGTCAGCCTGGAAAGCTCGCGCAGCCAGTACGTCAACCAGTTGCGCTCGCACGCCCAGGATGCGGCGACCGCGTTGGCGCTGTCGCTGACGCCGAATATCGATGACCCGGCGATGGTCGAGCTGATGGTCAGTTCGATCTTCGACAGTGGTTACTACGCAAGCATCAAGGTTGTCGACCTGGGTTCCAATGCTGTGCTGGTGGAGCGCCACGCCGAGCCGGACCCCGGCGGTGTGCCGCGCTGGTTCGTGCACCTGATCGGCCTGGAAGCCGCCGGTGGCGATGCCATCGTCAGCCGCGGCTGGCAGCAGGCCGCACGCGTTGAAGTAATCAGCCACCCGATGTTCGCCATTGCCAAACTCTGGCAGAGCGCCCTGGGCAGCCTGGGTTGGCTGCTGCTGTGTGGCGCGGCCAGTGCGGTACTCGGCGCCTTGCTCTTGCGTCGCCAGTTGCGGCCGCTGGACTACATGGTCGAGCAGTCCCACGCCATTGCCCGCCGCGAATTCCTCAGCCTGCCCGAGTTGCCGCGCACGCCGGAGCTGCGCCGGGTAGTACAGGCGATGAACCAGATGGTCGAGAAGCTCAAGGCACTGTTTACCGAGCAAGCCGAGCGCAGTGAGCGGCTGCGTGCCGAGTCCTATCAGGACAGCCTGACCGGACTGTCCAACCGCCGTTATTTCGAGATGCAGCTGAACACGCGGGTGAGCAATCTGGAAGAAGCGCGCGCCGGCTACCTGCTGTTGCTGCGGGTCCAGGGCCTGGCGGGGTTGAACGCCCGTCTTGGCGGCCAGCGTACCGACCAGTTGCTACAGGCCGTGGGTGAGCAGCTGCGTCGCACCTGTGCCAGCTACCCGGAAACCAACGACCTGATTTCCCGCAGCCGTGGGGGCGAGTTCGCCGTGCTGGCGCCGGGTATGGTGCATGAAGAGGCGGTACAGCTTGCCCAGGCCCTGGAAGCGACGCTGCACAGCCTGCACGAAACGGGCGCCAGTGATATCGACCCGGTGGCTTGTATCGGCCTGGCGCCGTTCAGCCCCGGTGATTCACCGCAGGCATTGCTGAAGCTTGCCGACGAGGCCCTGGCCCGCGCCGAGAACCAGCCAACACCGGGTTGGGTATGCCTTGAACAAGGCGTGGCTGCAGTTGCCGCGGATAGCCAGCATGTCTGGCACGAGCGGCTGGACCAGGCGTTCGACAATGGGCATTTCGAACTGTTCTTCCAGCCAGTGGTGGATTGCGCTTCTGCGCAACGGGTACTGCACCACAAAGTGATTTCGCGTTTGCAGGATGGCCAGGGCGAGGCGCTGCCGGCCGGCCGTTTCCTGCCCTGGCTGGAGCGCTTCGGCTGGATGCCGCGGCTTGATGTGCTGGTGTTGGAGAAGGTGCTGGCGCACCTTCGAGGGCATGACCAGGTGTTGGCACTGAACCTGTCTGCCGCCACCCTGGCCGACCCCAAGGCCCTTCAGCGTGTTTTCGAGCTTCTGGGCCAGAACACGGCGCTCGGCCCGCGGCTGGTTTTCGAAATTGGCGAGGAGCAGTTACCTGAGCAGGCGGCCCTGGAGCAACTCACCCGGCGCCTGCACGCGCTTGGCTTCGGCCTGGCGCTGCAACGCTTTGGTGGGCGTTTCAGCATGATTGGCAACCTGGCGCACCTGGGCCTGGCGTACCTGAAGATCGATGGCAGCTACATCCGCAACATTGATCAAGAGCAGCACAAGCGGCTGTTCATAGAAGCGGTCCAGCGCGCCGCGCACAGCATCGACCTGCCGCTGATTGCCGAGCGGGTCGAGACGGAAGGTGAGCGGTTGGTGTTGCGGGAGATGGGTGTAGGCGGGATTCAGGGGCAGTTGGTTGGTGAGCCTGCCCCCTGGCGCTGAGGGCAT
>NZ_JAWJYQ010000075.1:0-9742 GCF_032971465.1 Pseudomonas sp. LSJ-87 | reverse complement strand
AGGCGGGATTCAGGGGCAGTTGGTTGGTGAGCCTGCCCCCTGGCGCTGAGGGCATGCGGTCCCTTGTAGGAGCGGCCTTGTGTCGCGAAAGGGCTGCAGAGCGGCCCCAGGATTTCAGCAAAGATGCATAAATCGCTGGGGCTGCTGTGCAGCCCTTTCGCGACACAAGGCCGCTCCCACAGTGTGGGTCGCGGCGATGAGTGTGCTTTTTAACGCTCGCGCAACGCTTCCGAACGCGCCTTCATGATCGGCTTGAGCAGGTAGCTCATGATGGTCTTCTTGCCGGTCATGATATCGACCGTCGCCACCATCCCCGGAATGATCAGCAGCGGCTTCTCGTCAGTGCCCAGGTGACTGCGGTCGGTGCGCAGCTTGATGAGGTAGTAGGTGGTCTTCTTGTCTTCATCGGTGATGGTGTCGGCACCGATCTGCTCCAGCTTGGCCTTCAGCCCACCGTAGATGGTGTAGTCATAGGCCGTGAACTTGACCGTCGCCTCCTGCCCAGGGTGCAGGAAAGCGATGTCCTTGGGCAGGATCTTCGCCTCGATGACCAGTGAGTCGTCCAGCGGCACGATTTCTATGATGTCGCTGCCCGGCTGGATTACCCCGCCGATGGTATTCACCAGCAGTTGCTTGACGATACCGCGTACCGGTGAAGTAACCATGGTGCGGTGCACGCGATCATCCAGCGCCTTGCTGGTCGCCGTGGCCTTGTTCAGCTCGGTGCGCGCTTCGTTCAATTGGGTCAGCGCTTCGCTGCGGAATTTGCCACGGGTCTCTTCGATCTTGCTTTGCACCTCGCGAATGGCCGCCTCGGCACGCGGGATGGCCAGCGCCGTGGAGTCCAGCTGACCGCGGTTCTCCACTTCGGCGCGGCGCAGGCGCAGCACCTCAACCTGGGAGATCGCACCGGTGGCCACCAGGGGCTCGGACATGCTGATCTCCTTGCGCAACAATTGCAGGCTGTTGGCGTACTGGGCACGTTTCGAACTGTATTCGCGCAGTTCCTGCTGGCGCTGTACCAGCTGCTGTTGCAGGCCACCAATCTCGTCCTGCAGTTGCTGGCGCCGGCTCTGGTACAACGACTCTTCACTGGCCGCCTGGCTTGGCGCGGCCTTGCGCAGCGCTTCGTCGATCTTCAGCGGGCTGTCCTCGACCTCGGCACTCAGGCGCTCGACGCGCAAGGCCATGGCCAGGCGGTCGGCCTCGGTTTCGCCCACGTTGGAGGCGAAGCGGGTTTCATCCAGGCGCAGCAATGGCTGGCCCACTTCGACGATCTGCCCTTCCTTGGCGAAGATCTCGGCGACGATGCCGCCCTCCAGGTTCTGGATCTTCTGCACCTTGGACGACGGAATGGCCTTGCCTTCACCCCGCGTAACTTCGTCGATGGGCGCTACGCTGGCCCACACGATCAGGAACACGAAGAACAGGATCACGCCCCAGATGGTCAGCCGCACGACCCGCGGCGCATCCTCGATCAGGGCCTTGTTGACCTCTGGCAGCGGCTGGCCGCCCAGTGAATCGGAACCCTTGAAATAGCGCCGCAGGCCGTCCTTGAATTGCCCCACATCCAGCTTATGCAACACTGATCTGCCCCTTCTTCAGTGCATCCATGACCGCGGCTTTCGGGCCGTCGGCGACAATCTGCCCGCGATCGATCACGATCAGCCGGTCCACCAGCGACAACAGCGAGGCACGGTGTGTGACCAGCAGCATCGTCTTGCCTTCCACCACCGCCTGCAGGCGCTGCTTGAGGCGTTCTTCGCCGGTGTTGTCCATGGCGCTGGTCGGTTCGTCCAGCAGCAGGATCTGCGGGTTGAGCAACAGCGCGCGGCCCAGGGCGACGTTCTGCCGCTGGCCACCGGACAGGTTCTGCCCGCGTTCACCCACCTGCAACTCGTAGCCGTCCGGGTGCAACCGGGCGAACTCATGCACACCTGCCAGTTCGGCAGCTTGCAGAATCAACTCATCCTCGATGTAGCGAGCCCCGCTGACCAGGTTATCGCGCAGAGTACCGGCCAGCAGCTGGATGTCCTGGGGCACGTAGCCGATGTTGTGGCGCAGTTCGCTGACGTCGATCTGGCGAATGTCCACGCCATCGACCAGCAGCGAGCCGCTATCGGCCTCGTACAGCCCGACGATGAGCTTGGCCAGCGAGCTCTTGCCCGAGCCACTACGGCCGATAATGCCCACCTTCTCGCCGGGGCGGATGGTGAGGTTGATGTTCTTCAAGGCCTGATTCTGTTGGTTCGGGTAGGTGAAATCGACCCCCCGGAACTCGACGCTGCCCTGCAGCACCTTGCGGCTCAGCGGGCGTTCTTCGAAGTTGCGTTCTTGCGGCAGTTCCATCATGTGGTCGGTGGAGACCATGGTCACCTTGGCTTGCTGGTAGCGGGCGAGCAGGCCGTTGAGCTGGCCCAGCGGGCCGAGGGCACGGCCGCTGAGCATGTAGCAGGCCACCAGGCCGCCCATGCTCAGGTTGCCGTCGATGATCAGGTACACGCCGACGCAGATCATCGCCACGCCTGCCAGTTGCTGGATCAGCAGGGTGATGTTCATCGCCAGGCTCGACAGCACCTTCACCCGCAGTTCCAGGCGGCTGAGGGTACCCAGGGTCTGCTCCCACATGTACTGGCGTTCGCTTTCGGCGTTGTTGACCTTTACCGCATCCAGGCCGGCAAGGGTCTCGATCAGGCTGGACTGGCGCTCCGAGGCCAGGGCCATGGTCCGTTCCATGGTCGCCATCAGTGGCCGTTGCAGGGCGTAACCGATGCCCAAGGCCAGCGGGAAGGCGATGATCGGGATCCACACCAGGTGCCCGCCAATGATGGCGATGACGATCAGGATCAGAACGGTGAACGGCAGGTCGATCAGGCTGGTCAGGGTCAGCGAGGCGAGGAAGTCACGCAGGCCCTGGAATTCGTGAATGTTCTGGGCAAAGCTGCCGACCCTGGCCGGGCGGTACTTCATCGACATGCCGACGATACGTTCGAACAGCGTTGCCGAAATGATCAGGTCGGTCTTCTTGCCAGCCAGGTCCAGGCACAAGCCGCGCAGGCCCTTGAGGATCAGGTCGAAGATGTAGGCACCGGCGATGCCGATGGCCAACACCCAGAGGGTCGAGGTGGCCTGGTTGGGCACCACCCGGTCATATACGTTCATCACGAACAGTGGCGCGGCCAGGGCGATCAGGTTGATCACCAGGCTGGCGGCGATGGCGTCGATATATAGCCACTTGCTGCGCAGCAAGGTATCGCGGAACCACGACTTCGCCCGCGGGATGAGGTTGCCGTGGTTGACGTCGAACTTGTGCTGCGGCTGGGCGAAGAATACCCGGCCACTGTAATCGCTTTGCAGGGCTTCGCGGCTGACATGCACCTCGCCGCCATCGCTCTCGCTGAGCAGCAGGCGCGCGGTGTCTTCGTTTTCCCAGCCCAGCAGCACGGCGCTGCGGCCTTCCTTGAGCAGCAACATGGCTGGCATTGCGATGCTCGGGATCTGCTCCAGCTTACGCTGCAGCAGTCGCCCCTGCAGGCCGGCCCTGGCAGCAGCGCGGGGCAGCAGCTCGGGGCTCAGGCGCTGGGCCGGCAGCGGCAGGCCGGTGGTCAGCATGACCCGGCTCGCGGGTTTCTGGTGCAGAACACACAGGCTCAACAGACTATCCAGCAGGGGATCGTCATGCTGACTGCGTGGATCGTGGCTGAGTTGGACTCGACTGACTTCGGATTCCACGCGGCTCTTCATCCTTGTGGTGGGTGGGGTGGGTGTGCCGCCGTTCAGGCTGGCTCACCCTGGCGTTCAATGGCGCTGCCAGGCAGTGGTCATGAGGCTACGGCACCCTGGCGCTTGGGCAACCGGCCAATGGTCGCCTTGAATCGGTATTGAGTAAACAATTCTACGGTCTTCATTCCTGGCAGACGATGCTGAGCGGTGGATGTTTCATTTTTGATCCAGTCAGCATCCAGCCCGAATTAATTTGCAGCATAGCCTGCCATCCGTCTGGCGGCAGAAGAGTTGTCGGTATCGACTTGTAGCTTGTCAATAAACAGGCGCTTATTTGTTGACGTCATTCAGTAACTAATTAGGCAAAATTTATTATTGGAAAGCAGGTCGCTGACAGGCTTTGGCTCGACAATCGACTACGTTTTCTCATTTTCGGGCTGGCAGTATTTGCGCAGTGGTTCGCTATCTCTTTGATCTACGGCAAATCGGGTGCCGGATTGTGCAGCAGGGCGGGCTGCTGGCGCCGTGAGCTATCGTATGGCCGTGTTTTTGCCTGGCTTCCCGATCACTATCTGGCTGCCTTCAGGCAAGGTTTGTGCTTGTAACCAAGCAATGATCCGAGCGAGCGAAAAGTGACTTGGTTATTGACGCATGAATCTTTGACAGCTACCGATGAGCGGTTGTCCTGTCGCATTCTTTGCGGTTACCTAGGCACGAGGAAAGCAGCTGAAAGTCCTCACTGAAGACGCTTTGGATGATGTACGACACTTATCCTCAAGAAACGCATGGTTAAGATTCGAATATCAATGTGACATTACATTGCTGATTGTTTAGGATGGCAATGTATAAGGTCAATAGTTTGGCATTTGGTCAATTCCAAAAAGTTATAGACGGGATATTGACGCCAGTAAGCGTCAAGAGATCATCGACATAGTTCCGCCTGAAGTGGTCTGCGAGTGCCGCTCTGGCAGGGAAGTACCCATCGGGTCACACGGAGAGTCCAATGAGCAGCGTTGTAGCCATCGTCAAAAGTATTGTCGGCCAGGTTATTGCGGTATCCCCAGAGGGCATTCGGCGTGTTCTGATTGAAGGGGACCGCCTGCTGGCCGGTGAAGAAGTGCTCACCGGCCCGGGTGGTGCAGTTACTTTGGAGCTGGCCGATGGCCGTCTGCTCGACCTGGGTCGTGATAGCCAGTGGAGCGCCGATGCGCCAGACAGCAGCACCGACCTGAGCCAGGCGACCGCACAGGCCGCGCCGTCGGTGGAGGAGCTGCAACAGGCGATCGCTGCCGGTGTCGACCCGACTACCGAGCTTGAAGCGACTGCGGCTGGCCCATCGTCGGCGGGCGGTGGTGGCGCACTGGGCGGTGGCCACAGCTTTGTCATGCTCGAAGAAACCGCGGGCCGGGTCGACCCTACCGTCGGCTTCCCGACTGACGGGCTGGGCTTTGCTGCCGTGCTCGATGGCGAAGAGGTTGGCGTGCTGGATACCACCAGCAACAACCAGGTAACTACGCCGACGACGGATACCAGCGTTGCTACCGACCTGGTTCTAGTCGCTACCCCGTCCATCAGCGAAGCGGGTGGCGTAATCGTTTATACCGCTACGGTTGGCCAGGCACCGAGCACCAACCTGGTGGTCACCCTTTCCAACGGGGCCGTAATCGTCATTCCGGCCGGGCAGACCTCGGGCAGCGTCAACGTCGTGGTTCCGGCAAACGATACCCCGTATATCGACGGGGACCAGATTTCGGCGACCGTAACGAGCACCACCGGGGGCGGTGGGCTGACGGTGACCGTGCCGCAAACGCCGGCGGTTACCCAGGTTACCGATACCATCGACACTACCACCGCGACCCTGACCGCTTCGCCAAGCGTGACTGAAGGTGGCGTCATCACCTACACCGTGACCCTGAGCAACCCAGCGCAGACCCCGGTGACCGTGACCCTGCCCAACGGCCAGACCATTACCATCGAAGCTGGCAAGACCCAGGGCAGCGTTGACTTCCAGACCCCGGCCAACGACGTCTACAACAACGGCTCGACCGTCAGCGTCACCATCGAGGGCGCCACCGGCGGCAACTTCGAGCAGCTGACGCCGAATCCGACTCCGGCTCAGACCACGATCAACGACTCGGTCGACAACACCACCGCGACCCTGACGGCGAGCCCGTCGGTGACCGAAGGTGGCGTCATCACCTATACCGTGACCCTGAGCAACCCGGCTCAGACCCCGGTGACCGTAACCCTGTCCAATGGCCAGACCATTACCGTCGAAGCTGGCAAGACCCAGGGCAGTGTTAACTTCCAGACCCCGGCCAACGACGTCTATAACAACGGCTCGACCGTCAGCGTCACCATCGAGGGTGCCACGGGTGGCAACTTCGAGCAGTTGGTGCCGAATCCGACCCCAGCTCAGACCACCATCAACGACTCGGTCGACAACACCACCGCGACCCTGACGGCGAGCCCGTCGGTGACCGAAGGTGGCGTCATCACCTATACCGTGACCCTGAGCAACCCGGCTCAGACCCCGGTGACCGTAACCCTGTCCAATGGCCAGACCATTACCGTCGAAGCTGGCAAGACCCAGGGCAGTGTTAACTTCCAGACCCCGGCCAACGACGTCTATAACAACGGCTCGACCGTCAGCGTCACCATCGAGGGTGCCACGGGTGGCAACTTCGAGCAGTTGGTGCCGAATCCGACCCCAGCTCAGACCACCATCAACGACTCGGTCGACACCACCACCGCGACCCTGACGGCGAGCCCGTCGGTGACCGAAGGTGGCGTCATCACCTACACCGTGACCCTGAGCAATCCGGCTCAAACCCCGGTGACCGTGACCCTGTCCAATGGCCAGACCATTGCCGTCGAAGCCGGTAAAACCCAGGGCAGTGTTGACTTCCAGACTCCGACTAACGACGTCTACAACAACGGTTCAACTGTCAGCGCCACGATTACCGGTGCGACCGGTGGCAACTTCGAGCAGTTGGTGCCGAACCCGACCCCGGCTCAGACCACGATCAACGACTCGGTCGACAACACCACCGCGACCCTGACGGCGAGCCCGTCGGTGACCGAAGGTGGCGTCATCACCTACACCGTGACCTTGAGCAATCCGGCCCAGTCGCCGGTGACCGTGACCCTGTCCAACGGCCAGACCATCACCGTCGAAGCCGGCAAGACCCAGGGCAGCGTCGATTTCCAGACTCCGGCTAACGACGTCTACAACAACGGCTCGACCGTCAGCACCACGATTACCGGTGCGACCGGTGGCAACTTCGAGCAGTTGGTGCCGAATCCGACTCCAGCTCAGACCACCATCAACGACTCGGTCGACACCACCACCGCGACCCTGACGGCGAGCCCGTCGGTGACCGAAGGTGGCGTCATCACCTACACCGTGACCTTGAGCAATCCGGCCCAGTCGCCGGTGACCGTGACCCTGTCCAACGGCCAGACCATCACCGTCGAAGCCGGCAAGACCCAGGGCAGCGTCGATTTCCAGACTCCGGCTAACGACGTCTACAACAACGGCTCGACCGTCAGCACCACGATTACCGGTGCGACCGGTGGCAACTTCGAGCAGTTGGTGCCGAATCCGACTCCAGCTCAGACCACCATCAACGACTCGGTCGACACCACCACCGCGACCCTGACGGCGAACCCGTCGGTGACCGAAGGTGGCGTCATCACCTACACCGTGACCCTGAGCAATCCGGCTCAAACCCCGGTGACCGTAACCCTGTCCAACGGCCAGACCATTACCGTCGAAGCCGGTAAAACCCAGGGCAGCGTCGATTTCCAGACTCCGGCTAACGACGTCTACAACAACGGCTCGACCGTCAGCGTCACCATCGAGGGCGCCACGGGCGGCAACTTCGAGCAACTGACCCCGAATCCGACACCAGCCTCGACTGTGATCGGTGACAGTATCGATACTGTCACCGTAAGCATCGTCAGCAATGGCAATGTGACCGAAGACCAGCAGCCTTCCTTCACCGTGAAAGTAAGCCAGGCACTGGACCGTCCTCTGACTGTCACTTTGTCCAACGGCGACACCGTGACCATCGAAGCTGGCAAGACCGAAGTCGAGTACAAGACCTCGGCCCAGGGTGATGACGTAATCAAGGACGCTGGCTCTGTCACCCTCAGCGTCACGGACGCTACCGTATCGGGTGCCACTTTCGAGAAGCTGGACCTTGGTGGGCCGGCGACCGTTGAAATCTCGGACACCATCAGTGAAGTCGTCGCTACTCTGACCGTCGACAAGGCCTCCGTAACCGAGGGTGGCCAGGTGACCTACACCGTCACCCTGACCAACACACAGGGCCTGCCGGTTACTCAACACGGCGTATTGACCTTCACTCTGAGTGATGGGACGAAAGTCACCATCCCGGCCAACAACGCGTCGGGTACCGCGACCATCACCGTTGACGATGACGTTTATGTCGGTGGTCAGGCGGCTATCGCGAACAAGCTGGAATCCGTATCGGGTGCGGACAGCTTCGAGAAGCTGACGCTCAGCGGTGATACCGTCACCACCTCCGTAACCGACGAGCCAGGCTCCGGCATTCCGGGTACTGGTAACCAGGGCGATCTGGTACAGGTCACCATCACCGCCGACCAGCCCTCGGTGGCTGAGAACCTCAAGCCGACCTTCACCGTACGCATCAATGCCCCGTTGGAACACGACCTGGTCGTGACCCTGAGCAACAATGCCCAGGTCACCATCAAGGCTGGCGATACCAGCGCGCCGTATACTCACGACGCGCAGGGCGATGATGTCTATAACGACGCCGGCCAGATCAGTCTGGGCGTCGAGTCGGCGGCAGATGTCGACGGGCGAGTCTTCGAGAACCTGCAGCTGGGCGGTGCCGCTTCGGTCGAGGTGACCGATACCATCAGCGAAGTGGTGGCCAAGCTGACGGCTACCGAGTCCGTCACCGAAGGTGGCGAGATCACCTACACCGTCACGCTAACCAGCAAAGACGGCTTGCCGCTCAACAACCACTCGACGCTGTACTTCACCCTCAATGATGGCAAGACCGTTGTTGTGGTACCGGCCAACAGCACCACCGGTTCGATCACCGTGACCGCGCCGGACAACGTATACGTGGGCGCCAATGCGCCAGTGGTCAACGCGATCGACTCGGTCAGCGGTGCAGACGCGTGGAAGTTCGAAAAGCTGACCTTGGACAAGACCGAAGTCAGTACCACGGTGACTGACGAGCCCGGAACCCCAGGCCCTGGCGGCGATATCGTCAAGGTCACCATCGAGGCCAATCAGGATTCGGTCTTCGAGAACCAGAACCCGACCTTCACCGTGAAGATCAACACCGTTCTGGCGCACGACCTGGTCGTGACCCTGAGCAACAATGCCCAGGTCACTATCAAGGCGGGCGAAACCAGCGTGCAGTACACCCACGCCGAGCAGGGTGAAGACGTTTATCAGGATGCTGGCGAAATCAGCGTGGGCCTCAAGTCGGCGGCCGATACTGCAGGCAGCAGCTTCGAAAACCTGCAATTGGGCGGCGATGCGTCGGTGAAAGTAACCGACACCATCAACGAAGTGGTGGCCAAGCTGACGGCCACCGAGTCCGTCACCGAAGGTGGCGAGATTACCTACACCGTCACGCTGACCAGCAAAGACGGCCTGCCGATCAATAGCCACTCGACGCTGTATTTCACCCTCAGCGACGGCAAGACCGTTGTTGTAGTGCCGGCCAACAGCACCACCGGCTCGATCACCGTGACCGCGCCGAATGACATCTATGTAGGCGCTCAGCCTGTCGTCAATGCCATCGACTCGGTCAGCGGTGCAGACGCGTGGAAGTTTGAAAAGCTTACCCTGGACAAGACAGAGATCAGCACCACCGTCACAGACGGACCAGACTCTGAGGACACCACCTTCCTGACCCTGTCTGCTACGCCGGCAGTGGCCGAAGGCGGTAAGATCACCTACACCGCCACCTTGACCAATAAGGCCGGTACCGACCTGGTGATCAAGCTGAGC
>NZ_JAWJYQ010000074.1:0-200 GCF_032971465.1 Pseudomonas sp. LSJ-87 | reverse complement strand
GACCCGTACATGCGCTCCCATCATCCGGCCCCTCCGCTACGCTACGGGGTTCCCTCGCGCCGGTCTTGCTCCCGGGAGTACGCGCTGCAGGCCCCATCCATGGGGCCTCAGCGCTTGACGGGCATCCATGCCCGTCACCTCCCTCCGCAAGCCCTCTGCTCGGCCTCCTGAAGTCGCGAAGATCAAGATCAAGATCAAGA
>NZ_JAWJYQ010000073.1:0-17832 GCF_032971465.1 Pseudomonas sp. LSJ-87 | reverse complement strand
CAAGAGCAAGAGCAAGAGCAAGAGCAAGAGCAAGAGCAAGAGCAAGAGCAAGAGCAAGAGCAAGAGCAAGAGCAAGAGCAAGAGCAGAGCAGAGCAGAGCAGAGGGCGCCGACTGGCGGAATGTGGGCACCGGAAGCAAATTCGCACCCAATTGCAGTTGCTCCACGCGACGCGGCGCCTTAGACTGCCGCCCCCTGTAAAAGAGTGCCGGTTGGCGCTTGAAGAATTCCGCTGCCGATGCCAAGGCGTCGGCGGCACCCGAATCGCCCAAATGCACATTTTTTCATAGAGAAATCGATGACCAAGGAACAGTTGCTGGCCATGTCGGCCGATGACTACATGAACGCTGACCAGCTGGCTTTCTTCGCTGGCCTGCTGCAGGCGATGAAAGTCGAAACCCATGAACGCATCGAGCTGAGCCGTGCCACCATCGAAGGCCTGGACACCCCGTCGGATCCTGCCGACGTGGCTTCGGTCGAAGAAGAGCGTAGCTGGCTGGTGAACGCCATCGACCGCGACCAGCGCCTGCTGCCGCAGCTGGAAATGGCCCTGGACCGTATTGCCGACGAAAGCTTCGGCTGGTGCGATGACAGCGGTGAACCAATCGGCCTGAAGCGTTTGCTGATCAGCCCGACCACCAAGTACTGCATCGAAGCCCAGGAGCGCCACGAGCAGCTCGACCGCCACCAGCGCCAGGTGTAACCCCGCGCGGTGTGCCAAGCCCCACGGAGCGATCCCTGGGGCTTTTTGCGTTTCTTGCCGGCCGCGGTTTTGTTGCCCTGCACGTAACACTGCTGTACCGGGATGCGCTGTTTCCGCGCCGTACGCAGGCGTATCATGGCTTTATCGTTAGGGTGCTAATTAAATTCCGGAGGGAATGATGAATAGCCGGGTCGATGTAGCCGTGATGATTGGTTCGGGGGTGCCCGCCACACTGCGTGCGCTGGGTAAACGCATCTGCTGGGTGGTGCTGGTCAATGGCGAACGCCGTGGTACCCCATTCGCCACCCGTGAAGAAGCGCTGGAGTGCCAGGCGGCCTGGCAGCAGCAGTTGAAGAAGGGCCTGGCGGCTTGAGTGCAGTGAGTGCTGCCGACGAGCGAACAGGGTGTCGTTCAGGGCGTTCCTCTGTAAGAAATGTACTTTGCCTCTCGACGAATTTCGGTGTTTTCGTGCATATTCTTCCCCCAGTAATGCGCTGATGGATTGCAGGGCCCGTTCTCACGTGCGCTCTGGCATTGCCTGTCGCATCTTTTCTGGCGGTTTTGCTGTCAGACATTACGCTTCCCGAATCGGGAATATGCCGAAAGCCTGTATTTGAGGCCAGATCTGGCAAGCCAGAGTAAAGATTCCTGCACGCTGCATCGCCAGCGTGCACAGACATTTCGCATATCGCTTTATTACTCTTTTCGCCTATCGATAAGAAATGGCCGTGCCTCACCGAGCTTGGGTGAGGGCGGGTTGTAACCGGTTGAGGATTACTTCATTGGCAGTCAGCACTCTTGATACCCATGCGTTGTTCGCCCTGGGCGACTTGCGCGGTAAATTGGCCCAGCTGTTCCAGGGCCGCTTTGTCTATGTCACCGAACAGAGTCCCGAAGGCCTGTACATGGCCGAAATCGACACCGAAAGCGCATTGGTCGTCGATGACAAGCAGCGGTTGGAACTGAAGGTGGGTGACCACTTTCGCGCCGCCGTACTGCCCAGCCGCGAAGGCGGCAAACTGGAAATGCGCTTTCGCGAAATCAAGCTGAACGTGTATGGCGTGGGCGACTATGCCTTCGTGTCGGTGCCCGAAGGCGAGGGCATCGTGTTCCGTGAAGGCCACGGTGTGATGCTGGTGTTCGCCGCTCAGCAACAAGTACAGGAAGGCCTGGGCAAGTTGCTCAAGGCGGTGACCGGCAAGGTTGCCAAATGGCGCAAAGGTGAGCTGACCACCTTCAAGGCCAGTGAATGACCCACAGTGACGACGCGCCCGCCACGCGTGCCGAATTCCATCGCCAGCACCAGGCGGATGCCGTGGCCGAGGCCGAGCGTTTGCTGGCCAGGCGCGAAGAGCTGCAGGGCGCCTGGTTGAACTGGGTGGCGGGGGAATTGTATCGCCTCGGCCCGCCGCCTTATGCGGCCATGGTCCGGCGCGAGTTGCAGCGCCTGGCCCAAGGGTGAGGCGGCAACCTTTCAGTTACCGCGATCGCGGCCGCTGCTGACTTCTTCAGGGACCGGCTCTTTCGCCATGCGCTTGCGGAACAGTGCCGCCCGGGCCAGCAACAGTGTGGTCACCGGTACGGTGATCGACAGCAGGATCGGAATCAGCCAGGCGTGCAGCACCGGGGCTTCCTTGAGCCAGGAAAAGTAGATGATCGAAGCCAGTGCCACGCACCAGGCGCCAATGGTCGAGGCCAGTGCCGGCGGGTGCATACGCTGGAAGTAGTCCTTCAGCCGCAACAGGCCCACGGCGCCGATCAGGGCGAACAGGCTGCCGGTCAGCAGCAGCGCGGCGGTGACCAGCTCCAGCCAGAAGGGGAGTTGCAGGGTTTCAGTCATTCGATCACCTCACCGCGCAGCAGGAACTTGGCCAGGGCAAACGAGCCAACGAAACCGAACAGCGCAATCAGCAGGGCACCTTCGAAGTAGGTGTCACTGGCATAACGGATTCCCAGTACCAGCATGGTCAGCATGGCCAGGATGTACAGGTAGTCCAGCGCCAGCACCCGGTCCTGGGCGGACGGGCCGCGGAACAGCCGGATAAGTGCCAGGGCCATGGCCAGGGCGAAGATGAACAGGCTGGCGAGGACAGCATTGGCGAGCAGGCCTGTCATTGGAAAATCTCCATCAGCGGGCGTTCGTAGGTGTCCTTGAAGTGCTGGATGAAGGCCGCCTCATCGTCCAGGTCGAACACATGCAGCAGCAACACGCTGCGGTCCAGCGCCAGCTCGGACCAGACCGTGCCGGGCACCACCGTGGTAATCATCGACAACGCCGCCAGGCCATGCGGGTCGCGCAGGGCCAGCGGGATGTGCACGAAGGCCGAGCGCGGCGGCTGCTTGCCGGCGCGCAGCACGCCACGGGCAACCAGCAGGTTGGACATGATCACATCGATGCCGACCCGACCAATCAGCCGGGCGATGGCCAGCGGCCGTCGCACATGGGCATGCTGCGGGCGCAGCGGTGCCATCAGCAGCGGCGCCAGCACGCCGAGCGCGGCAGCCAGCAGCAGGTTGCCGGGGCTGACCGACAGGTTCAGCAACAGCCACAGGCCGAACAGCGAAACCGATAACAGCGGTGCGGGGAACAGTCGATTCATGGCTGCACCTGTACGTCGAGCGAGGTGGGGCCAGGAATCGGCCGGGCGGCCATCACGGCTTCGATATAGGCATCGGGGGCCTGCAGGCTGGCGGCGGTGTCCTGGGTGTAGCGCAGCAGCGGTTCGGCCTTGAAGCTGAGGATGATGCACAGGCCGAGCAGGATGACGATGGGCAGGCATTCATAGCGGCGCAGCACCGGCGACGGGCGTTCCTCAGGCTTCCAGAAACGCTGGATGCCGACGCGGCCGAAGGCGATCAGCGAGGCCATGCCAGACAGGATCAGCAACGCCACCAGGCCCCAGCCCGCCGTGCTCAGCGGCTGCTCGGCAGGTACGCCCAGCCCCTGCGGGTTGAACAGCGCGCTGATCAGGTTGAGCTTGCCGACAAAGCCCGACAGCGGCGGCATGCCGATGATCAGCAGGGCGCAGGCGATGAAGCTGAGGCCGAGGAAGGCCATGGTCCACGGGATGATCTGGCCGATCACCACCTTCTGTTCATCGTCGAGGTTGATGCCCTTGGGCGGGTGCAGTGATTCCAGCGGTGGCGGCATGGCGTCTTCTTCGTCGTCCAGCGGTGCTTCGTTGGCCGAGCGCGAACGCTCGACCAGTTCGGCGAGCAGGAACAGTGCGCACAGTGCCAGGGTCGAGTTGACCAGGTAGAACAATGCTGCGCCGGTTAGCGCCGATTGCGCAAAACCGACGGCGCCGAGCAGGGTGCCGGCCGAAACCAGGATGCTGAGGGCAGCCATGCGCTCCAGGCGCTGCGCGGCCAGGATCGACACCGCCGCCACCGCCAGGGTGACCAGGCCACCGTACACCAGCCATTCACCACCAAAGTGCGCCGAGGCCCCGGCCTGCCCGGAGAACAGCAGTGTCCACAGGCGCAGCACGGCATACAGGCCGACCTTGGTCATGATGGCGAACAGCGCAGCCACCGGCGCGCTGGCAGAGGCATAGGCCGGCACCAGCCAGAAGTTCAGCGGCCAGATGCCGGCCTTGACCAGAAAGGCCATGGCCAGGATCGCCGCGCCGGCGTGCAGCAGGCCGCGGTCGGCCTCCGGCACCAGCGGAATCTTCAGGGCCAGGTCGGCCATGTTCAGGGTGCCGGTCACGCCATACAGCATCGCCGCGCCGATCAGGAACAGCGACGAGGCGAACAGGTTGATGGCAATGTAGTGCAGGCCGGCACGCACCCGGGCGCGGCCCGAGCCATGCAGCAGCAGGCCGTAGGAAGCGGCCAGCAGCACCTCGAAGAACACGAACAGGTTGAACAGGTCGGCGGTGAGGAAGGCGCCGTACAGGCCCATCAGCTGGATCTGGAACAGTGCGTGGAAGCTGGCGCCGGCACCGTCCCAGCGGGCGCGGGCAAACAGCAGGGCACTGCAGCCGATGATGCCGGTGAGGGTCAGCAGCAGGGCCGACAGGTGGTCGACCACCAGCACGATGCCGAACGGCGCCGGCCAGTTGCCTGGCAGGTAGACACCGATCGATTCCGCCTGGCCCTGGGTGCGCACCCACAGCAGCAGGCTGACCGCGATGGCCAGGCCGGCGAAGGTCGACAGCAGGTTCAGCCGGGCTTTTATCTGCCGGTGTTTCTCGCCCAGCAGCAACATCACTGCCGCGGTCACCAGAGGCAGCAGGATGGGCGCGATGATCAATTGGCTCATGCCACTCATTCGTCACGCTCCCGGCCATCCACGTGGTCGGTACCGGTCAGGCCGCGCGAGGCCAGCAACACCACCAGGAACAGCGCGGTCATGGCGAAGCTGATGACGATGGCGGTGAGCACCAGGGCCTGCGGCAGGGGGTCGGTGTAGTGCAGCAGGTCCTGGGGCACGCCGTCCTTGATGATCGGTTCCTTGCCGATGAACAGGCTGCCCATGCTGAAGATGAACAGGTTGACCCCGTACGACAGCAGGCACAGGCCCATGATCACCTGATAGGTTCGCGGACGCAGGATCAGCCACACCCCCGAGGCGGCCAGAACGCCGATGGCAACTGCAATCACTTCTTCCATCAGGCGGCTCCTGCTTGGCTGGTTTTCGCCGGGTTGCCCGGGCGGTAGGCGCGCACCGACTGGTGCGCCAGGGCAGTGAGGATCAGCAGGGTCGAGCCGACCACCACGGTAAACACGCCGACATCGAAGAACAGCGCGCTGGCCACGTGCACATCGCCGAGCAACGGCAGGTGCAGGTGGGCGGTATGGGTGGTGAGGAACGGGTAGCCCAGCAGCATGGCGCCCGCGCCGGTCAGGGTTGCGCACAGCAGCCCGGTGCCCATCCAGCGCAGCGGGCGCAGGCTCATCTGCGCCTCGACCCACTGGGTGCCGGCCACCATGTACTGCAGGATAAACGCCACCGACATCACCAGGCCGGCGACAAAGCCGCCACCGGGCTGGTTGTGGCCACGCATGAACAGGTACATCGACACCAGCAGGGCGATCGGCAGCAGCAGGCGCACCAGCACCGCAGGCACCATCATGAAGCCCAGGGCGGTGTCGGTGGCATGCCGTGGGTTGATCAGGTCGGTGACCACGTCAGGTGCCAGCTGGCGCTGCTGCGCCGGCAGTTGCATGCTTTCCTTTGGCGGGCGGAAGCGCCGCAGCAGGGCGAACACGGTCAGCGCCACGGCCACCAGCACGGTGATTTCACCGAGGGTATCGAAACCACGGAAATCGACCAGCATGACATTGACCACGTTGGTGCCACCGCCCTGGGGCAGGGCCCGGCTCAGGTAGAACGAGGAAATGTCGTTCGGCGTCGGCCGGGTGAGCATGGCGTAGGACAGCACGGCCATGCCGCCACCTACCAGCACCGCCAGCAGCAGGTCGCGCAGGCGACGCATGCGTGCACGCTCCAGGCTGCCCGGCAGCGGCGATACGCCTTCGATCCGCCGCGGCAGCCAGCGCAGGCCGAGCAGGATCAGCACGGTGGTGACCACTTCCACCACCAGCTGGGTCAGGGCCAGGTCGGGCGCGGAGAACCAGACGAAGGTGATGCAGGTCATCAGGCCGCAGACGCTGACCATGATCAACGCCGCCAAACGGTGATACTTGGCCTGGTAGGCGGCGCCGATGGCGCAGGCAATGGCGATCAGCCACAGCGCGACGAACACGCCCGAGCCTGGAATCTTCGGCCGGTCGCCCCAGCTCAGGCCGCTGTAGAGCATGGGGGTGAGGCCGGCGAGGAAGGCGGCGAGCACCAGCATGAACAGCTGCGACTGCAGGCGGCGGCTGGTGAGCAGGCGCTCGATGCGCCGCGCCAGCAGCATCAGTTGCACCTGGCCGTGTTCGAACAGGCGCTTGCCGTTGAAACGCTCGATCACTGGCGGGTAGGGGAAGCGGCCCAGGCGCAGCTGCTTGCGCAGCAGCAGATACAGCACGATACCGCCGCTCATGGCCACCAGGCTCATGATCAGCGGCGCGTTCCAGCCATGCCAGATGGCCAGGCTGTATTCCGGCAGGGTGCCGCCCACCACCGGCAGGGCGGCGGCGGCCAGCAGCGGGCCGACCGACTGGGCAGGGAAGATGCCCACCACCAGGCAGGTAAGCACCAGCAGTTCGACCGGCGCACGCATCCAGCGTGGCGGTTCGTGCGGGGTGTGCGGGAGGTCCTGCGCCGTGGGGCCGAAGAACACATCGACGGTGAAACGCAGGGCATAGGCCACGCTGAAGGTGCCGGCCAGGGTGGCGATCACCGGCAGCGTGGCCTCGACCCAGGCAGTGGAGCTGATGAACACCGTTTCGGCGAAGAACATTTCCTTGGACAGGAAACCGTTCATCAACGGCACGCCGGCCATCGAGGCGCTGGCGACCATGGCCAGGGTGGCGGTGTATGGCACCAGGCGTATCAGCCCGCTGAGGCGGCGGATGTCACGGGTACCGCTTTCGTGGTCGATGATGCCGGCGGCCATGAACAACGAGGCCTTGAAGGTGGCGTGGTTGAGAATGTGGAACACCGCCGCGACCGCGGCCAGCGGGCTGTTCAGGCCCAGCAGCAGGGTAATCAGGCCCAGGTGGCTGATGGTCGAGTACGCCAGCAGGCCCTTGAGGTCGTTCTGGAACATGGCGGCGAAGGCGCCGAGCAGCAGGGTGAGGGCGCCGGCACCGCCGACGATCCAGAACCACTCCTCGCTGCCCGACAGCACCGGCCACAGGCGCGCCAGCAGGAACACCCCGGCCTTGACCATGGTCGCCGAGTGCAGGTAAGCCGATACCGGGGTGGGCGCTGCCATGGCATGGGGCAGCCAGAACTGGAAGGGGAATTGTGCGCTCTTGCTCAGGGCGCCGATGAGGATCAGTGGCAGCAGCACCGGGTACAGCGCATGCTGGCGGATGGTGTTGCCGGCAGCCAGGACCTTGTCTAGGTCGTAGCTGCCGACCACATGGCCGAGCAGCAGGGCACCCACCAGCAGGCACAAGCCGCCCGCGCCCGTGACCATCAGCGCCATGTAGGCGCCGCGGCGGGCGTCGGCACGATGGTGCCAGTAACCGATCAGCAGGAATGAGAACAGGCTGGTGAGTTCCCAGAAGAACACCAGCTGGATCAGGTTGCCGGAGATCACCAGGCCGAGCATGGCGCCCATGAAGGCGAGGAAGAAGGCGAAGAAGCGCGGCACCGGGTCTTGTGGCGACATGTAGTAGCGGGCATACAGCGACACCAGCGTACCGATGCCCAGCACCAGCAGCGAGAACAGCCAGGCGAAGCCGTCCATGCGCAGCACCAGGTTCAACCCCAGGCTGGGCAGCCAGAGGAATTCTTCGCGAATCACGCCACCGTGGGCAACCTGAGGGTACAGCAGTGCTACCTGGACAGTGCCGACCAGGGCCACGAGCCCGGCGAGAATGGACTCCGCGTTACGTGCGTTGTGCGGCAGCACGGCTGCCAGGCAACTGCCCACGAACGGCAGAAGCAATAGCACTATCAATGACATAGCGTTCTATTCTGGAGAAGTTTGCAAAGAATCATACGTGCCGAGGGGTTGATCACCAACACGCAAGCTGTCGCAGAATCCTACAAACAGGCTGTGACAAGCTGTTTTTTTATAACAGATTCTTACAAAGCATAGCCGCAGTTGGCGGCTTTACAGGCCAGCCTGGCGTTCGCCTTCATCCTGCACGTCCCGTGCTTCGGCCACCTCGCGCGGGCGGCGCACCTTGAGTTCGCTGACCACCACCGCGATCACGATCAGCAGGCCGCCGAGCAGTGCCACGCCCGGCAGGCGCTCACCGGCGATGCGCCCGACGATCCCGGCCCATACCGGTTCGCCGGCATAGATGAGGGTGGCGCGGGTGGGCGAGACCGACTTCTGCGCCCAGTTCATTGCCACCTGGATCACCGCGCTCATGGCGCCCAGCCCCACGGCACTGGCCAGCAGCAGCCAGGAAAAGTCGGGTATGCGCTCCTGGGTTGGCACGATCATCAGGAACGCCAGCAGCGAGGCGGTCGCCAGCTGCACCACGGTGACCCGGCGCACATCGACCTGGCCGGCGTAGCGGCTGATCAGGATGATTTCGCCAGCAATGGCCACGGCGCTGACCAAGGTTACCAGCTCGCCTTCGCTGAAGTGCAGGCTGCCACCCTCCGGGCCGGCCAGCAGCATCAGGCCGATGAATGCCAGGGCAATACCGATGCTTGGCATCAGGCCGGGGCGCCGGCCCAGCACCAGCCATTGCAGCAGCGGCACGAACGGCACGTACAGCGCGGTGATGAACGCCGACTGGCTGCTGCTGATGGTTTGCAGGCCCATGGTCTGCAGGCCGTAGCCGAGCATGATCGACACCCCGATCAGCATGCCGGCCTTCAGTTCGGTGAAGGTCAGCCCCGGCAGCGCCCGCGCCGAGACTACCCCGACGAACAGCGCGGCTGCAGCGAAGCGCAGGCCGACGAAGAACATCGGGCCGCTGACGGTCATCACGTTGTGCACCAGCAGGAAGGTCCCGCCCCACAGCATGGTGATGAACACCAGCACCAGTTCGGCCTTGCTCAGGCGAAAGGCAATGGCAGGGGTCGGTTTGCTGCTGGGCTGGTTCATGGTCTTGCGCACTCGGAGGGGGCGGCGCACAATCGCCGCAAAGTGGGCAGTATACTGCGCAATACCGACCAGTGAGCAATATAGTGCACAAAGATTCCTCGCACCGGGCATCGGTGCTGCAACATGTCAGCCTCAATGTACGCAGCCTGCGCAATGCCGCGGGCATGAGCCAGACGGCGCTGGCCGAGCGCTCCGGTGTCAGCCGGCGCATGCTGGTGGCGATCGAGGCGGGCGAAAAGAATGTCAGCCTGACTACTCTCGACCTGATTGCCGAAGCCTTGGGCGTGGCTTTCAGTACCCTGATCCAGGCACCTGACCAGCGTGACCCCGGGCGCATCGAAGAGTTGGCCTGGGCCGGGGAGCACCCGCAGAGCCGGGCGGTGCTGCTGGGCAGCAGTGTGGCGCGGCGCGAGGTGGAGCTGTGGGAATGGACCCTGGCACCGGGCGAGTGCTATTCCAGCGAGGCTGATGCCGAGGGCTGGAGCGAGCAGATCTATGTGGCGCAAGGGCAACTGACGCTGATTATCGAAGGGGTCGAGCATCGCCTGCAGGTCGGGCAGTTCCATGTGTTTCCCAGCAATTGCCGGTATGCCTATCGCAACGATGGGGCGGTGGCGGTGCGGTTTGTGCGTAATGTGGTGATTTGATCGAGAGGTGTTGCTGCCTCCAGGGCCTCATCGCCGGCAAGCCAGCTCCCACAGGTTCTCCACTGGCTCCGAGCCTGAAGGTGGGCCTGTGGGAGCTGGCTTGCCGGCGATGAGGCCCGTATGGGCAACCCAAGGTTCGTGGTCAGTCTCCTATCAACTCATCGGTCCTGACCACCTTGGCATAGGCAAACGCCAACGCCGCCATCACCGAATCATGCACCTGCGCCGCCGGCACCCGCTTGCCATCGAACTCCAGTGGCAGCGTGGCACAGGCGTCGTGCGCCACGGTCACGTCGTAACCGAGGTCGGCCGCGGCCCGGGTGGCGGCGTCGATGCACATGTGGCTCATGCTGCCGACGATGGTCAGGGCCTCGACGCCATGCCGGTCCAGCGTGTGCTCAAGGTCGGTACCGAGGAAGGCGTTGACCTTGTGCTTGAGCACCACCGGTTCACCGGCCTGAGGCTCGACCTTGGCATGGATCGCCGCACCCTGCGAGCCCGGCGCGAAGAACGGCGCATCGGCGCTGTCGAACTCATGCCGCACATGCACCACCAGATCGCCCCGTTCACGCGCCGCCGCCAGCAGGCGGGCAGCATTGTCGGCCGCCTGGTCGGCACCATCGAGGGTCCATTTGCCGCCCGGGAAGTAGTCGTTCTGGATGTCGATGATGATCAGCGCCTGCTTGCTCATGCTGCCTCCTGTGGCAGTAGTCGTTGGATGACGTTAGTTATAGGCTGTGTGCACTGACCTGAGGATTGGCGCGAACGACACTATGCAGGCAAAAACTGACAACCCCGCCAGCCTGGACATCGGCCTGCTGCTGTACCCCGGCGCGCAACGTGCTGCCGTGCATGGGCTGGCCGACCTGTTCCTGGTGGCCAACCGGGTGGTTGCCGAACTGGGTGCCCTCGAGTTGCCATCGGTGCGTATCAGCTTCTGGCAGGCAGACGAAGCGGGGCAGTTGCAGCCTGCCCCTGAGAGCCCACCTGCCGCCGCGGCCGATCTGCGGGTGCTGATCATTCCGCCAAGCCTGGAGTCGGCACCTCAGGGTGAGCTGCTTGAGCGCCATCGTGCGTCGTTATGCCAGTTGCACGGGCACGGCACGGTGCTGGCGTCGGTGTGCATCGGGGTGTTCTTCATCGCCGCCAGTGGCCTGCTCGACGGGCGCCCGGCCTGCACCCACTGGAACTACGTGCATTCGCTTGCCCAGCGTTTTCCCAAGGTGCGGGTCGAGGCCCAGCAACCGTTGCTGGACGATGGCGACATCGTCACCTCGGCCGGGCTGATGGCCTGGACCGACCTGGGCTTGCGCTTGCTGGAGCGCTTCATGGGCGCGACGGTGGCGCGGGAAACTGCTCGCTACCTGGCAGTCGACCCGGTCGCGGCGCCGCTGCCTGGTGCAGTGTTCAATCCACGCCTGGACCATGGCGATGAGGCGGTGCTGAAAGTGCAGCACTGGTTGCAGGGCATCGGTGGGCAGGATGCCGACCTGGCCAGCATGGCTGCGTGCGCGGGGCTGGAGGAACGCACCTTCCTGCGGCGTTTTCGTGCTGCCACGGGGCTACGGCCGACCGAGTACTGCCAGCAGGTGAGAGTGGGGCGGGCGTGCCGCTTGCTGGAGTTCACCCGGCGCAATGTCGAGCAGATCGCCTGGGGCGTCGGTTACCAGGACCCGGGTGCGTTTCGCAAGGTTTTTCAGCGCATCACCGGCCTGACCCCGAGTGATTACCGGCGGCGCTTCGCGGTATCGGGTTAGGGCGCGGGGCGTTCCCGGTGCGGAAAACCGCTTGACCTTGACATAACTTGAGGTTTTACCCTGCTTGGCATCGCGCTGTAGGCGTCCGTCACCAGGAGACCGTTCATGACGGCAACATCCCATGCCCTGTGGTTTACCCAGATGATCGAATATGAAGTGCCTGGCAGGTTTCAGCAGGCGTTGGCCCAGGCGCTGGTGGCGCGCAGCGAAGCGCTGGCCGCGCGTTGCGAAGGGCTGCAGGGTGTCAGCATTCAGGCCAGCGACGATGGCAGCCGGGTGCTGCAGTACCTGCAATGGCAGTCCCGCCAGGCGTGGGCAGCGGCGGCCGTATACTTCGTCGGGGAGCCGTTCCTCGAACTGCTTGGCCAGCATCAGGCGCGTGGGGTCAATTTTGCTGCCTACCAGACCCTGCGTAGCCTGGTGCGCGGCGCCGATGGCGGCCTGCATTGCCAGGTGGGCGAGCCTCAGGCATACCAGGGCGCGTAGTGCGGGTAGCGGTCCAGGCGGGCGCCAACGACCATTTCGCTGACCCATGCCGCCAGGATCGAACTGTAGGCTTTCTGGCTCTCTTCGCTGGACAACGCGTGGTCGGCACCGTCGACGATGCGGTGGGTGAGCGAATGGGCGCTGACGAATGCCGAGCGGTAGCTCATCAAGGTGCTGTGCGGCACATAGTCGTCCTGCTCGGACTCCACCAGCAGAACATCGCCACCGAACTCGGCACAGGCTGCCAGTGCGCGGTTGTCCGCCGGGCCGAGCGGGCGCTGGCGGTAGGCGTTCAACCGTTGCCGGTCGAGGGTTTGCTTGGGGAGGTTCCATTCGTCGTCCCAGTACATCGCAGGTACCCGCAGGGCCAGCCATTTGACCGGCCGCTCACGGGTCAGCAGCGTGGCCAGGTAGCCGCCGTAGCTGCTGCCGATGATGGCGATGGCACTGGTGTCGACGGCCGGGTGGCTTACCAGCCGGTCGTAGGCCACCAGCAGGTCGGTCAGGTTCTGTTCGCGGGTGACCGTCAGCCGTTGGCTTTCGGTTTTTTCGTGGCCGCGCAGGTCGAAGGTCATGCACACGCAGCCCAGCCCGGTGATATGACGGGCGCGGGCCAGGTCGCGTTGCTGGCTGCCACCCCAGCCGTGGACGAAGAGAATGCCGGGCATCTTGCTGCCGGGGCTGACCAGGGTGCCGACGATGCTGTCATCCTCGACCTGCAGTTCAACGGTTTCACTCTGAATGGTCATGTTCACGAATCCGCGCGAATTTGCTGAGTTGTCCGAGTTCACTGTCGTTTCCTTGGTAAAAGAGGGTGGCGTCAGTGGGCAGTTCGGGGGTGCCGAACACTTCATGGGTGGAGGCACGCACCCGTTGCAATGCCGGGTCGTCGGCGAACGCCTGCAAGGCCAGCAGCTCGGCACTGCTGGCTCCGCCCAGGCGCCAGGATTGCTCGAGTACGCCGCTGCGCAGGTGGCCCAGGGGATTGACGCCGCGGGCGATGTCGTAGTTGCGCCGTGAGGCGATGAAGCCGGGGAAGTGCTGCTCGGCGGCCTGTTCGTAGGCCATCGCCTGGTTGATGGCCAGGCGCAGCGGCTCGTCCAGCGGCAGTTGCAGCAGTGCCTGATAGTCACCGCGCACCACTACCAGGTCGGAGCCGCCATACACTTCCGTGCCCTGATGGTCGCGGGTCAGTTGCTGGGTGCCGTGATAGCTGCAGGTCAGGCCGGCGACGCGTACCTGGCCGACGCTGAAGGTTTGCACTTCGCTCAGGTCTTCCTCGAGCACCAGCCCCCACAGCGCAAGGTCCTGGTCATCCATGCCGGCCAGCAGCGGTTCCAGTTCATCCACCGCGGTGATGACCTGTTGCCCACGGCCGGCGCAGGCCAGTACCGGCTTGATTCGCAACGGGCCATCCGCCAATAACAGCTGTGCGGCGGTGCGCGCATCGGCCTTGCTGAACACGGTATAGCCGCGCAGCAGGGCGTCGCTGGCTTGGCGGGCGAAGGCATCGGTCCAGCCCGGCGGGAAACTGGCCCCGGCCGGCAACGGGTGGGAGATCGCCTTGGTCGCCATGTAGGGGTGTGCGACCAGGCCACCGAACAGGTCCTGCTCGCTGCAGATGCCCAGGGCGGCATGGCGCTTGGGATCGACCAGGGTTTCGGTGGGCAGGTAGTAGTAGCCATCGGTGGCGCTTGGTGGCTGGCCGGGTTGCACGTGCGGGCAGCCCAGCAGGCGGGCCAGGCCATCGGCAAGCTTCAGGTGCACGGCATGCTCGTGGTCGGGGGTGTGCGCGCGGGTGTCGAGCAGCACCACGCCGCTTTTAGGGGCGCAGGCATTGGGCATGGTCATTTGCCTGTGTGCAATGAATGTATTGAGTGTGAAGCCGGTGCTTTGAGGAAGTTCAGCGGAACTTGATCGGTGGTCCTGGCCCGTATGTAGGAAATGTCTGGTATGCGCAGGGCGTGACGGGCAATGCATGCCGTGTGTCGGTCGCCACGATTGCAGGGCCTCGGCGGCTGTTCCATTATCGGCACACTGGATAAACCGTGATGTAGCCGCAGGAGAGCGCATGAACGTTCAGACCACCTTTGGGCAAAGCGTGCCGCAGCGCCTGGCGCAGGTTCGCCAGGCCATGGCCGCAGAGGGCATCGATGCCTTGCTGGTACCCTCGGCCGACCCCCATCTTTCCGAGTACCTGCCCGGTTACTGGCAAGGGCGCCAGTGGCTGTCGGGTTTCCACGGCTCGGTCGGCACGCTGGTGGTCACGGCTGACTTTGCCGGGCTGTGGGTCGATAGCCGCTACTGGGAACAGGCGGAACACGAGCTGGCTGGCAGCGGCATCGAGCTGATGAAGCTGTTGCCGGGCAAGCCTGGTGCGCTGGAATGGCTGGGCGATCATGTCGAGACCAATGGCAGCGTGGCGGTAGACGGTGCGGTCATGGCCCTGGCTTCGGCGCGCCAGCTTGGCGACCGGCTGAAGGCGCGCGGGGCGCGACTGGTGACTGACAAGGACCTGCTGGGCCAGGTATGGGAAGGGCGCCCGGCGCTGCCAGGCAACCCGGTCTACCAGCATTTGCCACCGCACGCCACGGTAAGCCGTGCGGAAAAGCTGGCGCAGTTGCGCCAGAGCGTGCAGGCCAAGGGGGCCGACTGGCATTTCATCGCTACCCTGGATGACATTGCCTGGCTGTTCAACTTGCGCGGTAGCGATGTGTCCTACAACCCGGTGTTCGTCGCCTTTGCCTTGATCAGCCAGCAGCAGGCCATTCTGTTCGTCGGCCAGGACAAGCTCGACGAACATCTACGCCAGGTGCTGGCGGCCGACGGTATCGAGGCGCGCGACTACGCCGAAGCAGGCAAGGCCCTTGCCGCCATGCCGGCCGGCAGCCGATTGCTGGTCGACCCGGCCCGGGTAACCTGCGGCCTGCTGGATAACCTGCCGGCCGGGGTGGAACTGGTCGAGGGGCTCAACCCCAGCACCCTGAGCAAGTCGTGCAAAGGTGATGACGATCTGGTGCACATCCGCCAGGTAATGGAGCAGGACGGCGCGGCTTTGTGCGAGTTCTTCGCCTGGCTAGAGGCCAACCTCGGTCAGGAGCGGGTTACCGAACTGACGGTCGACGAGCAGTTGAGTGCCGCGCGTGCCCGGCGCCCAGGCTTCGTGTCGTTGAGTTTCTCGACCATTGCCGCCTTCAATGGCAATGGCGCGATGCCGCATTACCGTGCCACCGAGCAGTCGCATGCGGTCATCGAGGGCGATGGTCTGCTGCTGATCGATTCGGGCGGGCAGTACCTTGGCGGTACCACCGACATCACCCGCATGGTGCCGGTGGGCAACCCGAGCCTTGCACAGAAGCAGGATTGCACGCGCGTGCTCAAAGGCATGATCGCCCTGTCGCGGGCCACCTTCCCGCGAGGTGTGCTGTCGCCGTTGCTCGATGCCATTGCCCGGGCACCGATCTGGGCTGACCAGGTGGATTACGGCCACGGCACCGGGCATGGGGTGGGTTACTTCATGAATGTGCACGAGGGGCCGCAGGTCATTGCCTACCAGGCGGCGCCCACGCCGCAGACGGCGATGCAGGTGGGCATGATCAGCTCGATCGAGCCGGGCACGTACCGCCCAGGGCAGTGGGGTGTGCGCATCGAGAACCTGGTGGTCAACCGCGAGGCCGGCAAGAGCGCCTTTGGCGACTTCCTGAACTTCGAGACCCTGACGCTGTGCCCGATCGATACCCGCTGCCTGGTGCCCGAACTGCTGGCCAGGGAAGAGGTGGACTGGTTGAACGGCTATCACGCCACGGTACGCGAGCGCCTGGCGCCGTTGCTCAAGGGGGACGCGCTGGCCTGGCTGGAGGCGCGTACCGTGCCCTTGTAAGGCGGCAAATGAAAAGGGCAGCTTGCGAGCTGCCCTTTTTTTCTACTTGCAGATGACGATCATGCTGCGGCTGGTGTAACCCGCCGGGTTGATGCCGAACAAGTAGTCACCGGGTTCTTCATCGCTATCGCCCGAGCGTGCAATGACCCGGTAGCCGCGCGTGCTGCAGGAGCTTGCGGCCTTGCTGTAGCAGTTGTCCCACGAGGAAGACAGGCCGGAGCAATTGATATGCAGGCCCTTCTTGCCCCTTTTGACCTCAGTCTTGGCCGTGGCGGCACATCCAGCAATAGCCAAGATGGCCAGGATGAGCAAAATACGTTTCATTCCTGTCCTTAAATGCAGGGCTGATAGCTGTATGGCCCTGTCGTTATCGCTTTGGTTCTTCCTGAAATTTCCCCAGCGTCCGTGTTCGGTCCAGTAGATAGCGTAAAGATGATGATTCTGTGACAGCTTAATCAGCGAGACGGGTCGCTACAATCACTAATCCTGTCTCAAATGAAAATATTTCTCATATCAGTCTGCAGCGACGGCCGGGCTGGTTTCCTTGCGCATGGACAGGGTGGTGCCGACCGACGCCGTAATGATCGCCAGGATGGCCAGCCACTGGGTAATCGTCAGTACCTCCCCCAGGAACAGCAGGCCGGACAGTGCGCCGAAGGCTGGTTCGATGCTCATGAGGGTGCCGAAGGTGCGTGCCGGGATGCGCGTGAGGGCAACCATTTCCAGGCTGTAGGGCAGGGCGGTGGACAGCACCGCGACGCCCAGGGCCATGGGGATCACGGCGGGTGTGAGCAATGCGCTGCCGGCATGGGCGATACCGATGGGGGCGACGAACAGCGCGGCGACCACAACGCCCAGTGCGGCACTCTGGATACCATGCTCGGCCCCGGCCCGCTGCCCGAACAGGATGTACAGTGCCCAGCACACGCCCGCGCCCAGGGCATAGGCTGCGCCGACCGGGTCGAGGGCCTGCCCGCCATGGCCGGCCGGCAGCAACAGCAGCAGGCCGACGATGGCCAGCGCAATCCACAGGAAGTCGATCGGCCGGCGCGAGGAGAAGATCGCCACGGCCAGCGGGCCGGTGAACTCCAGTGCCACGGCGATGCCGATCGGTACCGTTTGCAGGGCCATATAGAAGAGGAAGTTCATGCCGCCCAGCGCCATGCCGTAGATGATGACGTTGCGCAGGGCGTTGCGGGTCATGCGCACCCGCCACGGGCGCAGGATCAGCAGCATGATGATGCTGGCGAAGATCAGGCGCAGGGTGGTGGTGCCTTGGGCGCCGATGAGGGGGAACATGCTTTTGGCCAAGGAGGCACCGGACTGTATCGATGCCATGGCGATGAGCAGCAGGCCGATCGGGAAGAGGGTAGCGGCCAGGCTGCGGGGCTGGGTGTTCATTTCTGTGCAGCGATCCTTGAGCGGGGTGGGGGTGAGCAATATAGTGCGCAATTATGAGGGTGTGGGGCAAGGTGCCGGCCATGAGTTTTCTGGCGCCTGCAAAATCGAGCGCCGCGCACGCGGCGCTCGATCTCACAGGCGCTGCAAGGCTTGCGGCGAGCATCTGGCGGCCCTGACGCGGTCTTTTTCAAAAAAACCTAAATTATTGAAATTAAAGGTTGACCTCCTGAAACGCCGCCCTATAATGCGCACCACTCCAACGCGGTAGCGAAGCAAAGCCAGCCACCCCCGTTGAGTCAAGTGTTTGAAGCTAAACGAGTTTCTCG
>NZ_JAWJYQ010000072.1:0-19198 GCF_032971465.1 Pseudomonas sp. LSJ-87 | reverse complement strand
CGCTTGCTTCGCGGGCATGCCCGCTCCCACAGGCACTGCGCGGGCTTCGGGCTCACGCTGTACCTGTAGGAGCGGCCGTGGCCGCGAACACCGGCGTAGCCGGTGCCATCCACCGCGTCGCCTGCTTCGCGGGTGAACCCGCTCCCACAGGTACGGCGCAGGCTTCAGGCTCACGCTGTACCTGTGGGAGCGGCTTTAGCCGCGAACACCGGCGCAGCCGGTGCCATCCACCGCGTCGCCTGCTTCGCGGGCATGCCCGCTCCCACAGGTACGGCGCGGGCTTCGGGCTCACGCTGTACCTGTGGGAGCGGCCGTGGCCGCGAACACCGGTAGAGCCGGTGCCATCCACCGCGTCGCCTGCTTCGCGGGTGAACCCGCTCCCACAGGTACGGCGCAGGCTTCAGGCTCACGCTGTACCTGTGGGAGCGGCTTTAGCCGCGAACACCGGCGCAGCCGGTGCCATCCACCGCGTCGCCTGCTTCGCGGGCATGCCCGCTCCCACAGGTACGGCGCGGGCTTCGGGCTCACGCTGTACCTGTGGGAGCGGCCGTGGCCGCGAACACCGGTAGAGCCGGTGCCATCCACCGCGTCGCCTGCTTCGCGGGTGAACCCGCTCCCACAGGTACGGCGCAGGCTTCAGGCTCACGCTGTACCTGTGGGAGCGGCTTTAGCCGCGAACACCGGCGCCGCCGGTGCCATCCCCCGCGCCGCCTGCTTCGCGGGCATGCCCGCTCCCACAGGCCCGGCGCAGACTTCGGGCTCATGTTGTACCTGAGGCAGCCTTGTGCTGCGAAGCGCTGCGCGGGCGGCGCTCGATCTCACAGGCACCAAACATCCCAGACATGTACCTGCTGCTAACAATTTTTTGCAATTCATTACATTTCTGCTTGATTTCATTTTGCCTCCCTGCTGTAGAATTGACGGGTTCGGTTGTTCGTCAGTCATTTTGTTGTTTTTTTGACGCTATTCATCGAGCCTCAGCGGCGCATGTGCCCGCAGCCACCTCTCAGAGCCGTTTCAATCTACTTTTCAGAGCCAGTGTTTTGACGAATGGAATGCCGTGGTTGGCTATTTCCGGCTTAGGCGCCGAAAGCAGCCAGCTTCATGTACAAGGACTGTATTGGTTGGCCTGCGACAACGCAGAAGACGCCACCGTGCTATGCCGCCAGGTGGTCGGGGGGCTCTCCGAGCACGTTCGCGCAGCCCTGGTCGCCGATGCGCAAGCCATCGGTGATGTGCTGAGTGCGCTCGATACCGCGCAGGGCCCAGCCGAACTGGCGCTGTACGAAGCCGACCTGCAAGCCGCCCGGCACCTGGTCGATGACCTGCCGCGTATCGACGCCGCCGGGCGTGTGCTGGTGCTGTTGGCGCCCGCCGACGTCTGGGGTGCCGGCAACGTCGAAAGCTGGTGCAACGCGCTGCGCCCGGTCCTGTTGGCCGAGGCCACGCTATTGCTGGTCATCAGCAGCGGCCAGAGTGCCGGGCTGGTAGAGCGCCTGCGTGCGTTCAACCAGGGCGTCGATGGCCTGGCCCAGGTGTACCGCGGCAAAGGCGGGGTGCGCTACCTGCAGCATTTCTGGAGCAACCCGCTCGGCAAGACCGGTACGCGCGATGTGGAACTGGCGCGGCTTGAAACAGGCTTCGCCGCCGCCGGGGCGCCGCAGGCTCCCAGCGACACCGGTGGCGACGAGCTGTTGTGCCTCGCCCAGCGCCCGGTACTGGAAGGTGCGCCAGCCTTCTCCGAGCACTGGCAGGTCTGCGAGAGTCTCGAGGAACTGTGTGCCAAAGCTGGCAGGGCGGTTTCCGCCACGGTCATCTTTGCCATGGACGGCGGGCAGCGCCTGGATAGCCTGGCGCGCCAGTTGCACCGCTTGCGCCAGTTGCGTGGCAGTGCCCTGAAGCTGGTGGTGCGCGAGATGGCACCGACCCTGCGCTACCAGGACGAACAACTGCTGCTGGCCTGCGGGGCCAGCCAGATCGTGCCGTTCGGCGCCAGCCTGTCGCGCTTCCTGACCATGGTCGAGAGCATCCAGGGTTACCTCTGGCGCCGGCGCCTGCCAAGCGATTTCGATGCCTTGCTCGCACGCCTGCGGCCGCTGGCCATCTGCGGGCTGGTGGCGCCGCGCGCGTTCGCCGAAGCGGTGCAGACCATGTGGCACGGGGTGCGCAACGGCGAAATCGCCCACCAGTTGCTGGTGTTGCGCCCGGCCCCAGGGCTGACCCCGCTGCAAGCCTGTTCGCGCACGGTGTTCCGCCGCGACGGCGATATCGCCTGCGTGGTGGGCGATGTGCTGTTCCTGTTCCTGTTCGCCTGCCGATCCGAAGGCGTCGAGCAAGCCCTTGACCACATCTTCCAGTTGTCGTGGAAAGAGTTGTTCATCAGCCAGGAGGTGCTTGCCGGTGTCGACAGCCTGGCCACCCCGGCCTTCCTCGACGACAGCGTGCCACAGCCACCCCGGCTCGACGCGGCGGCGCAGCTGCCCACCCAGGCCAGGCCGGCCCTGGCACCGCGCCGGGTGGCCCTGGGCAAGCGGGGTACGGCATGAACTTCGTGCAACTGCTGCAAGTGGTCGGCATCACGGCGCTGGTCACCTTGGCGCTGGCCCTGCTGCTGTTGCGCCTGCGCGCCACGCTGCGCGGGTGGTTGCGCCGCCGCCTTCGACCTCGTTACCTGAAACCGCTGGGCATACGCCACCGCGCTGCACGCCAGGAACCCCGTAATGACTAATACATCCGCCACCCTCCCGGTACCGGCCCGCTGGCCTGGACTGGGAGGGTGGAACCTTTACTTCCTGGCCAAGTTCCTGCTGGTAGCCCTTGGCATGCTCGACTTCCAGGCGCTGCCGAACCTGTTGTTCGCTGCGTTTCTGCTGCTGCCGTTGCCGGGCAAGTGGCTGCGAATCGCGCGGCAGCTGGTGGCCGTACCGGTCGGCATCGCGTTGTTCTACCAGGACACCTGGTTGCCGCCCTTCAGCCGCCTGCTGGCGCAGCCGGGGGTGTTCGATTTCTCGTGGGACTACCTGCTCGAACTGCTCGGCCGCTTCATCAACTGGAACCTGCTGGGCGCGCTGGCGCTATTGCTGGTGGGTTACCTGTACCTGCGCCATTGGCTGCGGCTGAGTACCTTGAGCCTGCTGGGGCTGGCCTGGCTGGCGGTCGGCGGCCTGCCAGCGCTGGGGTTCAATGCGGGCCAGGCGCCTGGCGCCGCGGCTGCCAGCCCCACCGAGCAGGCTCAGGCCACCGCGGTTGCCGACAATGCCACGCTCGACAGCTGGCTCGAGCGGTTCTTCGCCAGTGAGCGTGAACGGGTGACAGCATTCCCGGCCATGAAGGCCGATGAGCAGCCGTTCGACCTGCTGGTGATCAACATCTGCTCGCTGGCCTGGGATGACCTGTCTGCCGTCGGGCTGCGTGACAACCCGCTGTTCTCGCGCCTGGACGTGATCTTCGACCAGTTCAACTCGGCCACGTCCTATAGCGGGCCGGCCGCCATCCGCGTGCTGCGTGCCAGCTGCGGGCAGTCGTCCCACGCCGGGCTGTATCAGCCGGCCCCGGAGCAGTGCCTGTTGTTCCAGAACCTGGCCAGGCTTGGCTTCCAGAGCAACACCTTGCTCAACCACAGCGGCCGCTTCGACAACTTCATCGGCGATATCACCCAGCAGCACATGCCTCAACCCGGCCTGCGCAACACCGACTTCCCGCGGGCACTGGTCGGCTTCGACGGCTCGCCGATCGCCAGCGACCTGGAGGTGCTGCGCCGCTGGTGGGGGCAGCGCAAAGGCGCGCCGGCCGAGCATGTGTCGCTGTTCTACAACAGCATCAGCCTGCATGACGGCAACCGTATCGTCACCGCCGACGGCGGTACCCGCGTGGCCGATTACGCCACCCGCGCCACCCGGCTGTTCGGCGAGCTTGGCAGCTTCCTCGATGAACTGGAGCGCAGCGGCCGCCGCGTGGTCGTGGCCATTGTCCCGGAACATGGCGCCGCGCTGCACGGCGACCGCATGCAGCTGTCGGGCATGCGTGAAATCCCCACCCCATCGATTACCCATGTGCCGGTCGGCCTGAAGTTCATCGGCATGGGCCAGCCTGCCCGCAGCGAGCCGCTGCACGTCTCGGCACCCACCAGCTACCTGGCGCTGTCCGAGCTGATCTCGCGCGTGTATGCGGGCCTGGGCCAGCAGCAGCTGCTGGATGTGCCCAGCCTGCTGAGCGACCTGCCGACCACCGAACAGGTCGCGGAAACCGCAGGTGCACAAGTACTGAACTACCAGGGGCGCGCCTACATGCGCCTGCAAGGCCAGCCCGACTGGCAGCCTGTCCCGAAGGAGCGCCCATGATCACTGGCAAGGCAGACCCTGCCGACCGCAGCGACGATATCGCCCAGTTGCGCCAGCACCTGGACATGCCGGACCTGAACTACCAGGACATCTCATTGCTGGTGGGTGTCCAGCAGGCCTTGCAGCGCTGGCCACTGCTGGGTGAAAGCTGCCGGAGCAGCGCCCAGGGCACCTTGTACACGGCGGCGCCGCGGCGCCAGGTGCTGTCGCCATGACCAGCCTGGCGTTGCACGGCGTTCGCGGTGGCCTGGGGCGCAGTGCCTTGCTGGCCGCGCTGGGGCATGCGTTGCAGGGCGTAGGTGAGCGGGTGCTGCTGGTCGACCTGTGCCCAAGCAACCTGCTCGGCCTGCACTTCAATCTGCCCCTCGACACGCACGAGGGCTGGGCGCTTGCCGAGCGGGAAGGGCGGCCATACAGCGATGCCATGTACGAGGTGCTCGATGGCCTGTGCCTGATGCCGTTCGGCAATCTGCCTGCCGGCACTCGGCCGCCGTTGCCCGATGCTGAAGCCTGGCGCGCGCGCCAGGCCGAGCTGGCCGAACACTTCGACTGGTTGCTGTTCGACCTGCCGCAACTGCCGGCCGATGCCGCTGGCCAAAGCGTCGAGACCGACGTGCGGGTGTTGGTGGCCGAGGCCGAAATGGCCAGCCACCTGCTGCTCGGGCGCCGGCAGGTCGAGCACTACGACCTGTTGCTGGTCAACCGCTACGACCCCGCCAGCCGCTTGCAGAGCGACCTGCTGATGGTGTGGCGCGACCTGTTCCGTGATCGCCTGCCGATCCAGGTGGTGCACCGCGACGAGGCCTTCCTCGAGGCCCTGGCGTGCAAGGCACCGCTTGGCCACTACGCGCCGCAGAGCCTGGCTTGCCGGGACGTGCAGAGCCTGGCGGTGCGCTGCCTGACGAGGCGCCAGTCGTGACCCTGACCCCTCTGTCGGCCTACGCCTGGTTCCGCACACGTGGCGCGCGGCAGCCGGTCGCGTGGCTGTTTACCCTTGGCGTGTGGCTGGCCTTCCTGTTCCTGCGCCTGGAGTCGCCTGCCTGGCAAGCCCTGTTGGCCGAGCGGCAGCGGCTGTACCCGCAACTGGCGGGCAAGCGCCCAAGCCTGGGCGACCCGCTGCGCCTGCTGATCCAGAGCCTGTGGCTGCTGGTTCGGCGCCAACCGCTGCCTCGCGAGCCGGGGTTTGCCCGCCGTGCCTGGAGTGCAGTGCGTGCACAGCTGCGCGGTATGCGCCAGGTGCTGCGCCGTTACTATGGCCTGCTGATCGACCGCCTGCAGCAGCTGCCTGCGCGCTACCGCGCCAGCGCTTTCAAGCAGCAAGCCTCGGCACGCCTGCGCGGCTTGAGCGTGTTCGCCCGGTGGGTTTTCTACAGCGTGCTGACCCTGGGCGCCATCGGCCTGGCCGTGCTGTGCGTGACCGAACCGTTCGGCTACCTGGCGCAGCTGGTGTTCATCTGCCTGCTGCTGGGCATTGCCCTGCTGGTGCGGCACATGCCGGGCCGCTTCCCGACCCTGATGCTGATCGTGCTGTCGACGCTCATCTCCTGCCGCTACCTGTGGTGGCGCTACACCTCGACCCTGAACTGGAACGACACCACGGGCCTTGTGTGCGGGGTGATCCTGCTGGCGGCAGAAACCTATTCGTGGTTCGTGCTGATCCTGGGCTACATCCAGACCAGCTGGCCGTTGCAGCGCAAGCCGGCGAACCTGCCGGCAAATCCGGCGCACTGGCCGACCGTCGACCTGATGATCCCCACCTACAACGAAGACTTGTCGGTGGTGCGCACCACGGTGCTGGCCGCCCTGGGCCTGGACTGGCCGCGCGAGTGCCTGCGCATCTATATCCTCGACGACGGCCGGCGCGAGGCGTTCCGTGCGTTCGCCGACGAAGTGGGGGTGGGCTACATCGTGCGGCCGGACAACAAGCACGCCAAGGCTGGCAACCTCAACCATGCGCTGGGCGTGACCGACAGCGAGCTGATCGCCATTTTCGACTGCGACCACGTGCCGGTGCGCTCCTTCCTGCAAATGACAGTGGGCTGGTTCCTCAAGGACCCGAAGCTGGCATTGGTGCAGACGCCGCACCATTTCTTCTCGCCCGACCCGTTCGAGCGCAACCTGGGCTCGTTCCGCCGTCGCCCCAATGAAGGTGAGCTGTTCTACGGCCTGATCCAGGATGGCAATGACATGTGGAACGCGGCGTTCTTCTGCGGCTCGTGTGCCGTGCTGCGCCGTACCGCGCTGGAGAGCATCGGCGGTTTCGCCGTCGAAACCGTGACCGAAGATGCCCATACCGCCTTGCGCATGCACCGCCAGGGTTGGTCATCGGCCTACCTGAGCATTCCGCAGGCGGCCGGCCTGGCCACCGAGAGCCTGTCGGCGCACATCGGCCAGCGCATTCGCTGGGCCCGGGGCATGGTGCAGATCTTCCGTACCGACAACCCGCTGTTCGGCCGTGGGCTGAGCCTGTTCCAGCGGGTGTGCTATGCCAACGCCATGCTGCACTTCCTGGCCGGCCTGCCACGGCTGGTGTTCCTGACCGCGCCGCTGGCGTTCCTGTTGCTGCATGCCTACATCATCTACGCCCCGGCGCTGATGATCCTGCTGTACGTGCTGCCGCACATGATCCACGCCAGCCTGACCAACTCGCGCATGCAGGGCAAGTACCGGCAGACCTTCTGGGGCGAGGTCTACGAGACCGTGCTGGCCTGGTACATCGCCCGCCCGACCACGGTCGCGCTGTTCGCGCCGAAGAAGGGCAAGTTCAACGTCACCGCCAAGGGCGGCCTGATGGAGCAGGAGCAGTTCGACTGGCGCATCGCCCAACCCTACCTGTGGCTGGCGGCGCTCAACGTGGCCGGCCTGGGCTTCGCCGTGTGGCGCCTGTTCACCGGCCCGGCGGCGGAAATCGGCACGGTGATCGTCAGCTCGCTGTGGGTGATCTACAACCTGCTGATCATCGGCGCCGCCGTCGCCGTGGCTGCCGAAGTGCGCCAGGTGCGCCGCGCCCACCGGGTGCAGATGCGCTTGCCGGCGGGGCTGGTGCTGGCCAGCGGTCACGCCTACCCCTGTACCCTGGTCGACTACTCCGACGGCGGTGTCGGCCTGCAATTGCACCGGGGCCTCGAGTTGCAAGCGGGGGAGCGGGTGCGCCTGCTGCTCAACCGCGGCCAGCGCGAGTTCGCCTTCCAGGCCTGTGTCACCCGTACCGTCGGGCAACACGTGGGCCTGGTGTTCCATGACCTCGGCCAGCAACAGCGTATCGACCTGGTCCACTGCACCTTTGCCCGTGCCGATGCCTGGCTTGGCTGGAACGAGCAGCACGAGGTCGATCGCCCGCTGCGCAGCCTGGTCGACGTGCTGAAGCTGGGCGGTGTCGGTTACCTGCGGCTGGTCGAACACTTGCCGCCATGGGTGCGGGCGTGGCTGCGCCCACTGCACGCGCTGGCGAACTGGCTGGCCAGCTACAGGCCCCGCACACCGCAACCTGTCCCTTCCTTGAACCCTGTTGATCGAGACGCATGATGACTGGTTATCCCGCGCGTACCTGGGGCCTGGCGATGGCGCTGCTTGCTGCCTTGTCGCAAAGCGCCGCTGCCGCCTCTGTCGCCCCGCTTGCCGAGCCAGCCGTACCCACGGTACCGAACTGGGCGGTTGCGAAAACCTTCGAGCAGCTCGGGCATGCCTCCGACAGCCTGCTGCTGGGGGTGCGCAACAGCGAGCACATCGAATTCGGCCTGCGGCGCGACCGCCTGGCCACCGACGCCAGCCTGCAACTGGACTACACGCCATCGCCTGCGCTGTTGCCGAACCTGTCGCACCTGCGCGTGTACCTGAATGACGAACTGATGGGCGTGGTGCCGGTGGAAAAGGACCAGCTTGGCCAGCGCGTGCGCCGTCAGCTGCCGCTGGACCCGAAGCTGCTCAGCGATTTCAACCGGGTACGCCTGGAGTTCGTCGGGCATTACACCGACATCTGCGAAGACCCAGCGCACAGCGGCCTGTGGCTGAACCTGAACCGCAAGAGCCAGGTGCAGCTGCACGAACAGGCCCTGGCCCTGGACAACGACCTTGCGTACTTCCCGCTGCCGTTCTTTGATGTGCGCGACACCGGCAAGGTAATGCTGCCGGTGGTGTTCAGCGGCGTGCCGAGCCTGGGCGAGCAGCGTGCGGCGGCGATCCTGGCGTCCTACTTCGGCAGCCAGGCCGGTTGGCGCAAGGCGACTTTCCCGGTGCTGTACGGCAGCCTGCCGGCCCGTGGCGACAAACCCACGCCGAGCATCGTGTTTGCCAGCAACGACCGTCGCCCGGCCTTCCTTGCCGACCTGCAGCAATTCCCGCCGGTCGACGGCCCGGTACTGCAGATGATCGACCACCCGGACGACCGCTTCAGCAAGGTGCTGCTGGTACTGGGCCGCAACGACGATGACCTGGTCAAGGCCGCCTCGGCGCTGGCGGTTGGCAACAACCTGTTCCGCGGTGCCCGGGTGAAGGTCGAGCAGATGACGGCACTGCAGCCGCGACAGCCTTACGATGCGCCGAACTGGACACGCACCGACCGCCCGGTACGCTTCGCCGAGCTGCTCGATTACCCCGAGCAGCTGCAGGTCAGCGGCCTGCAACCACGGCCGGTGACACTTGAGCTGAACCTGCCGCCGGACTTGTTCGTCTGGCGCAACCAGGGCATTCCGCTGCGTACGCTGTACCGCTACACGGCCCCGGCAGTGAGCGACGAATCGCGCCTGAGCATCAGCGTCAACGACCAGTACATCACCAGCATGCCGCTGGTGGGCAATGACCGGCGCGGCGGTACGCTCGAGGAAATGCGCCTGGCGGTGCTGTCCGGTGACAACAGCGCATTGACCGAAAAGTCGCTGGTACCGGCGTTGAAGATCGGCGACCGCAACCGCCTGCGCTTCGATTTCAGCTTTGCCAGCACCCTGGGCAGCGCCCAGCGCGACCGCTGTCAGACCTCGTTGCCGGTGGATGTGCGCGCGGCGATCGACGACAACTCGACCATCGACCTGTCCGGTTACCACCACTACATCGCCATGCCCGACCTGCGCGCATTCGCCCGCAGCGGCTTCCCGTTCAGCCGCATGGCCGACCTTTCCGAAACGCTGGTCGTCATGCCGGCCAAGCCCACGGCGATGCAGGTGGGCACTTTGCTCGATGCGGTCGGCGGGCTGGCCGGGCAGATCGGCTACCCGGCGCTTGGCCTGCGGCTGGTCGATGACTGGAAGCAGGCCGCAGCGGCCGATGCCGACTTGCTGCTGCTCGGCAGCCTGCCTGAGGCGCTGGGGGATGCGCCCAACCTTGGCCTGCTGCTCAGTGCCCAGCGGGACTGGCTGCTGCAGGGCCGTAGCACAGGGCTGCCGGGCAGCCAGCGCTTCGATACCGCTCCGGTGGCCGCGAGCAGCCGAGTGGCAGTCAGCGCGCAGGCGCCGATTGCGGCCATCACCGGGCTGAAGTCGCCCTTCCATGAGCAGCGCAGCGTTGTCGCCCTGCTCGCCAACAGCGATAGCGACCAAGCGTTGCTGCGCGACGTGCTCGGCGATGTGGGCAAGCTCGATGCGGTGGCCGGCTCGGTGACGCTGGTGCGCAGCAGCGGCGTCACCAGCCAGTTCGTCGGCGAGCACTACTTCGTAGGCGCGCTGCCGTGGTGGCTGCTGCTGTGGTTCCACCTGTCCGAGCACCCGGTGCTGCTGGCGGCGATCGCGGCCATTTGCGTGGTGCTGTTTGCCTTCCTGTTGTGGCGGGCACTGCGCTGGGCAGGCAAGCGCCGCCTGGGTGAGGCGGGGTGATGATGCGTCAGTTGCTGGTGGGGCTGGTCGCCTTGGGCCTGCCCGTCGTCACGAGTGCCGCACCGGCTTGCAAATGGCCGGCCTGGGACCGCTTCAAGGCCGAACTGGTGAGTGTCGACGGTCGGGTCATCGACCCGAGCGACGAGCGCCTGATCACCACCTCGGAAGGGCAGAGCTATGCGCTGTTCTTCGCCCTGGTGGGCAATGACCGGCAAGCCTTCGCGCAGTTGCTGCGCTGGACCGGCAACAACCTGGCGGAGGGCGACCTGGCCCGGCATCTGCCCGCCTGGCTGTGGGGCCGTAACGACCAGCAGCAGTGGCAGGTGCTGGATGCCAACAACGCCAGCGATGCCGACCTGTGGATTGCCTACAGCCTGCTGGAAGCCGGGCGGCTGTGGGACGAGCCGGCCTATACGCAGCTGGGCCAGCGCATGCTGTGGCGTATCGCCGCGCAGACCTTGCGCAAGCTGCCGGGCCTGGGGGTGATGCTGCTGCCGGGGGACTACGGCTTCGAGGATGCTCGTGGCGCCCGCTTGAACCCCAGCTATTTGCCGCTGCAGTTGTTCGATCGCTTCAGCCTGGTCGACCCGTTGTGGGGCGAGCTGGCGGCCAACACGCGGCGTTTGTGGCTGGCTTCGTCGCCAAAGGGCTTTGCCCCGGACTGGCTGCTGTGGACGCCAGCCGGTGAACTGGCAGCGGACCCGCAACATGGCAGTGAAGGTGACTACGACGCCATCCGCGTCTATCTGTGGGTCGGCATGCTGGCCAAGGACGCGGCGCAGCGTGCCGAACTGGTGGCCCACTATGCCCCGATGGCGGCATTGACCACGCGCCAGGGGTTGCCGCCAGAGCATGTGGATGCGCACAGCGGTGTTGCCAGTGGCCATGGCCCGGCGGGTTTCTCTGCGGCGTTGCTGCCGTTGCTGGCAGCATCGCCGGAGCACGTCGCGGGCCTGGCGGCACAGCGTCAGCGCCTGCGCGAACAGCCAGTCGAAGCCAAGGCCTATTACAGCCAGGTGCTGGCGCTGTTTGGCCAGGGCTGGGACCAAGGCCGTTACCGTTTTGACCCGCACGGCCGCCTGTTGCCGGCCTGGAGCGCGCCATGCAGCGAATGATCGGCGTGCTGATGCTGGCGGCAGTGACCTGCCAGGCCACGGCACAACCCAAGGATGCCGGCGAACAGCGCCAATGGCTGCTGGACCAGGTGCGTCGCGGCGAGGCGCTGCATCGTGACGACCTGGTGCGCGATGCACTGGGGCGGCTGCAATTGCTCGAGCCGCGCAACCCGGATGTGTTGATGGCGGCCCTGAGCCTGGCATTGCGCGAAAAGAACAGCACCGAGGCCGAGCAGTTGAGTGCGCGGATCAGTTCCATCGCGCCTGGCAGCTTGCAGGCACGCCAGGCCAGGCGCCTGCTCGAGCTGCAGCAGCCGGAGCGCGTGCGGCAATTGCAGCAGGCCCGCCTGCTGGCGGTCACCGGGCGCAATGAAGAGGCGCTGGCGGCCTATGAACAGTTGTTCGCTGGTGAACCGCCAAGTCTGGAATTGGCCCTGGACTACTGGCGCGTGCGCGGCAACCTCCCGGGCCAGCGCCCTGAAGCGATCAGGCAGCTGCAGCGGCTGGACCAGCAGTACCCGGGCAGTGCCGGGCTGCGCCAGACTTTGGCCGGTTGGCTGTTCGCCGAAAATCGCGACCGCGAAGCCTTGGCCTTGCTCGACCAGCTGTCGCGCGACCCTGGCGCACGGGATGCCGCTGCCCAGCGTGAGTTCGACTACCTGTCCGGGCAAGCGGTGAGCGCCGCCAGCGCGGCGGCCTGGCAAGCGTTTCTCCAGCGTTACCCGGCTTCACCGTTGCTGGCGCAGGCCAGCGAGACCCTGCAACAGCAGCGCAAACTGCTGGCCGACCCGTCCTGGCAGGCTGGCCAGCGGGGCTTGGCATTGCTCGACAAGGGCCGCAACGCTGAAGCCGAGGCACAACTGCGCCGGGCGCTGCGCCAGTATCCGGATGATGCCAGCCTGCAGGGTGCACTGGGCTATGCACTGATGCGCCAGAGCCGCTACGAAGACGCCAATGCGGCGTTCCGGGCGGCGAGCGCCAAGGAGCAGGACACCTACTGGATCAGCCAGTGGAAGGACCTGGAGTCGTCCAGCCAGTATTGGGCCCTGCTCAGCAAAGGCGAGCGGGCACTGCAGGCGAAAGACCTGCGCGCTGCCCGCGCCTTCTACCAGCAGGCACGCCAGCAGCGCCCGAAGGAGGAATACGCCTTGCTGGGCCTGGCGGATGTCTCGCTGGCCGAGGGCGATATAGCCGCCGCCGAGCGGCAATTCCTGCAGGTTCGGCGCATGGCACCGGATAACGAAAGTGCCGTGCGCGGCCTGGTGCGTGTGTACCAGGCGCAATCGCCCGACAAGGCGCGGGCGTACCTCGACAGCCTGTCGCCTCGGCAGCAAGCGCAGTTCGCCAGCCTGCGCCGCAGCCTGGAACTCGCACGCCTGCGCCAGCAAGGTGACCAGGCCATGCAGCGTGAGGACTGGGCGGCGGCCAGCCAGGTGCTGGGCCAGGCCACGGCCTTGGCCCCCGATGAGCCCTGGCTGGTCTACCAGCTGGCCAGCAGCCTGCGCCACCTGGGGCGCACCGCCGAAGCCGACGCGGCATTCGCCAGCATCGTGCAGCGCCAGCCGGGCGACCCATCTACCCGCTATGCCCATGGCCTGTTCCTGGAGTCCAGCGACCGCGATGCGCTGGCCCTGGACAGCCTGGGCGCGGTGCCGCAGGGGGCATGGAACGCTGACATGCATGCACTGGAGCAGCGTATCCGCCGCCGCATGACCCTGGCCTCGGCGCAGCAGCTGCAGGCGCAAGGCCGCACGGCTGAAGCGACCCGCCTGCTCGAGGCCAGCCTGGCGCGTGGCGAAGGCAGCACCGACGACCTGATGCTGCTGGCTGACTGGGCGGCGGCCAATGGTGAGCCTGGCAAGGCGCGCGGTTATTACCAGCGCGTGCTTGCCGTGCAGCCTGGGCAACCCCAGGCGCGCCTTGGCGTGATCGAAAGCGCGGTGGCCGAAGGCAACCTGGCAAAGGCCCGGCACATGCTGGCTGTGCAGGTACCGCAACTGGCTGCCGATGACAGCAATGCCCAGCGGCGCCTGGCGGCTGTCTGGGTCGCCTTGGGCGAACACGACCAGGCGGCCAGAATGCTCGACCAGATCGCAGCGCAGCAGCCTCGCCCCGACCCCTTGTTGCGGCGCGACGCTGCCCGCCTGGTGGCGCAGGATGACCCGCAACGGGCGCTGGACCTTTACGCTGCAGCGATGGCCGATGCGCAGTTGCTCGAGCGTGCTGCCGTGTCGCCACGGGATGACCGCGCACTGACGCTGGCCAGCCGTGAGCAGGATGACGACGACTGGCTGGCACGCAGCCTGCGCAGCGACGTCGATGCGCTGTATCGCCAGCGCAATACCCATGTGACGTTGATGCACGACTACGGTTGGCGCGAGGACGACGGCACGCCGGGCACGTCCGAACTGAGTACCCAGTCGACCCTGCTGCATGTCGATACCCCTTGGCAGGACGGCACCGCCTTTGCGCGGGTGGAGCGCATCGGCATGGATGCGGGGTCGTTCGAGCAAGACGATGATGGGCGCTATACCACAGATTTCGGTAGCTGCCAGGTTGTTGGCGAGTGCAAGGGGGGCTCGCAAACTGCTGACGGCAGTGTGCTGGCGCTGGGCTGGCAGGGTAGCCGCTGGGCCTTCGACCTGGGCACCACCCAGGGCTATGCGATCAACAACTGGTTGGGTGGCGCCACGTTCAACGGTGACCTCGGCCAGTTTGGCTGGTCGCTGACCGCTTCACGGCGGCCGATGAGCAACTCGCTGTTGTCCTTTGCCGGGGCACGTGACCCGTGGACAGGCGTGCACTGGGGCGGGGTCACGGCCAATGGCGCCACGCTCGGCCTGAGCTGGGACCAGGGCGGTGACAATGGCGTCTGGGCCAGCCTCGGGCACCACTGGCTGTATGGCGAAAACGTCGCTGACAACCAGCGCACCCGGGCCATGGCCGGCTGGTACCACCGCGTGGTGGAAAAAGCCGATGAGCGTGTGCGCGTGGGCCTTACGTTGATGCACTGGCGTCACGACAAGGACCTGGGCGGCTACAGCCTGGGGCAGGGCGGCTACTACAGCCCGCAGCGCTACACATCGGTTGGCGTGCCGGTCAGCTATGCCTGGCGCAACTACGACTGGTCGGTGCTGCTGGAAGGCTCTGTAAGCTGGTCCCAGGCCCACAGCGGCCGCAGCCGGCTGTATCCGGACACGCACCTCAACCGCAAGTTGATGGATCGATTTGATATTGGCGATTCGAACATCGATGCGATGCGCGATGCCAGCGACAGCAGCGGGCTGGGCTACCGCCTGCGCGGGCTGTTCGAGCGTCGCCTGAGCGACCAGTGGGTGTTGGGCGGGGGCTTCGACTGGCAGCACAGCGATGACTATGCGCCTAGCCATGGCATGCTCTACCTGCGCTACCTGTTCGAGCCGTGGCGGGGCAACCTGGCGCTGCCGGTGACACCGCTGGAGCCCTATAGCGAGTGGCGTTGACTCCGAATGCAGACGTGTGTGCGGATTTACCCGTGAAGATTCCGGCCTGCAGGGAACGGTCAGCGCCGTGCCGACAACTGCTGCGGCGCCAGGAATGCATCATGGAAGTAATTTCGCACAGCCTGCATGGCCGGGCTGAACGCCCGTTCCCGGTGCCAGGCTAACCCCACGCTCATCGGTGTCACCGGGTCGCTGATGGTCACCGTCTCGATTCGCTTGCCCTCCAGCGACCAGGGCCGGTGCACCAGGTCCGACAGGATCGCCACACCGCTGCCATTGGCGACCATGCTGCGCACGGCCTCCACCGAACTGGTCCGCACCCGCACTTGCGGCCGCTGCCCGGCCTGTTCCCAATAGCGCATGGCGCTTTGCTCGGCCTCATCCACGGTCAGCAGGATGAACGGCTCACAGGCCACATCGGCCAGGCTTACCGCCGAGCGCTCGCACAGCGGATGATGGCCGGGCAGCCACAGGCGGCGCTCGGAGTTGAAAAGGGTTTCCGAGACGATGTCCGGGTGGGTGAGGTTGGCGGTGAGCACCACTGCCATGTCGAAACGCCCCTCCAGCAAGCCTTGTTCGATGGCGCTGCGCTCCTGTTCGTACAGCTCCAGGGTCACGTCCGGGTGCCAGTGTTCCAGCCGCTGCAGGTGATGGGGCAGGAAGTAGCCGATCACCGTATAACTTGCCGCCAGGCGCAGCAGGCCGCTGGCGCGCACGTCCGGCAGCGGGCTGTTCAGCGCATCGTCCACGCTGCGCAGGATCACGTAGGCGCGGTTCAGAAAGTGCCGGCCGGCCTCGGTCAGGCTCATGCCCTGGGCCGAGCGCTGGAACAGCAGCACGCCAAGCATCGCCTCCAGCTCCTTGATCGCCGTGGTCACTGCAGACTGGGAGATGTTCAGGTGGATTGCCGCCTGGGAAATCTGGCCGATCTCGGCGGTGGCGACGAAATAGCGGACCTGGCGCAGGGTCAGTGACACGGTAAGCTCCCGCAGTATCTGATTTTCAGAAGACACCCTATCTGTTTATAGATCTTCCCAAGGGGGTGCAGAGAATCTAACGTGGCTTGCATGCAGTCACAAGCGCCAGGAGAGACAGTCATGCAGGTGGTGGATTTCAACTCGGACATGGGTGAGGGCTTTGGCCCGTGGACCATTGGCGACGGCGTCGACAACGAGCTGATGGGCTACATCAGCACGGCCAACATCGCCACCGGCTTCCATGCCGGTGACCCCGGCACCATGCGCCGTACCGTCGAGCGGGCCAAGGCCCTGGGCGTCGCAGTCGGGGCGCACCCTGGGTTCCGCGACCTGGTCGGCTTCGGCCGCCGACACATCAATGCCCCGGCCCAGGAACTGGTCGACGACATGCTCTACCAGCTCGGCGCCCTGCGTGAAATTGCCCGCGCCCAGGGCGTGCGCCTGCAGCACATCAAGCCGCACGGTGCCCTGTACATGCATCTGGCACGTGACGAAGAAGCTGCACGGCTGCTGGTGGAAAACCTGCGGGTGATCGAGCCGGAGCTGCTGCTGTACTGCATGCCCGGTTCGGTGATTTGCCGCATTGCCCAGCAGCTTGGCCAGCCGGTAATTCGCGAGTTCTACGCCGACCGCGAGTACGACCTGAGCGGGTCGATCGTGTTCACCCGCAACGTGCGGGGCCATGAGCCCGGGGCGGTCGCGGAACGGGTGTTGCGGGCTTGTCAGCAAGGCGTGGTGCGCACGGTCGAGGGGCAGGACCTGGCCATCGAATTCGATTCCATCTGCTTGCACAGTGACACCCCGGGTGCGCTCGACCTGGTCGAGGCCACGCGCCAGGCGCTGGACGCTGCCGGTATCGTGGTGCGCGCGCCACGCTGAATCCGTGGGGCATCCGGCAGGTATACGCCGGAGCCCGTGCAATTTGCTTTCGCCTGCCTTTCTATAAAGATTCCAAGAAAAGGAACAGTCATGGCCGAACCGCTTGCTACAACCCCGATCCGCTACAGCTTTGGCGCTGACGAGCACCTGTTTGCCGAAGTCAGCGAGAGCATGTCGCTGGAGGCTTTTTTCAAGGGCATGGCCGTCACCCGTGCGGTGGAGCGGCTGGCCCTGGATGGCGTGCTGGATGTGTGCCTGGCCAACGCCTCGTTCCAGATCCGCTTCGACCCGGACCGTATCGCGCCGCAGGCACTGCTGGAGGCGGTGCGCGGTGCCGAAGCGCAGGCAGTGGCCGAGCGCTCGTTGCAGACGCGGATCATCGAGATTCCAGTACTGTACAACGACCCCTGGACCCATGAAACGCTGATGCGTTTTCGTGACCGCCACCAGGACCCGGGCAGCACCGACCTGGAGTACGCCGCGCGGATCAACGGCCTGGCCGATGTCGAGGCGTTCATTGCCGCGCACAGCGGCGCGCCGTGGTTCGTGTCGATGGTCGGGTTCGTTGCCGGCCTGCCGTTCATGTTCCAGATGGTCGAGCGCGAGCGGCAACTGCAGGTGCCCAAGTACCTGCGCCCGCGTACGGACACCCCCAAGCTCACCCTTGGCCATGGCGGCTGCTTCGGCTGCATATATTCGGTGCGCGGGGCAGGCGGCTACCAGATGTTCGGCGTCACCCCGGCGCCGATCTACGACCCGCAGCAGACACTTAACTACCTGAAGGAGCACATGGTGTTTTTCCGCCCGGGAGACATCGTGCAGTTCAAACCCATCGACCGCCGCACCTACGACCAGGCGGTGGCGGATGTCGAAGAAGGCCGCTTCGACCTGCGCATTCGCCCGGTGGAGTTCTCCCTGGACGCGTTCCTCGCCGACCCGGTCGGCTATCCACGGACCCTGCAGGAGGTGCTGGCATGATCAAGGTACTCAAACCCGGGCTGGCTACCTCGGTGCAGGACCTGGGCCGCGAAGGCTACTACCACCTGGGCATCCCGCCGTCCGGCGCCCTCGATCAGTACGCCCTGAGGGCGGCCAACCACCTGGTGGGCAACCCGGCCGGCGCCGCGGGCCTTGAGTGTGCGCTGGTGGGGCCGGAACTGGAGTTCCAGCAGGATGCCCTGGTGGCGGTTTGCGGTGCGCAGATGCCGGCCTTGCTCGATGGCCGCGAGCAACGCCCGGACACGGCGTTTTCCGTACGTGCCGGGCAGGTGTTGCGTTTCGGCTTCCCTACCGCAGGCGCCCGGGCCTACCTGGCGGTGGCCGGCGGTATCGCTGTACCCGAGGTGCTCGGCAGCCGCTCCACCTATGCGTTGGGTGCATTGGGTGGTTTCCATGGGCGCAAGCTGATGGCGGGTGACCTGTTGCCGGTCGGCGTACCCAGTGGCAAGACCCGCGCCGGTGCGAGCCTGCCAATGGCCTTGCGCCAGGCCTTGGGTGGCGAGGTGGTGCTTCGGGTGGTGCCGGGGCTGTATTTTCATCGCCTGACCAAGGCTGCGGCGCAAAGCTTTTTCACCGAAGCCTGGACGGTAGGCTCCGAAGCAGACCGTATCGGCTACCGCTACAAGGGCGGCAGTGCCTTGAGCTTCCAGCCACGGGAGCAGCCGTTCGGGGCCGGCTCGGATCCATCGAACATCGTTGACAGCTGCTACCCGATCGGTTCGATCCAGGTACCTGCAGGGCTGGAGCCGATCATCCTGCACCGTGATGCGGTGTCGGGTGGCGGCTACGCCATGATCGGCACGGTGATCAGCGCCGACCTGGACCTGATCGGGCAGATGCAGCCCAACCAGCAGGCGCGGTTCCTGGAAGTCAGCCTGGAGGACGCATTGGAGGCTCGGCGTTCGTACAAGAAGAAGCTGGGTTGCCTGGCCAGGTTGTTTGGCTGATTGATCGGTTGCAACGCTGCGCCGCCCACACAAGGGCTGGCGCAGTCGTTGCAGGAGCGGCCTTGTGTCGCGAAAGGGCCGCAGAGCGGCCCCGGAATTCCGGCATTGCAGCGTCCAGACAAGCCAAAAGGCGAAAATTCCTACAGCGTTTTGGGAAGCCCTACGCTCCTCGAAGAATTGATTCCCCGATAGTGTTCATGTCTTCAGCCTACTGGAAGACAAGGACCTCTTCATGCCCGGCCCATCTGCTGTTCGTCCTGGAAAATCCCAGGCCGCCAACGCTGCCCATGACGTAACCGAAAGCAGCCTGCATGCCATGCTCGATGTCCCGGGGGGCACCGATTCACCCTATCCACCCGGCCAGGGCAGGCGCGCAGATCATCAGGGTTATCCGGCCGACCCGGACTTCCGGCTACGCGGCGGCTTCGCCAACCTGATGCTCGACGCGGCCAACCCGCTGTTCGGCCTGGTCATACGCCTGCGTACGCTGGATGACCTGCCCAACATCGAACAGGTGCACAAGGCCCTGCAGACCCAGGTCAGCGCCATCCGCGAGGAAATACAGCAGTACGGTTATTCCGCCGTGCACCTCGAAGTCTATTCCTATGCCTTGTGTCTTTATCTGGACGAGGCCGTGATGAGCCGCCCCTGGGGG
>NZ_JAWJYQ010000071.1:0-12686 GCF_032971465.1 Pseudomonas sp. LSJ-87 | reverse complement strand
CCATCATCTCAACCGCTGCCGATCATTCGATCGAAGCACTCCTGATACTACCTGAATCGCCTAACTAATTGATTTACAACAAGTTTTGCGATTCGACTACGTCAGAAGTGGGGCGCATTATAAGGGGATTCGAAACCGCGTCAACCCTTAATTTCAAGAAACTTTGATATCGCTGAAAAGCAAAGCGGGGAGGCCTGACGGCCTCCCCGCTTTTCACCAAGACCAAACGCCCTTAAAGCACACCGGTACTGCGCAGCCGCTGCACTTCACCGGCATCCAGCCCCAATACATCCTCCAGCACAACCTCGGTATGCTCACCCAGCAACGGCGGCGCCCGACGGTACTCCACCGGCGTCTCCGACAACCGTATCGGGCTCGCCACCTGCGGCACACTCCCCGCCAACGGATGCGGAATGCTCACCGCCAATCCGCGCGCCAGCACCTGCGGGTCCTGGAACATCTGCGCAAGGTCATTGATAGGCCCGCACGGCACCCCTGCAGCCTCCAGTTGGCTCACCCACTCCGCTGTGGTCTTGAACACCGTGGCCTGGCGAATCAGAGGAATCAGCTCGGCCCGGTTGGCAACCCGCAGCTTGTTGGTAACGAAACGCGGGTCGTCCGCCCACTGCGGCTGCCCGGCCACCTCGGCGAACTTGCGGAACTGGCTATCGTTGCCCACGGTAAGGATGAAGTCGCCATCCGCCGTCGGAAAATCCTGATAAGGCACGATATTGGGGTGCGCATTACCAAGGCGACGAGGTGGGTTGCCCGTGGTCAGGTAGTTCATCGCCTGGTTCGCCAGGCAGGCCACCTGCACATCGAGCAACGCCATGTCGATATGCTGGCCCACCCCGGTCTGCTCGCGATGGGCGAGGGCAGCGAGGATCGCAACCGTGGAATACAACCCGGTAAGGATGTCGGTCAGCGCCACCCCTACCTTGACCGGCCCCGCACCTTCTTCACCTTCCGGGCGGCCGGTCAGGCTCATCAGCCCGCCCAACCCCTGGATCATGAAGTCATAACCCGCGCGCCTGGCATAAGGCCCGGTCTGGCCGAACCCGGTGATGGAGCAATAGATAAGCCGCGGGTTGATCGCCTTCAGGCTCTGGTAGTCCAGGCCATAGGCAGCCAACCCACCAACCTTGAAGTTTTCGATGACGATATCGGACTTCGCCGCCAACTCACGCACCAGGCGCTGCCCCTCGGCCTGTGTGAAGTCGATGGTAACCGAGCGCTTGTTGCGGTTGGCCGACAGGTAATAGGCCGCCTCACTGGTGTTCTCACCCTCGGGATCCTTGAGGAAGGGCGGCCCCCACGAGCGGGTATCGTCACCACTGCCAGGGCGCTCGACCTTGATCACATCGGCACCAAGGTCAGCGAGAATCTGGCCAGACCATGGGCCGGCCAACACGCGAGAAAGGTCCAGCACCCGCAGATGTGATAGCGCGCCCATGGGCTGGCTCCTTATCAATAGAAGGCCTGGATGCCGGTCTGCGCACGCCCCAGGATCAGTGCATGCACATCGTGAGTACCTTCATAGGTGTTGACCACCTCCAGGTTGACCAGGTGACGAGCCACGCCGAACTCATCGGAAATGCCATTGCCACCCAGCATGTCACGCGCCATGCGGGCAATATCCAGCGCCTTGCCACAGGAGTTGCGCTTCATGATCGACGTGATCTCCACTGCAGCCGTGCCTTCGTCCTTCATCCGCCCCAGGCGCAGGCAGCCCTGTAGCGCCAGGGTGATTTCGGTCTGCATGTCGGCCAGCTTCTTCTGGATCAGCTGGTTGGCAGCCAACGGGCGACCGAATTGCTGACGGTCCAGGGTGTACTGACGCGCGGTGTGCCAGCAGGCTTCCGCAGCGCCCAGCGCACCCCACGAGATGCCATAGCGGGCGGAGTTCAGGCAGGTGAACGGGCCTTTGAGGCCGCGTACATCCGGGAAGATGTTCTCCTCCGGCACGAACACGTTGTCCATGACGATTTCGCCAGTGATCGAGGCGCGCAGGCCAACCTTGCCGTGAATCGCCGGCGCACTGAGACCTTGCCAACCCTTTTCCAGAACAAAGCCGCGGATATCACCCGCATCGTCCTTGGCCCAGACCACGAATACATCGGCGATAGGGCTGTTGGTGATCCACATCTTGCTGCCGGTCAGGCGGTAGCCGCCGTCGACCTTCCGGGCACGCGTGATCATCGAACCCGGGTCGGAACCATGGTTGGGCTCGGTCAGGCCGAAGCAACCGATCCACTCGCCGCTGGCCAGCTTGGGCAAGTACTTCTGCTTTTGTGCCTCGGTACCGAACTCGTTGATTGGCACCATCACCAGCGACGACTGCACGCTCATCATCGAGCGGTAACCCGAGTCGATGCGCTCTACCTCGCGAGCAATCAGGCCATAGCACACGTAGTTCAGGCCACTGCCACCGTATTGCTCGGGAATGGTGGCGCCCAGCAACCCGACCTCACCCATTTCACGGAAGATTGCCGGGTCGGTCTGTTCATGACGGAAGGCCTCGAGCACACGCGGGGCCAGCTTGTCCTGGGCGAACTGATAAGCGCTGTCACGCACCATGCGCTCTTCTTCAGTGAGCTGCTGATCAAGCAGCAGCGGGTCGATCCAGTTGAAGCTTGCTTTACCGGCCATGAGCGAAATCCTCGAAATAGGGGGCAGTTTCTTGTGCCTTTGAGCCTAGGCCTGATCGGCCGCCGGGACAAACGAGGATTGCGCACCAATTAGTGATAATTTGTCACTTCGTAAATCGGCAAAACACCATATTTACAGCCTTACGAGTGAGGTTGACGTACATGCGCCGCAAGATCCCCAGTACCGCCGCCCTGGTTTGCTTCGAGGCGGCGGCGCGCAACGAAAGCTTTACCAAGGCCGCCCAGGAACTCGCCCTGACCCAGGGTGCCGTCTGTCGGCAGATAGGCGGCCTGGAAGCCTTCCTCAATGTGGAACTGTTCCGCCGCTCGCGCCGCGGCGTGAAGCTGACCGAAGCCGGCCTTTCCTACAGCCGCCAGGTGGCCGCCCAACTGGACGCGGTTGAGCGCGACACCTTGTCTGTAATGCGCCAGCAGGGCGCCAACGTGATCGAGCTGGCCGTGGTGCCCACCTTCGGCACCCAATGGCTGCTACCGCGGCTCAAGGACTTCCAGCAGCGCCACCCGGAGGTCACGGTCAACCTCACCAACCGCACCCGGCCATTCCTGTTTGCCGATACCACCTTCGATGCCGCTATCTACTTCGGCGATGCTGACTGGTCCGGCACCCAGTCGCACCGGCTGATGGGGGAAAACCCGGTACCGGTGTGCAGCCCGGCGCTGCTGGGCGGGCAGGGCACACTCGACGCGCAGCGTATTGCCCAACTGCCACTGCTGCAGCAGAGCACGCGTCCCTATGCCTGGCGGCAATGGTTCGGCAGTGTCGGCATGAATGTGGAACGCGACATGACAGGCCCGCGCTATGAACTATTCTCGATGCTCGCCCAGGCGGCCATGCATGAGATGGGCATCGCGCTGATTCCGCCGTTCCTGATCCAGCGGGAGTTGGAGGAGGGTAGGTTGGTGGTCGCTAACAGGCATGCCCTGAGTAGTGACAAGGCCTACTATCTGATGATTCCGGAGCGCAAGGTGGAGTCGGCTTCGCTGCGCGCCTTCCGTGACTGGCTGGTAAGCCAGGCCCAGGCGTACACGGCCAAGACGTGAGCAAGCGCGATAAATTGACTCGGTAGTCAATTATTTTGAACACCTACAGATATATGTATTTGTCGCATCTACATAAACTGTTATGCAGGGTGCAAAAATCCGCTTTAACCCTGCTTACGGCGCGGCTTAGCGGGTTATTTTGCGACATTCACCAAGCCGTAAGCGAATTGATCGCAAAATTTTTGTTTTTTTCTCCTAATCTGCCAATAGCCTATGTTTGACGGGCTGCAGCCTGACCGTTGCGACATACGGTCACAGGGTGACTTGTAGTTTTGACTTCGTTTCGCTCCAGAACCGGTTGAAGGCCTCTGGCTTCGTCTGCAAAATGCTTCGCCCGCCCGGGATTCGGCGGGTCGGCGCTCCACAGCCGCCCCAGCGCACCATCCGAAGTGCGCTGGCTTTTAAAAAGACAAAAGGTCACCGCAGGAGAAATAGTCGTGCACATTGGTGTTCCTCTCGAGACGCAGACCGGTGAGACAAGGGTCGCTGCCACCCCGGAAACCATCAAGAAACTGATTGGCCAGGGCCATCAGGTCACCGTCCAACGGGGGGCAGGGCTCAATGCCAGCATTCCGGACAGTGCCTATGAGGCCGTGGGTGCTTCCCTGGGGAGTGCAGCCGATGCCTACGGCGCCCAATTGGTGCTCAAAGTGGTCGCCCCCAACGACCAGGAACTGGCCCTGATCAACAGTGGCAGCCTCCTGGTGGGCATGCTCAACCCCTTCAACAGCGAGCTGATCGGCAAGATGGCCGAGCGCGGCATTACCGCGTTCGCCCTGGAAGCCGCGCCGCGCACCTCGCGGGCGCAGAGCCTGGACGTGCTGTCGTCGCAGGCCAACATCGCCGGTTACAAGGCGGTGTTGCTGGCTGCCCATCACTACCCACGCTTCATGCCCATGCTCATGACCGCCGCCGGTACCGTCAAGGCCGCGCGCGTGCTGATCCTGGGCGCGGGCGTTGCCGGCCTGCAGGCCATTGCCACGGCCAAGCGCCTGGGCGCAGTGATCGAGGCATCCGACGTACGCCCGGCCGTGAAGGAGCAGATCGAGTCGCTGGGCGCCAAGTTCATCGACGTACCCTACGAAACCGATGAAGAGCGCGAGTGCGCCGAAGGTGTCGGCGGTTATGCCCGGCCGATGCCGGCCAGCTGGATGCAACGCCAGGCCCAGGCCGTGCACGAGCGCGCCAAGCAGGCGGATATCGTCATTACCACTGCGCTGATCCCGGGGCGCAAGGCGCCGACCCTGCTCAGCGCCGAAACCGTCGCGCAGATGAAACCCGGCTCGGTGGTCATCGACCTCGCAGCAGCCCAAGGCGGCAACTGCCCACTGACCGTCGCCGACCAGGTGGTAAAGGAGAACGGCGTGATCATCGTCGGCCCGACCAACCTGCCTGCCCAGGTGGGCGCCGATGCCTCGGCACTGTATGCACGCAACCTGCTGGACTTCATGAAGCTGCTGTTCGACAAGGACGGCGCGCTGGTCATCAACCTCGAAGACGACATCGTCGCGGCCTGCCTGATGTGCCGTGATGGTCAGGTCGTCCGCAAGAACGGCTAAGGAGCACGACAATGGAAGACATGCTGATTTCCCATGGCATCTACAACCTGATCATCTTCGTGCTGGCCATCTATGTGGGCTACCACGTGGTGTGGAACGTCACCCCGGCACTGCACACGCCGCTGATGGCCGTGACCAACGCCATCTCCGCGATCGTCATCGTCGGCGCCATGCTGGCCGCCGCCCTGACGGTGACCCCGGCCGGCAAGCTGATGGGCACCCTGGCGGTGGCCCTGGCCGCGGTCAACGTGTTCGGTGGCTTCCTGGTCACCCGTCGCATGCTTGAGATGTTCAAGAAAAAAACCAAGAACGAGGCGCAGAAGTAAGCATGAGCATGAATCTGGTAACGCTCCTCTACCTCATCGCCTCGGTGTGCTTCATCCAGGCGCTCAAGGGCCTGTCGCACCCGACTACCTCGCGGCGCGGCAACCTGTTCGGCATGATCGGCATGGGTATCGCCATCGTCACTACGGTCGGCCTCATTTATAAGCTCGGGGCCGAGCTTGCCACCGCTGGCATCGGCTACGTCCTCGTTGGCTTGCTGGTCGGCGGCACCGCCGGTTCGATCATGGCCAAGCGCGTCGAGATGACCAAGATGCCGGAACTGGTCGCCTTCATGCACAGCATGATCGGCCTGGCAGCGGTGTTCATCGCCATCGCCGCGGTGCTGGAACCGCAATCGATGGGCATCGTTGCCGCCATGAGCGACCCGATCCCCACCGGCAATCGTCTGGAACTGTTCCTAGGCGCAGCCATCGGTGCCATTACCTTCTCCGGCTCGGTGATCGCCTTCGGCAAGCTGTCGGGCAAGTACAAGTTCCGCCTGTTCCAGGGCGCACCGGTACAGTTCGCCGGCCAGCACAAGCTGAACCTGATCCTCGGCCTGACCACCATTGCCCTGGGCCTGCTGTTCACCTTCACTGGCCACTACAGTGCCTTCACCCTGATGCTGGTCTTGGCCTTCATCATGGGCGTGCTGATCATTATTCCGATCGGGGGCGCCGACATGCCGGTGGTGGTGTCGATGCTCAACAGCTATTCGGGCTGGGCAGCGGCCGGTATCGGCTTCTCGCTGAACAACTCGATGCTGATCATTGCAGGGTCCCTGGTCGGCTCGTCCGGTGCCATCCTCTCGTACATCATGTGCAAGGCGATGAACCGTTCGTTCTTCAACGTCATCCTCGGTGGCTTCGGTGGTGATACCGATGCCGGCGCGGCGCAAGGCTCCAAAGAGCAGCGCCCGGTGAAGTCCGGCTCTGCCGACGATGCTACCTTCCTGCTCAGCAACGCCGACAGCGTGATCATCGTCCCGGGTTACGGCCTGGCGGTGGCTCGCGCCCAGCACGCGCTGAAGGAGCTGACCGAGAAGCTCAGCCACAACGGCGTGACCGTGAAGTACGCGATCCACCCGGTGGCAGGCCGTATGCCCGGGCACATGAACGTGTTGTTGGCCGAGGCCGAAGTACCGTACGACCAGGTATTCGAGATGGAAGACATCAACGCCGAATTCGGCCAGGCCGATGTGGTGCTGGTGCTGGGCGCCAACGACGTGGTCAACCCAGCGGCGAAGAACGATCCCAAGTCGCCGATCGCCGGCATGCCAATCCTCGAAGCGTTCAAGGCCAAGACCATCATCGTCAACAAGCGCTCCATGGCCAGCGGCTATGCCGGCCTGGACAACGAACTGTTCTACCTCGACAAGACCATGATGGTGTTCGGCGACGCCAAGAAGGTCATCGAAGACATGGTCAAGGCGGTGGAGTGACAACGGCCGCTGCAAACCAGCTGATATAAAGGAAGCCCCGGTCAGAATCTGCCGGGGCTTTTCTTTTATTGATCCGGATCAACGGCTCTATTCCAAGGCTTCTCATACGACCATGGTCGTGGGACGGCAAGGGGCGAAGTCTCTAGACTGCGCTGCAGTAGTTTCAGTAGCCCGAGATAACAATCCATGTACCGTGATCGTATCCGCTTGTCCTCCCTGCACAGCAAGGTAATGAGTGCGGCTGATGCCGCTGGTCTGATCGAGGACGGCATGACCGTCGGCATGAGCGGTTTCACCCGCGCCGGCGAAGCCAAGGCCGTACCACATGCACTGGCCGAACGTGCCAAGCAGTCGCCACTGAAAATCAGCCTGATGACCGGCGCCAGCCTGGGCAACGACCTGGACAAGCAACTGACCGAGGCCGGCGTGCTGGCTCGCCGCATGCCGTTCCAGGTCGACAGCACCCTGCGCAAGGCCATCAACGACGGCCAGGTGATGTTCATCGACCAGCACCTGTCGGAAACCGTCGAGCAGCTGCGCAACCAACAGCTGAAGCTGCCGGACATCGCGGTCATCGAAGCCGTGGCCATCACCGAGCAGGGCCACATCGTGCCAACCACCTCGGTGGGCAACTCGGCCAGCTTCGCGATCTTCGCCAAGCAGGTAATTGTCGAGATCAACCTCTCGCACAACACCAACCTCGAAGGCCTGCACGACATCTATATCCCGACCTACCGCCCGACCCGCACGCCAATCCCGCTGGTCAAGGTCGACGACCGTATCGGCAGCACCGCCATCCCGATCGACCCGGCCAAGATCGTCGGCATCGTCATCAGCGACCAGCCGGACTCGCCGTCCACCGTATTGCCGCCGGATGACGAAACCCAGGGCATCGCCGACCACCTGATCAACTTCCTCAAGAAAGAAGTCGAAGCTGGCCGCATGACCAACAAGCTTGGCCCGCTGCAGGCCGGTATCGGCAGCATCGCCAACGCAGTGATGTGCGGCCTGATCGAGTCGCCGTTCGAAGACCTGACCATGTACTCCGAAGTACTGCAGGATTCCACCTTCGACCTGATCGACGCCGGCAAGCTGAGCTTCGCCTCGGGCAGCTCGATCACCTTGTCGACCCGCCGCAACGCCGATGTGTTCGGCAACCTGGAGCGTTACAAGAACAAGCTGGTTCTGCGCCCGCAAGAAATTTCCAACCACCCGGAAGTGGTCCGTCGCCTGGGCATCATCGGTATCAATACCGCGCTGGAGTTCGACATCTACGGCAACGTCAACTCCACCCATGTCTGCGGCACCAAGATGATGAACGGCATCGGCGGCTCGGGTGACTTCGCCCGTAACGCCCACCTGGCCGTGTTCGTCACCAAGTCGATTGCCAAGGGTGGCGCGATTTCCAGCGTGGTGCCGATGGTCAGCCATGTCGACCATACCGAGCACGACGTTGACATTTTGGTCACCGAGCAAGGCCTGGCCGACCTGCGTGGCCTGGCGCCACGTGAGCGCGCCCGGGCGATCATCGACAACTGTGTGCACCCGGACTACCGCGCAGCGCTGAACGACTACTTCGATCGCGCCTGCCAGCGTGGCGGCCACACCCCGCACATCCTGCGCGAAGCCCTGAGCTGGCACGAGAACCTGGAAGAAACCGGGCGCATGCTGGCTAGCTGATACAGATGTGGTACGGAACGGCGGCCCTGCTTCCGCTGTTCCGGCCTATTCGCGGGCTTGCCCGCTCCCACAGGTCATGTGCAACCCTCAAGGGCAGCACTTTACCTTGTAGGAGCGGGCAAGCCCGCGAAGGGGTCATAACAGTCAAACCCTTTCATCGATACACTCCCGCCGCAATCTGCAACAGAATCTGTACTACTGTACTGGTGTTTTTGCGCCTTCCCGGATGAGAAATCCTCTTCATCAAATCAAAGTGCACCAAATAAGTGCACACCAGTACAGTTACGCCAGTTTCGAGTGCAACAGTAGGGTTACACAGTTAACTGGACCATCGTCTTTCAACCGAACTGTATCTACTGTTATGGACGACAGAGGAGGATCATTGGCATCAGTTAAATCACTACCTAATCCCGCCATAAGCGGAAGGATGAAACATCATGGAACGTACCCTCAGTTCCGGTCTGGTTTTTGAAAGCAACGCCCAACAATCCAACGCTTCGCTGCCTCTGCGCGCTCTGTCCACCTTGCTGCTGTGGCAGCGCCGCATGGCCAGCCGCCGTCAACTGGCTCGCCTGGACGCCCGCCTGCTGGCCGACGCCGGTATCAGCGAGTCGCAGCGTTACGAAGAGCTGAGCAAGCCTTTCTGGCGCTAAGCTCCGGCTTGCCGGCTTCGGCCGGCACCGCGAATTCCCGAAACCCGTTGCAGGTGACTGCGACGGGTTTTTTGTTTGCAGGCGGCATGCCAGAGCCTTTTGCAGGCGGACCTGTACAGTTTGTAAAATCATAAAACAAACCAGAACAGTTTATTGGTGCGCTGTTCATTAACATCCAGAAACACCGGCGCGTGATACGCTTGGCGTGACAGTCTGGTAGAACGCACTGTTGAAAAAGTACCGCGACGAGCTGTGCGAGCGTCCGATAAAGCAGAACCACCCGACCCTAGTCCAGGAGTCCACGATCATGTCCCGTAAATACCTGATTGGCGCCGCCCTGATGCTGAGCCTGGCCGGCACCGCAAACGCCACCAGCTTCGTTGTCACCACCGATGCCGTCGTTGGCGCAGTGGCCGCGTCCACCGATGCCACTTCCGATATTTCCTCCTCGTTCCGTGACGACAAGATCGTCCAGGCCGCCCGAGACGACGCCGCCAGCTTCGTTGGCAGCCAGGGCGACATCCGCGGCGCCAAGCTGGAAAGCGCTTTCCTGCACATCCGCTCGCAGATGCCAGCCCTGCAGGCCAGCGACGCGCAACTGGCCCAGGCCATCCTGGCGCTCTGACCCCGGCTGAGCCGTTCAGCTGTGCTGGTCACCACCAGCACAGCCGTACTCACCATTGCCGCCCACGTTTCCAGCTGTTGTAGAGCCCATGCGTTATCTGTTGCCGTTGCTGTTCTCCGTTGTTGGCATGGCCAGTGCCCATGCCATGGATACCACTACGCAAAGCCTGGTCATCACCGGCTATGTCACCAGCCAGGTCACCACCGCACCGTTCGACCGCAAGCTGGTCCGCCAGGCCCAGGATGATGCCGCTGCCTTCGTCGCCAGCGACGGCCAGATCCGCGGTGCGCGGCTGGAGGCAGCACTGGAATCACTACGCCACAATTGCGCACGGCATACCGTCGGCGATCTGGAACTGGCGCAGGCAATTCTCGTCCAATAATTACATCTGACTCCCTGTATTTTTCGGAGATGCTCCATGCGTAAACCGCTGATTGCCGCTACCCTCGGCATGCTGCTGCTGGCCGACCTGGCCCAGGCACAGACCCTGGTGGCCACCAGCAATATCATCGTGCGAGCCTTTGGCCGTTCGATCGATTTCACCTCTGACACCACCACCTCGATCCGCGATTCCAAGGTGGTGCGCGAAGCCCATGACGACGCCGCCAGCTTTGTCGCCAGCAACGGTGACATCCGCGGCGCCCAGCTCGAGGCCGCCTTCAACACCCTGCGCGAGCGCGTGCCGCAAGCGCGCGACGCCAGCGACCGGGTACTGGCTGAAGCCATCCTCGCGCTGTGAACCGCGTGCGCGCCTGGCTGCTCGGCTGCGCCCTGACGCTGCTCGGCACGCCCGCCCTGGCCGACCTGCAGCTCGAGCTGCAGGCGTCCGGCCTTGACTCGCAGCAGGCCCAAGCCACTCAGGCTCTGCTCGACGAAGCCATGGGCAAGCTGCCCCCTCGCTTCAAGCAACAGCTGAATCGCCGGGTGCGGGTCAGCTGGAGCGACAACATGCAGGCCGACGCCTATGGCCAGGCATCGCTGGTATCTACCCTCGAACTCAATCGCCGCCTGCTGCCCAGCCTCACCGATGGCAGTGCTGCCACCGAGCGCACCAACCGCCCGCATGGCACGGTGCGAGAAGAACTGCTGGCCACCGTGCTGCACGAACTCACCCATATCTACGACCGCGCCCGGCTGTGGCCCAGCGCCGAGAACGCGCTGATCGCCCGTTGCAAGCGTCAGCAAGGTACGTTGGGCAAGGTCGGCCTGCCCGAAGCATGCCGTGGCCAGGCCGAGCGCCGCTTCACCCTCAGCGACGACCCGCGCCTGCTCGACCTGGCCGGCTGGCAGCAGTACGTGGGCCGACGCGGCGAGCGCGAGCAGCACAACGGGCAGTTCGTGCGCAGCCCCGACAGCTATGAACTGAGCAGCCCCAAGGAGTACATCGCGGTCAACATGGAGTACTTCCTCCTCGACCCGAGCTACGGCTGCCGCCGTCCGGCGCTGAACCAGTACCTGCGCGAACACTTCGGCTGGGCACCGCAGCAGGACAGCTGCGCCAAGGGCCTGCCGTTCATCAATGCCGGCAGCGACTTCGCCCGCCAGCCGCTGGGCGAAATCGACCCCGAGCGGGTCTATGAGGTGGACTACCTGCTGGCCGAAGCCAACCAGAACCTGGTCAGCCGCTGGGGCCACAGCATGCTGCGCCTGGTGATCTGCAAGCCGGGCCGCCCACGCGGGCCGGACTGCCGCCTGGACCTCGACCAGAGCCTGGTGCTGTCGTACCGCGCCTTCGTCAACGATGTGCAGCTTTCCAGCTGGGACGGCCTGGTCGGTGCCTACCCCTCGCGCCTGTTCGTGCTGCCGCTGGGCCAGGTGATCGACGAGTACACCAAGACCGAACTGCGCAGCCTGGCCTCGGTGCCCTTGCGGCTCGACCGCGACGAGATCGAGAACCTGGTGCGTCAGGCCGCCGAAATGCACTGGAGCTACGATGGCAACTACTGGTTCCTGTCCAACAACTGCGCAGTAGAGTCGTTGAAGCTGCTGCGCAGCGGCACCGCCAACCCACGCCTGAACGACCTCGACAGCATCATGCCCAACGGCTTGCTGGCTGTGCTCAAGGGCAGGGGGCTCGCCGACACCAGCGTGCTCGACGACCCCCGCGAGGCGCTGCGCCTGGGTTATCGCTTCGACTCCTACCGCGACCGTTACCAGGCCATGTTCGAGGTGTTGAAGAAGCAGTTGCCAATCAAGCAGGACAAGGTCGAGGACTGGCTGGCCCTGGACGCCGAGCAACGGCGGGGCTGGTTCGCCCAGGCCGACCTGCGCACCAGCGCCGCCTTGCTGCTGCTTGAACAGGCCAGCTTGCGCCGGCAACTGCTGCTGGCCCAAGACGAGGTCAAGCAGCGCTACCTTAACGCCGCCGCGCTGAACGATGGCAGCGTCAGCAAGGCCGATGCGACCCTCAGGCAGATGCTTGCCAACAGTGGCTTCCTCAGCCGCCCGGCAGAATTGCTCGATAGCAAGGGCTACGGGCTGCCGCAGCCGCAGGAGCGCAAGCACCTGGAGCAAGTCAGCAGCGAGCGGCAAGCGCAATTGCTGCGCTTGAGCACAAGCCTGGACAAAGAGGTGAGGGCGCTGCTGGAGCCGTCGCGGGCCAGGGAGATTGCGGCGGTGGAAGCCAACGTGAAGCAGGTGGGCGAGCATCTGCGGGCATTGCACAAGGCTGCAGGTGGCCTGCAGTTGTAAGTA
>NZ_JAWJYQ010000070.1:0-6567 GCF_032971465.1 Pseudomonas sp. LSJ-87 | reverse complement strand
AAGCCAACGTGAAGCAGGTGGGCGAGCATCTGCGGGCATTGCACAAGGCTGCAGGTGGCCTGCAGTTGTAAGTACGGCTGTACCGGCCCTATCGCCGGCAAGCCAGCTCCCACAAGATCCCCACAGGTCTGAAGGTGGTGGGGTACCTGTGGGAGCTGGCTTGCCGGCGATAGGGCCAGCAGCACCAACACAATCTCTTACAGGTTCTCCTCCGCCTCCGAAGGCAAATCCTCGTCCAGATGCAACCAAGGCAACCGGCTACCCACCCAGATATGCCGGTTGGCCCTGACCCGTTCCGGGTGGTCCAGAGTCGCCACCGTCACATCCACCGTCTCCGGGCTATGTGTAGTCACCAACGCCACGTGCGCCCCACAATGCCCGCAGAAGTACCGGCTGCAACTGGCCGGCGCCACATAGCAGTTCGGCTCGCCCGCAAGCCACCGGAACCCCGAGCGGGGCACGGTGAGCCAGGTCACCACCAGCCCGCCACTGACCCGCCGGCAGATCGAACAATGGCAATGGGCAATGTCTGTCAGGTCGCCCTCCAACCGATAACGCAAGGCGCCACAATGGCAGCCACCCTCGGTCACATCCTGCATCACCTACCTCTCGTCGCCTTTGCTTCGGCGAAAGCTGGCTGAAAGCTTGCCCTCATAGGATAGCCCCCACTACCGGCACAAGACCGGTCAGCCAGGGCACCCGGTAACCACCGCGCCCGGCCCAATCAACAACAACAATGGTGATTCTGATGTATTCCTGTGCCCGACTTTCCGTAGCCCCCCTCCGCATGCTCCCCGCACAGCGCCAAACGCGCTGATCCGCCCGAATCGACGTTCCTTTCGCCGCGCCACGCCTGGAGTATTGCCATGCTGACCTTCCTCGGCTTTGCCATGGTCATCACCTTCATGTACCTGATCATGACCAAGCGCCTGTCGGCCTTGATCGCGCTGATCCTGGTACCGATCCTGTTCGCCCTGTTCGGCGGTTTTTCCGCCAAGATTGGCCCGATGATGCTCGAGGGCATCAGCAAGCTCGCACCTACCGGCGTGATGCTGATGTTCGCCATCCTCTATTTCGCCCTGATGATCGACTCCGGCCTGTTCGACCCGGCCGTGCGCAAGATCCTCAAGCTGGTCAAGGGTGACCCGCTGAAAGTCTCCGTCGGCACCGCAGTACTGGCCCTGGTGGTCTCGCTCGACGGTGACGGCGCCACCACCTACATGATCTGCTGCGCCGCCATGCTGCCGATGTACAGCCGCCTGGGCATGAGCCCGCGGATCATGGCCGGCCTGATCATTCTCGCCGGCGGGGTGATGAACATGACCCCCTGGGGTGGCCCGACCGCCCGCGCCGCCAGCGCCCTGCACGTGGACCCGTCGGACATCTTCGTGCCGATGATCCCGGCCATGCTGTTCGGCGTGCTGGCGATCCTGGCCATCGCCTACATGTACGGCAAGCGCGAACGTGCCCGCCTGGGCGAGTTGCACCTGCCCACCGACGACATCGACCACAGCGAAATCACTGTTTCGCAGTACCCGGACGCGCGCCGGCCAAAACTGCTGTACTTCAACGGCGCCCTGACCGCTGCCCTGATGGTCGCGCTGATTGCCGGCGTGCTGCCGCTGCCAGTGCTGTTCATGATCGCCTTCAGCATCGCCATGATCGTCAACTACCCGTGCCTGCAGCAGCAGAAAGACCGCATCGCCGCCCACGCCGGCAGCGTGTTGGCGGTCACCGGGCTGATCTTTGCCGCCGGCATCTTCACCGGCATCCTGTCGGGCACCGGCATGGTCGACGCCATGTCCAAGAGCCTGCTGTCGGTCATCCCCGAGGCGCTGGGCCCATACCTGGCGGTGATCACCGCGATCGTGAGCATGCCGTTCACCTTCTTCATGTCCAACGACGCGTTCTACTATGGCGTGCTGCCGGTGCTGGCCGAAGCTGCCAGCCACTACGGCATCAGCCCGGTGGAAATGGCCCGTGCGTCGATCGTCGGGCAACCGGTACACCTGCTCAGCCCCTTGGTACCCTCCACCTACCTGCTGGTGGCCCTGGCAGGCATCGAGTTCGGCGATCATCAGCGCTTCACCTTGAAGTGGGCAGTGCTGGTGTGCCTGTGCATAATGCTCGCCGCGCTGCTGATGGGCATTTTCCCGCTGTTCAGTAGTCTTTAATAAACGCGTATTTCCCTAACGCGACGCGCCCTGATCCGGGCGCGTCGCCTTTACCGTTCGAAGGAAAACACATGGAATGGCTGACCAGCCCGGAAATCTGGGTTGCCTTTTTCACCCTTACCGCGCTTGAGATCGTCCTCGGTATCGACAACATCATCATGATCTCGATTCTGGTCAGCCGCATGCCCAAGCACATGCAGCCGCGCACCCGGATCTTCGGTCTGGCCCTGGCCATGGTCACCCGTATCATGCTGCTGCTGTCGATCACCTGGGTCATGCGCCTTACCGCCGACCTGTTCGTGGTCCTGGGCCAGGGCATCTCCGGCCGAGACCTGATCCTGTTCTTTGGTGGCCTGTTCCTGCTGTGGAAAAGCTCGCAAGAGATCTATCACGGCCTGGAAGGCGAGGACGAGAACCCGGAAGAGCCGAAAGGCGCGGGTGGCAAGTTCTTCTATACCATCATCCAGATCGCCATCATCGACATCGTGTTCTCGCTGGACTCGGTGATCACTGCGGTGGGCATGGTGTCCCACGTACCGGTAATGATCGCCGCGATCATCGTCGCCGTGCTGGTGATGATGCTGTGCGCCGGCACCATCAGCGACTTCATCGACAAGCACCCGTCGCTGAAGATGCTCGCACTATCGTTCCTGATCGTGGTCGGTACCGTGCTGATCGCCGAAGCTTTCGACGTGCATGTACCAAAGGGCTACGTCTACTTCGCCATGGCGTTCTCGCTGGCGGTGGAAGCCATCAACATCCGCATGCGCACTGCCTTGGCCCGCAAGAACGGCAAAGAGCATGAACCGGTGAAACTGCGCAAGGACATTCCGGGTCAATAAGATCAGGAAGTGCAGGACACAAAGGGCCCTTCGCTGGGCCCTTTTTCATGCCCGGATTACTGAATTCTGCCATTTGCTGTACTGGCCTCTTCGCGGGCACGCCCGCTCCCACAGGGATATCACAGGCCCTGAGGGTGGTGTGGTATCTGTGGGAGCGGGCGTGCCCGCGAAGAGGCCGGCACAGGCAATCATTCATTTCCAGTGTGTTTCAAATAAATGGCAGCCATGCGAAGCTGGCGACAGCTCCGCAAAACAACTAAAGCTTTGAGTGAGCACTGAAAATTCTTCAAACGCTCACGCTTCGTCTCTTGGCCCTCTGGGCCAATGCAACAGGGGGCCGTCGCCATGCTGACCCTGCTCAACCTGCTCTCGGCCGTTACGCTTCTGGTCTGGGGCACCCACATCGTGCGTACCGGCATCCTTCGGGTATTCGGCTCGAGCCTGCGGCGCATCATCAGCCAGAACATGAGCAAACGCCCGCTGGCGTTCGTCGCAGGCATTCTGGTCACGGCCATGGTGCAAAGCAGCAACGCCACCGCCATGCTCGTCACCTCGTTCGTCGGCCAGGGCCTGATGGCCATGACCCCGGCCTTGGCAATCATGCTCGGCGCCGACGTGGGTACCGCGCTGATGGCCCGGGTGCTGACCCTGGACCTGTCCTGGCTGTCGCCGCTGCTGATCTTCCTGGGTGTTATCTTCTTCCTCTCACGCAAACAGACGAGGGCCGGCCAGCTGGGCAGGGTAGGCATCGGGCTTGGCCTGATCATCCTGGCATTGGAGCTGATCGTGCAGGCAGCTACGCCGATTACCCACGCCCAAGGCGTGAAGGTGCTGTTCGCCTCGCTGACCGGTGACATCATGCTCGACGCCTTGGTCGGCGCTCTGTTCGCCATGATTTCCTATTCCAGCCTGGCGGCCGTGCTGCTCACCGCAACACTGGCCGGTGCCGAAGTGATCAGCCTGCCGGTGGCCATCGGCCTGGTGGTGGGCGCCAACATCGGTAGCGGGCTGCTGGCCTTCATCAGCACCAGCATGCAAAACGCCGCCGGGCGGCGAGTGGCTCTGGGCAGCCTGCTGTACAAGCTGATCGGCCTGCTGCTGATCATTCCCGTGCTGCACCCGCTGGTAAGCTGGATGGACTCACTGAGCTTCAGCCCACAGGAGCTGGTCATCGGCTTCCACCTGCTCTACAACACGCTGCGCTGCCTGATCATGCTGCCCACGGTCAAACCCATGGGCCGGCTGTGCAACACCCTGCTGCCCGAACGGGAAAACGGCAACGGCCAGATTCGCCCGCGCCATCTCGACACCTCGGCGCTGGAAACACCCAGCCTGGCCCTGGCCAACGCCTCCCGCGAAACCCTGCGCCTGGGCGATATCGTCGACAGCCTGCTCGAAGCCATGCTCGGTGCCCTGCGCGGTACCCAGGCAGCCTTGCCGCAGCAGGTTCGCGCCCTCGGCGAGGACGCCGAAGCCTTGTACAGTGCGATCAAGCTGTACCTGGCGCAGATGTCGCGTGAAGACCTCAGCGAACAGGACAACCGCCGCTGGGCAGAAATCATCGAACTGGCGATCAACCTCAAGCTGGCCTGCGACCTGATCGAGCGCATGCTGCGCAAGGTCCAACAGCAGAAAACCAGCCAACGCCGGGAGTTTTCCCAAGTGGGCCTGGAAGAGCTGACCGGCTTGCAGGAACAGCTGCTGGCCAACCTGCGCCTGGGCTTGTCGGTGTTTCTCAGCGCCGACCCGGAAAGCGCCCGCTTGCTGCTGCGGGAAAAACGCCGTTTTCGCGCCCAGGAACGGCGCCTTGCCCACGCCCATGTCAGCCGCTTGCAGCGCAAGGTAGTGCAAAGTATCGAGACCAGTTCGCTACACTTGGAGCTGATCGCCGACATGAAACGGTTGAACTCTTTGTTCTGTAGCAGTGCCTATGTGGTACTGGGCGGCTCGGACACGGGCGGGCTGATGCTCGACAGCGTGCCGGACGAAGCCCGTCTGCCGTGATTTCGCCTACCTGAGGACCCAAGCTCGCCCATGCGTTGCCTGATGTTCGTTTGCCTGCTGATCTGCAGCCTGCCCTCATTCGCCCTCGACCGCTCGCGGGTTGAAGGTTACCTGTTGCCCAACGGCCTGCAGGTCATCCTGAAAAACGGTTATGAACGTGACCATGTGGCGATTCGCCTGGTGGTCGGCGTCGGCCTGGATGACTTCAGTTGTGAGCAGAAAGAGCTGCCGCACCTGCTCGAACACCTGCTGTTCAGCGGCATCGACGAAACTGGCGAGGGCGGCCTGGAAGAGCGCCTGCAATCGCTGGGAGGCGAGTGGAACGCCTACACCAGCAGCGCCGACACCACCTTCGTCATCGAAGCCCCGGCGCGCAACCAGCGCAAAATCCTCGACCTGCTGCTGGCGGTGATCCACGACACCCGCATCGATGCCAAGGCCCTGGCCACCGCCAAGCGCATCATCGAGCGCGAGGATGGCGGCCACTATGGCCACCTGCAGCGCTGGCTCGACCGCCAGGACATCGGCCACCCCGCCAGTGACCAGCTGGCCACCGAGCTGGGCCTGAAATGCCCGGAGCGCTCCAACCTCGACGACATGACCCTGGAGCAGGTGAACACCTTGCGTGACCGCTGGTACGCGGCCAACAACATGACCCTGATCGTGGTCGGCGGCCTCGACCGCCTGCTGCCGGCCTACCTGGAGCGCACCTTTGGCGAACTGCCCGCCACCGAGCCGGAGGAGCGCCGCACCCTGGAAAGCATCGGCCAGCAAGCTGCACAGCGCCGCGACCTGACCCGCGGCTGGCTGGGTGACAGCGTTAAGCTGCACTGGCTGTTCGTCGAGCCGGTGCTGGACAACGACCACCAGGCCACCCTCGACCTGCTGTCGCACTACCTGGACTGGGCGCTGTACGACCAGCTGCGCCTGCGCAACGGGTTGTCCTACGGCCCTTCGGCAAAACGCGAAAGCTTTGGCGACACCGGCCTGCTAAGCCTCAATGCCGACCTGGAGCGCGAGGATATCGACCAGGCGGTCGAGGTGATGCAGAAATTGTTCGACCACCTGCGCAAGGAAGGCCTCGACCCGGATACCTTCGAGCGCATCAAGTACGCCAGCGTCGCCAAGGAAAGCTGGAGCACTCAGGGCAACAGTGCCTTGGCCGACTACTACTGGGGCGCGCTGAACGACTATAGCGACGGGCGCTTCGTCAACCCGGTGCGCAAGCTGCGCCAGGTCAGTCTGGCGCAGGCCAACGAGGCGCTGAAGGAACTGCTCAAGGAAGATGGCTATGTGCGTATCGAGAAACCATTGCTTGGCTATGATGAGCTCTACGGGCTGGTTGCCTTGCTGTTGGGGCTGATCCTGGCAGCGGGGCTGTTGCGCTGGCGTCGGCATGGTCCGGAAAAACCGAGCGGTGCTACACGCGAGCAGTGAAACGACGGTATCCTTTTGCCAGTACCGGTCTCTTCGCGGGCACGCCCGCTCCCACAAAGGTCAGTGACAACCCGGACCCTGTGGGAGCGGGCGCGCCCGCGAAGAGGCCA
>NZ_JAWJYQ010000069.1:0-4615 GCF_032971465.1 Pseudomonas sp. LSJ-87 | reverse complement strand
CCCCCAGGGGCGGCTCATCACGGCCTCGTCCAGGTAAAGGCACAAGGCATAGGAATAGACTTCGAGGTGTACGGCGGAATAACCGTGCTGCTGTATTTCCTCGCGGATGGCGCTGACCTGGGTCTGCAGGGCCTTGTGCACCTGTTCGATGTTGGGCAGGTCATCCAGCGTACGCAGGCGTATGACCAGGCCGAACAGCGGGTTGGCCGCGTCGAGCATCAGGTTGGCGAAGCCACCGCGTAACCGGAAGTCCGGGTCGGCCGGGTAGCCAGGAATATCCATGGCTTGCCCAGGTCCGGTACTGGAGCGAGGTTGCTGGTTCCCTTGGATATCCTCCAGCAGGACCGGCTTTTTCTTCCTGTGTACTGTCTTCACAGTTGCATCGGGCTCATCGGACATCCTTAATCCTCGTTTGTCGGCGCGCTATTGCTGCGTAGTGGCATGGAGTATCCACGCGGCTAGTCGCAGGCATTTGGCTGAAGCCCGAACCTAAACCAGGAATCAATCTATCGGGAATCCCGAAACGTCCGATGCGATCGTAGGAATTTTCTTCTTTTGTGCATTTGAGAGTCTGAAGATGCAGCTCAAGGCGTGCTGAGTGTGAAAAATACCTTGGCTGGATGCAAAGGCTTATGGGGACCTTTAATGGCAGGCAAATACGGCATGAAACCGGTTTCAAAACATTTCTGAACACGCTAAATTATTCGGCTGTTTTCTTGATGGCCTATCAAGACCACCCCCCATATTGAAAATCAGATGGCGCTTTTCAAGGCCGCACACAGCCGATGAGGATTCGCAATGCCTGACCATGCCCCAGACAACCCGCGCAGGGACTTTCTGCGCAAGACCTTGACCTTGATCCCTGTGGTCACCGTGGCCAGCACGGGGCTTGGCGTGGGTGCCAGTCAGCTGCTTGCGGCCCCGCAACACGAGCCCAAAGTGCCGGCCACGCCGCCAGCGGGCAACTACCAGCCGACGTTCTTCACTGCCGAGGAGTGGGCCTTCGTGCAGGCGGCCGTCTCGCGCATCATCCCGGCCGACGAGCTTGGCCCTGGTGCACTTGAAGCCGGCGCTGCCGAATTCATCGACCGGCAGATGAACACCCCCTATGCAACCGGCGCGCAGTGGTACATGCAGGGCCCGTTCAAGGCCGACGCCGCGCCCGAACTGGGTTACCAGCTGCAACTCAGCCCGCAACAGATCTACCGCCTGGGCATCGCCGCCGTGGACGGCTGGTGCAAGGCCAATTCCGGGCAAGTTTTTGCTGCGCAAGATAGCGCTACCCGGGACCACGTTCTCAGCAAGGTCGAGGCTGGAGAGCTGGTTTTCGACACCGTGCCGGCCAAGGTGTTCTTCAGCTTGCTGGTGCAGAACACCCGTGAAGGGTTCTTCTGCGACCCGATCCATGGCGGCAACAAAGGCATGGTCGGCTGGACCCAGATCGGCTTCCCCGGCGCCCGCGCCGATTTCATGGATTGGGTCGAGCGCAACGAGCCTTACCCGTTCCCGGCTGTTTCGATCCGTGGCGAGAGGGCCTGAGGCATGGCGACCGTGATGAAGAAAGTGGACGCGGTAATCGTGGGCTTCGGCTGGGCCGGCGCGATCATGGCCAAGGAACTGACCGAGGCCGGGCTGCAGGTGGTGGCCCTGGAGCGGGGGCCGATGCAGGACACCTACCCGGAAGGCAGCTACCCGCAAGTGATCGACGAGCTGACCTACAGCGTGCGCAAGAAGCTGTTCGTCGATGTGTCGAAAGAGACCGTCACCATCCGCCATGGCATGAACGACGTGGCACTGCCCAATCGCCAGCTCGGTGCCTTCCTGCCGGGCAAAGGTGTAGGTGGCGCAGGCCTGCACTGGTCTGGCGTGCACTTCCGGGTAGACCCGATGGAGCTGCGCATGCGCAGCCACTACGAAGAACGCTACGGGCGCAAGTTCATCCCCGAAGACATGACGATCCAGGACTTCGGGGTCAGCTACGAGGAACTGGAACCGCACTTCGACTTTGCCGAAAAGGTATTCGGTACCTCTGGCCAGGCCTGGACCGTCAACGGCCAGGTCGTTGGCGAAGGGAAGGGCGGCAACCCCTATGCGCCGGACCGTTCCAGCCCGTTCCCGCTGCCTTCGCAGAAAAACGTGGTGTCGGCCAGGCTGTTCGAAAAGGCAGCGGCCAGCCTGGGCTACAAGCCCTACAACCTGCCCTCGGCCAACACCTCCGGCTCGTACACCAACCCGTACGGGGCGCAGATGGGGCCGTGCAACTTCTGCGGTTTCTGCAGCGGCTACGTGTGCTACATGTACTCCAAGGCCTCGCCCAACGTGAACATCCTGCCGGCGCTGCGCCAGGTGCCGAACTTCGACCTGCGGCCCAACGCCCATGTGCTGCGGGTGAACCTGGACGACAGCAAGCGCAAGGCCACCGGGGTGACCTACATCGACGCCCAGGGGCGGGAAGTGGAGCAGCCGGCGGACCTGGTGATCCTGGCGGCGTTCCAGTTCAACAACGTGCGCCTGATGCTGCTGTCCGGCATCGGCAAACCGTACGACCCCATCAAGAACGAAGGCGTGGTCGGGCGTAACTTCGCCTACCAGAACATGGGCACGGTCAAGGCGTTCTTCGACAAGGACACCTACACCAACAACTTCATCGGTGCCGGTGGCAACGGCATTGCCATCGATGACTTCAACGCCGACAACTTCGACCATGGCCCGCACGGCTTCGTCGGTGGCTCGCCGATGTGGGTGAACCAGGCCGGCACACGGCCGATTGCCGGCGGCGCGACTCCGCCTGGCACACCGGCCTGGGGCAGCGCCTGGAAGAAGGCCACCGCCGATTACTACACCCACCAGGTGTCGATGGACGCCCACGGCGCCCACCAGTCCTACCGTGGCAACTACCTGGACCTCGACCCGACCTACCGCGACGCCTACGGCCAGCCGCTGCTGCGCATGACCTTCGACTGGCAGGAAAACGACATCAGGATGAACCAGTTCATGGTCGACAAGCTGAGCAAGATCGCCCAGGCGATGAACCCCAAGACCATTGCCGTGCTGGGCAAGAAGGTCAAGGACCACTTCAACACCGCCAGCTACCAGACCACCCACCTGAACGGCGGCGCGATCATGGGCACCGACCCGAAAACCAGTGCGTTGAACCGCTACCTGCAAAGCTGGGACGTGCACAACGTGTTCGTTCCGGGGGCTTCGGCGTTCCCCCAGGGGCTGGGCTACAACCCGACCGGGCTGGTGGCTGCGCTGACCTACTGGTCGGCCCGCGCCATCCGCGAGCAGTACCTGAAAAACCCTGGCCCGCTGGTCCAGGCTTGAGGAGCGATGCGCATGAAGACAATGTTGATAGCAACCCTGCTGGGTGCCAGCGTGGCTGCACAGGCTGCGCCGAACGACGATGCGCAGGTGCGCCAGGGCGAGTACCTGGCCCGCGCCGGCGACTGCGTCGCCTGCCATACCGCCAAGGGCGGCAAGCCGTTCGCCGGAGGGTTGCCGATGGAGACACCGATCGGCACGGTGTACTCCACCAACATCACCCCGGCGGCCAGTGGTATCGGCCAGTACAGTTTCGAAGACTTCGACCAGGCAGTGCGCAAGGGCATCGGCAAGGACGGCAGCACCCTGTATCCGGCCATGCCATACCCGTCCTATGCGCGCGTCAGCGAGCAGGACATGCAGGCGCTGTATGCCTACTTCATGAAGGGCGTGGAGCCGGTCGAGCAGCCGAACAAGGCCACCGACATCCCCTGGCCGCTGAGCATGCGCTGGCCGCTGGCGGTCTGGCGCGGGTTGTTCGCGCCAGAGGCCAAGCCCTGGCAGGCGTCGGCGGCGGCCGACCCGGTGGTCAACCGCGGTGCCTACCTGGTCGAGGGCCTGGGGCACTGTGGCGCGTGCCATACGCCGCGGGCACTGACCATGCAGGAAAAGGCACTGAGCCCACAGGATGGCGAGCAGTTCCTGGCTGGCAGTGCACCGCTGGAAGGCTGGATTGCCAAGAACCTGCGTGGCGACCACAAGGACGGCCTGGGTAGCTGGAGCGAAGAGCAGCTGGTGCAGTTTCTCAAGACTGGCCGTAGCGACCGCAGCGCCGTGTTCGGTGGCATGAGCGACGTGGTCGAGCACAGCATGCAACACATGAGCGACGCCGACCTGACCGCTATCGCCCGCTACCTGAAGACGTTGCCGCCGAGCAACCCTGACGACCAGCCGCACGTGTACGACAAACAGGTGGCGGATGCGCTGTGGAAGGGCGACGACAGCAAGCCCGGGGCGGCGGTGTACATCGACAACTGCGCGGCCTGCCACCGTACCGATGGCCAGGGCTATACCCGCGTGTTCCCGGCCCTGGCCGGCAACCCGGTGGTGCAGACGGCGGATGCCACATCGCTGATCCACGTGGTATTGGCGGGGGGTACGGTGCCGGCGACGCACGCGGCACCGTCGAACTTCACCATGCCGGCGTTCGGCTGGCGCCTGAGTGACCAGGAGGTTGCCGAGGTGGTGAACTTCATTCGCACCAGTTGGGGTAACCAAGGGGATGCCGTCACCGCCAGTGAAGTGAAAGCCCTTCGTTAACTGCATCCCTCTGTCTGCACCCCCCAATCCA
>NZ_JAWJYQ010000068.1:0-21256 GCF_032971465.1 Pseudomonas sp. LSJ-87 | reverse complement strand
GGCACCGTCGAACTTCACCATGCCGGCGTTCGGCTGGCGCCTGAGTGACCAGGAGGTTGCCGAGGTGGTGAACTTCATTCGCACCAGTTGGGGTAACCAAGGGGATGCCGTCACCGCCAGTGAAGTGAAAGCCCTTCGTTAACTGCATCCCTCTGTCTGCACCCCCCAATCCACTGTGGGAGCGGGTTTACCCGCGAATGCGTCGGCACATTCAACATCGCATTCGCGGGTGAACCCGCTCCCACAGGGTCTTGCGTTTATTTATCTATATATATCAGTTAGTTAAAGCGTATTCTTATTGCATTTACTACGCATGAATATCGTACACCCGACCAACGGCATGTTGACGAACGCGTGCGATTTTGCTGTATTGAAACCGGTTTCATCGCTATCACAACAATCATAAGGACAGCCCATGACCGACGCGCCTGCCCATTCCCGCGAACGGGTCACCATCAGCGAAGTAGCGCGTGTCGCTGGCGTTTCCAAGGCCACCGTCTCCCGTTACATCGGCGGTGACCGGCAGTTGCTCGCCGAAGCCACCGCCAAGCGCCTGGAAGAGGTCATCGAGCGCCTCGGTTACCGCCCCAACCAGATGGCCCGTGGCCTGAAGCGCGGCCAGACGCGCCTGATCGGCATGCTGGTGGCCGATATCCTCAACCCCTATTCAGTGGCCGTGATGCATGGCGTGGAAACTGCCTGCCGCCAGCACGGCTACAGCCTGGTGGTGTGCAACACCAACCGCGACGACGAGCAGGAGCGTCACCACCTGGTGGCCCTGCAGTCCTACAACGTCGAAGGGCTGATCGTGAACACGCTTGGCCATCACCCCGGCGAATTGCTCAACCTGCAGCGCGACATCCCCATGGTGCTGGTCGACCGCCAGTTGCCCGAACTGAATGTCGACCTGGTGGGCCTGGACAATGCCGACGCGGTCGAGCAGGCCCTCGACCACCTGCAGGCGCAAGGCTACCGCGACATCCTGGCGGTAACCGAACGCCTCGATGGCACCAGCTCGCGCCTGGAGCGGGTGCAAGCGTTCGGCACATCGATCAGCCGGCGCCCCGGCATGCGCCAGCAGGTGCTGGAAATCGGCGCCGGGCTGGATGACCAGCTGGCTTCGTTCCTCGCCGGCAGCGGCCATGGCCCGCAGGCCATCTTCACCTTCAACGGTGTCGCCACCCTGGCCGTGACTCGGGCCCTGCACCAGGCAGGGCGCAACCTGTTCGCGGACGTCGGGCTGATCGCTCTCGACGACCTCGACTGGTACCCCTTGGTCGGCACTGGCATCACTGCACTGGCCCAGCCCACCGAGCGTATCGGCGTGGCAGCATTCGAGAGCCTGCTTGGCCGCCTGCGCGGCGACAGCGGGGCAGCCCGGCGCCTCGACTTAAAGGCCGAGCTGATCATCCGAGGTTCAACCCAGCCACAGTAATCACAGGCAGGCACCTGCGTGCCTGCTGTCATCAAAAAATGAAACCGGTTTCATAAGGACAACAACAATGCACTCGAACCCCGTTTCCATCAGCCTCTCCAGCTACGGTGCCGACTTTGTCCGGCAACGTGGCCAGGAGCAGTTCCTTGACCTGCTGGCTGCCGCTGGCGTTACCCGCGTGGAACTGCGCGAAGAACTGTTCACTCGTGCGCCGGACACTGCAGCGCTGGCTGCAGCCATTGCCGCGCTGCGCCTGGAGTGCCTGTATTCCACGCCCCTGGAGCTGTGGACCGCACAAGGCGAGCTTGACCCGCAATTGGCGCAAAAGCTGGAAACCGCCCGCGCTCTTGGTGCGGTCGCGCTCAAGGTTTCCCTGGGCCACTACCATGCGGGCTGTGACGTCGCGGCCTTGGCTACGCTGTTGCCGGCGCATGGGCCATTGCTGCTGGTGGAGAACGACCAGACTGCGCAAGGTGGACGAATCGAACCCCTGCAGCAGTTTTTCCAGCACGCCGACGAGCTCGGGCTGAGCTTGGGCATGACCTTCGATATCGGTAACTGGCAGTGGCAGGGCGAGCCTGCCCGGCACGCCGCACACCAGCTTGGCCGCTGGGTGCGCTATGTGCACTGCAAGGCCGTGCAGCGCCGGGTCGATGGCCGCCTGGTAGCCGTCCCGCCAGAGACTGCGGACCTGCAGGAGTGGGCTGAGCTCATGGCCGAGTTCACCCCCGGCGTGGTGCGTGCTGTCGAGTACCCGTTGGTGAGCGACGATCTGCTGGCGCTGACCCGTGCCCAGGTGCGCGACCTGGCGGCACTGGGGCAGGGCGTATCGAGTGAGGAGCTGAGCCATGCATGAGCATGACGTGCTGTGTTTCGGCGAGACCATGGCCATGTTCGTCGCCGAGCAGGCCGGCGACCTGGCCAGTGTCGGCCAGTTCGGCAAGCGCATCGCCGGCGCCGACAGCAACGTGGCCATCGGCCTGGCGCGGCTGGGCTTCAAGGTCCGCTGGCTGAGCCGGGTAGGCGACGATTCGCTGGGCCGTTTCGTGCTCGACAGCCTGCGCCGCGAAGGCCTGGACTGTTCCGGCGTCGAGGTGGATGCCAGCTACCCCACCGGCTTCCAGCTCAAGGCCCGCTGCGATGACGGCAGCGACCCGGCGGTGGAGTACTTCCGCCGTGGCTCGGCGGCCAGCCGGCTGTCACCGGCGTTGCTGCGCCCGGGCTCTCTGCAGGCCCGCCACTTGCACGCCACCGGCATCCCGCCGGCGCTGTCGGAGGGTTGCCGGGCGCTGTCGCATGCGTTGATGGATGCCATGCGTGCCGCCGGGCGCAGCATCTCGTTCGACCCCAACCTGCGCCCCTCGCTGTGGCCTGACCAAAGCAGCATGGTGCGCGAAGTCAATGCCCTGGCGGCCAAGGCCGACTGGGTTCTGCCAGGCCTGGAAGAGGGCCGCTTGCTGACCGGCCAGCACACCCCGGCGGACATCGCCGCGTTCTACCTCGACCAAGGGGTGGAACTGGTGGTGATCAAGCTGGGCGACGCCGGTGCCTACTTCCGCAGCGCCAAGGGCGAAGGCCAGGTTGCGCCAGTGCCGGTCAGCCATGTGGTGGACACCGTTGGCGCCGGCGATGCCTTTGCCGTCGGCGTGCTCAGTGCGCTGCTGGAGGGCCACCCGGTAGCCGAGGCAGTGGCGCGTGGCAACTGGTGCGGCAGCCGCGCCGTGCAATCGCGTGGCGACATGGAAGGGCTGCCGCTGCGCCATGAGCTGCAAGCCCACGACCTGCGCAGAAGCGCGTGAACACTTGACCCCGAAACACCTGTTGCAACAAAAACAACAAGCTCAGGAGAAACGAACCATGCAAAGCCAAAGCCTGGCACCTCGCCGCTGGTGGTACATCATCCCGATCGTGTTCTTCACCTATAGCCTGGCGTACCTGGACCGCGCCAACTACGGGTTCGCCGCCGCTTCCGGCATGGCTGAAGACCTGCACATCACCCCCGCACTGTCTTCGCTGCTGGGGGCACTGTTCTTCCTTGGTTACTTCTTCTTCCAGGTGCCTGGCGCCATCTACGCTGAAAAGCGCAGTGTGAAGAAGCTGATCTTTGTCTGCCTGATCCTCTGGGGCGGCCTTGCCACGCTCACCGGCGTGGTCAGCAACGTCTACATGCTGATCGGCATCCGCTTCCTACTCGGAGTGGTGGAGGCGGCGGTGATGCCGGCCATGCTGGTGTACCTGTGCCACTGGTTCACCCGCGCCGAGCGTTCGCGCGCCAATACCTTCCTGATCCTCGGCAACCCGGTGACCATCCTGTGGATGTCGGTGGTGTCGGGCTACCTGGTCAAGCATTACGACTGGCGCTGGATGTTCATCATCGAAGGCCTGCCCGCGGTCATCTGGGCGTTCTTCTGGTGGCGCCTGGTGGATGACCGCCCGGCCCAGGTGAACTGGCTGAGCGAGCAGGAGAAGGCCGCCCTGGAGCAGGCGCTGGCTGCCGAGCAGCAAGGTATCAAGCCGGTGAAGAACTACCGCGAGGCGTTCCGCTCGCCGCAGGTGATCATCCTTTCGCTGCAGTACTTCTGCTGGAGCATCGGTGTGTATGGCTTCGTGCTGTGGTTGCCGTCGATCCTCAAGCAGGCGGCCAACCTCGACATCGTGCAGGCCGGCTGGCTGTCGTCGGTACCTTACCTGGCGGCGGTGCTGGGCATGGTCGGTGTGTCGTGGGCGTCCGACCGCCTGCAGAAGCGCAAGCGCTTCGTCTGGCCACCACTGCTGATCGCCGCCGTCGCATTCTATGGCTCGTACGCCCTGGGCAGCGAGCATTTCTGGCTGTCGTACGCGTTGTTGGTGATCGCCGGCGCCTGCATGTACGCACCCTATGGCCCGTTCTTCGCGATCGTGCCCGAGATCCTGCCGGCCAACGTTGCGGGCGGTGCCATGGCGCTGATCAACAGCATGGGCGCGCTGGGCTCGTTCGGTGGCTCGTGGCTGGTGGGTTACCTCAATGGCGTCACGGGCGGGCCCGGTGCCTCCTACCTGTTCATGTGCGGTGCGCTGCTGGCCGCGGTGGCGCTTACCGCCGCACTCAATACTTCCCAGACATCCGGCCGGGCCAAGCGCGGCAACTCGCGCCTGGCCATGAACCATTAGGAACCTGTGCAATGAAGAAGCGAATCGTCCTGTACAAACGCCTGTCCGACGACTTGATGGCACGTCTGCAAGAGCGCGTCGAGGTGACCTGGGTGGACACCTCCGGGCCCGATGGCCTGGCGCGCCTGCGCGATGCCTTGCCGGGGGCGCACGGGCTGCTGGGGGCCAGCCTGCGCCTGGACGCCAGCCTGCTCGACCTGGCGCCACAGCTTGAAGTGGTGTCCAGCGTTTCGGTCGGTGTGGACAACTACGACATCGCCGAGCTCAGCCGGCGTGGCGTGATGTTGACCAACACCCCCGACGTGTTGACCGAAACCACCGCCGACACGGGCTTTGCCTTGATCCTGGCCACCGCCAGGCGGGTGGTGGAGCTGGCGAACTGGGTGCGAGACGGGAACTGGCAGGCCAACCTCGGCCCGGCGCATTTCGGCAGCGATGTGCACGGCAAGACGCTGGGCATCGTCGGCATGGGCCGCATCGGCGAGGCCCTGGCCCGGCGTGCCGCGGCCGGCTTCGGCATGCGTGTGCTGTATCACAGTCAGCGTGCCAAGCCTGAGGTGGAGGCGCGCCATGCGGCGCGCCAATGCAGCCTGGACGAGCTGTTGCAGCAGGCGGATTTCGTTTGCCTGACCGTGCCGCTGAGTGCCAGCACCGAAGGCCTGATCGGCGCGCGTGAGCTGGCGCTGATGAAGCCGCAGGCAATCCTGGTGAACATTTCCCGCGGGCGCGTGGTGGATGAGCCGGCGCTGATCGAAGCGTTGCGTGCCCGGCGCATCCGCGGCGCCGGCCTGGATGTGTTCGTGCAGGAGCCGTTGCCGGCGCAGTCGCCGTTGTTGCAGCTGGACAATGTGGTGGCGACCCCGCATATCGGCTCGGCGACCGAGGAAACCCGCCAGGCCATGGCGCGCTGTGCGGTGGACAACCTGCTCAGTGCGCTGGCTGGTGAGCGCCCGGCCAACCTGGTGAATGGCTAAAGCCAGATCAACAAACCTGCGCGGCCCCTGTGGGAGCAGGTTTACCCGCGAAGCAGGCGACGCGGTGGATGGCACCGGCTACGCCGGTGTTCGCGGGCGCGCCCGCTCCTACAGGTACGGCGCATTCCTTCAGCTGGTGGGCACCCTGTGGGAGCGGGCATGCCCGCGAAGCAGGCGACGCGGTGGATGGCACCGGCTGCGCCGGTGTTCGCGGGCGCGCCCGCTCCCACAGGTATGGCGCATTCCTTAAGCTGATGAGGTCCCTGTGGGAGCGGCCTTGTGTCGCGAAAGGGCTGCAGGGCAGCCCCCGGAGTCAATGCGATTCTGAACGCTGCGCCTGCGCTGGCGCAGCACTCTCCACCGGCTCCAGCGGCGGGTGCTCCTGCGCCGCATGCATCAGGTCTTCGGTCACCCGCAACTCGGCACCGGTCGGCGAGAAGGTGGTCGAAGCGGTGAACGGGGCCGGGTGCTCTGCCGCCGGGCGCTTGCCACGGCGCCACATGAAGAAGCACACCATGGCCAGGTTGACCACGGCAAAGGCCCAGAACAACCCGGCCTCGCCAAACTCGGTCATCATCGGCGAAATGGCCACCGGCGCCATGGCCGAACCCAGCGAGTTGATCAGCAGCAGGCCCTGGATCATCGGCACCAGTGCATCCGATGGCGCCCGGTCGGCCGCATGGCTGACCGCCACCGGGTACAGGGTGAACACGCCACCACCCAGCAGGAACAGCATCGCCGGCAGCAGGATCGAGTCCGACGGCAGGAACACCGTGACCAGCGACAGCAGCACGCACAGCGCGGCCAAGGCGATCAGCACATCCTGGCGGTCCTTGCGGTCGGACCAGCGTCCGACCGGGTATTGCAGCAGCATGGCACCAAGAATCACCCAGGCCATCATGTTGCCGACCTCGCCCACATCCAGGCCGATGCGCTGCAGGTACAGCGGCAGCAAGGCATAGATGCCGGCAATGGCTACACCCGAACCGAAGCAGCCGACCAGGCCCGATGGCGCAACGCCCAGCAACTGGCGCGGCTTGAGCGGTTCGACCTGGTCCAGCAGCGGCGACACCCGGGGCAGGATCACGATGGGCAGTACCGACAGGGCGGCGAGCACGCCGGCCAGCATGAACGGTGCGGTGTCACCCATGTGGGTGATTTCGCCAAGGCCGGCCTGGGCGATGACCCCGGCGCCGTAGAAGGCGATCATGTACAGCGCCAGCAGGCGGCCGCGGATCTTGGCGTCACCGGCCAGCAGCAGCCAGCTTTCGATTACCAGGAACACGCCCACCGCCGCCCAGCCGTTGATCAGGCGCAGCACCGACCACCAGGTGACGTCGTAGAACAGGCCTTGCAGCAGGATGGTCACGGCGATCAGCGAGGCGAAGCTGGTGTAGGCGCGGATATGGCCGATGCGCAGGATCAGCCGGTCGTTGAAGATGGCACCCAGGGTCAGGCCGATGAAGTAGGTCGAGGAGACCACACCGATGGTGGTGGCTGATTCGCCGGCAGCGCCCAGGCGCAGGGTGGTAAGGGAAGACATGAAGCCGTTGCCCAGGGCAATGATGAACAGCCCGAGCAGGGGCGCCAGCGCCATGGCCAGCAAACGCGGAGACATAGGTACCTCTAGTTGGATGAGCGGAATGAGCGCCTTTTCGGACGCGCACACCGGCTCGACCCGAACGGGGCCGAGGGGCTGCACGGATGTGCCTGGGCTGGATGCGACGCTGCCGGTTGCCACCGTTCAAGGCGACGGGCGAAAAGGAAGCGCGATTCTACGGGCTTGCGCGGTTTTGCCCAAGGGGCTTGGGTGTGCGACGAGACGCCGCAGTCTGTGGGCGACACGAATGCGTCTTGGGCGGACATCCCGGGGCCGCTTTGCGGCCCAATCGCCGGCAAGCCAGCTCCCACCTCGACTGCATCGACCTCAAGCATTGTGCAGTACCTATGGGGGCCGGCTTGCCGGCGATTGGGCTGCAAAGCAGCCCCGGCAATCCCGCAGACTGCGGCATAATGCGGGGCTCACCCCCAAGGAAGGCCCCCATGTTCGCTTCGCTGTTCGCAGTCCTGGCCCCGGTATTCATCGTCGCCGGCATCGGCTATGCCTGGGCCCGCAAGGGCCTGGACTACCCCACCGAATTCATCGCCCGGGTGGTGATGACCGTCGGCACCCCGTCGCTGGTACTGTCCACGCTCAGCCGCACCGAACTGGACCCGACCGCCTTCACCAGCATGGCCATGGCCTGCCTGCTGTGCACCCTGGGCATGGCCCTGGCCGGCTTGCTGGTGTGCCGCGCTTCGGGCATGCACTGGCGTGTGCTGTTGCCGGCGTTCATGTTCCCCAACACCGGCAACATGGGCCTGCCGATCAGCCTGTACGCCTTTGGCGAACACGGCCTGGCCCTGGCCGTGGCGTTCTTCCTGACCCTGTCGATCGTGCAGTTCACCCTCGGCATGGCCATTTCCGGTACTGCGGCTTCGCTCAAGGCACTGCTGCGCAACCCCATCGTGATCAGCCTGGCCGGCGCCATGCCGATCATCTTTCTCGATTTCGAGTTGCCGCGCTGGCTGGCTAATACTGCAGACCTGCTGGGCGGCATGACCATCCCGCTGATGTTGCTGACACTGGGTGTGTCGCTGGCCAGCATTCGCCTGCGCCATGTGGGCAGCGGCATGCTGCTGGGCGGTTTGCGCATTGGCCTGGGGGCTGCCGTGGGCTGGGCGGTAGGTGCGGCGCTGGGCATGGGCAGCCTGGAGCGTGCGGTGCTGGTGGTGCAGTCGGCGATGCCGGTGGCGGTGTTCAACTACCTGATGGCGGTGCGCGCCAACCGCGAACCGGAGCAGGTGGCGAACCTGGTGATGTGCTCTACGGTGCTGTCGTTTGCCTGGTTGCCGGTGGTGCTGGCTTGGTGGATGTAAGTCTGTACCGGCCCTTTCGCGGGTAAACCCGCTCCCACAGGTACTGCGCAGGTCTCAAGGCCTGTGATGGACCTGTGGGAGCGGGTTTACCCGCGAAGAGGCCGGCCCGGCAAACGGCTATTTCTCCTGCAACCGCCACCCCTGGCTGGTCAGCACCATCGCCCGGGTTTCCTTGAGCGGCGTGTCATTGCTGGCCACCGCCTTGCCCAGTTCGGCAATGCTGGCCTTGACCCCATCATCCCCGGCCCACGCCGGTAACCCGGTAATCTTGTAGGCATAGGTCACATTCGACATCTTCTGCCCGGTCGCCTCGCTCGGCTCACTGAACTGCTCGATGGCGGTGACCTGCGCCTTGCCGAAGCACAGCCCGTTATCGGCCTTGTAATACTTGCGGCCTTCGTCGGTGAGGTCATAGGCGTAGTAGATGTCCGTGCGTGCCGCTTGCCACAGGCGGGCGGGCACCTCGGTGCGCGAGATCTCCTTTTCGCTGACCACACCTACCTGCGCCAGGGCATGCAACGCCTTGTTGGTGCCATGGAGGTCGAAGTCCTGGGTCTTGGTCGGGAATGAACTGATGACGAAGCAGTGCGGGTACTGGGTATCGAGGTAGGCCTGGGCGGCCTTCTGGAAACTGGCCTCGCTGGTGTCCTCGCTGTTCGAGCAACCGGCCAGGGTTGCCAACAGCGCCAGCGGCACGATCTTCCTGTACATGGTGACACTTCCTTGAGTGACAAAGGCAAACGGGTCGTGCGCGATTAGAACCTACGGGCTAGAGCGGCGCAATCATGGCAAGACGGCATCTCTGCATGATCTTCGCTGGCCTCTTCGCGGGTAAACCCGCTCCCACAGGTATTGCACAGTTTTCAAGACCTGTGGTGAACCTGTGGGAGCGGGTTTACCCGCGAAGAGGCCAGTGGTAACAACATCAATCCTGGCTGCGAGTATCGATACTGACCACCACCGACATCCCCGGCCGCAAGCGCCGAGCCTCCGGCTGGTCGGCATCCACGGTGATCCGCACTGGTATGCGCTGGGCAATCTTGACGAAGTTGCCGGTGGCATTGTCCGCCTGCAGCAAGGCGAACTCCGAGCCGGTGGCCGGTGAGATCTGCTGCACGTGCCCATGCAGCTTCAGGTGGTTCAGCGCATCCACGGTGAAACTCACCGGCTGGCCGATGCGCACATCGGCCATCTGGGTTTCCTTCATGTTGGCGATCACCCACAGGGTGTCGGGCACCAGCGCCATCAACTGCGCACCGGAATTGACATAGGCCCCCAAGCGCGTGCCGATCTGCCCCAGCTGGCCGTCGCGCGGGGCGGTGACGCGGGTATTGTCGAGGTCGATGCGGGCCAGTTCCACGGCGGCCTTGGCGTTTTCCACCGAGGCCTCCAGCGCGGCCCGGTTGACCACCACCGTTTCGCGGTCCTGGCGGGCGATTTCCAGTGCCGCCTTGGCCTGGGCCAGGCTGGCGACCGCTGCGGCTTCGCTGGCCCGGGCCAGGTCCAGGTCGCGCCGCGACACCGAGCCATCGCTGACCAGCGCCCGGTTGCGGCCGAGGTCGGCCCTGGCCTTGGTTGCCTGGGCGGCGGCATCGCCGATGGCGGCCTGGCGCTGGGCAATGGTGGCTTCGGCGCTGTTGCGCTGCTGCAGGTTGTTGGCCAGGGCCGCCTGTTGCTGCTGCAGCTGGGCGATGGCCTGGGCCAGGCGTTGCTTGTAGATGCGGTCGTCCAGTTGCACCAGCAGGTCGCCGGCCTTGACGAACTGGAAGTCATGCACCGGCACATCGACGATATAGCCGCTCAGCTGCGGCCCGATGATGGTCACCTGGCCACGTACCAGGGCGTTCTCGGTGCTTTCGATGGCGCTGCTGAATGGCGGCAGGCGCCAGGCATACAGCACCAGCAGGATGCCGGCCAGGGCCACGCAGGCGAAGCTGATCGACGACAGGATACGCACCCGCCGCGAACGCACCGGGCTGGTCGGCTCGCTGGGCGGCGTGGCGCCTTCCGGGGTTTCGGCGATGGCAGTGGTGGTCGTGGTGCGGGTGTCGTCGGTCATCGGGTGGGCGCGCCGGGGGTGGAGTCAGGGGAAATGGCCCGGCGTTTGGTGTGCCAGAGCCAGGTGCTACGGATACAGATCCAGATCATGGTCAGGATAGCGATGCTGCCGATCAGCACGAACACATCGTTGTAGGCCATGATATTCGCCTCGCGGGTGGCGGCACTGGCCAGCAGGCGCATGCCGGCTTCGCTGCGCAGGGCCGGGTCGGCGATGATGCCGCCGTAGCCGGCACCGCCACTTTGCACGCGCGCCGTGACCAAGGGTTCCAGGTAGCTGAGGCGGTCCATCAGGTGGCTGGAGTGGAATTTTTCCCGCCAGGTCTGGAAGGTGCCCAGCAGTGCCGCGCCAATCAGGCCGCCGAGGTTGTTGCAGATGCCGAACAGCACCGAGAAACTCACCAGGTTGCGCGGGTTGGCGCGCACATGGCTGATGCCAAGGGCCATGGACGGGCCGAGGAAGAAGGTGCTGCCGAACGCCAGCAGGAACTGGCTGAGGTACATCTGTGCGGGGCGGGTGAGGTTGCTCGAACTGCTATCCATGAAGGCGCCGGTGGCCATGGCCAGCAGCGAGATGAACAGCGGGATCACCAGGTGGTTGGGGTTGATGGTGAAGGCACTGCTGGCCAGGCCGGCCACCGCGCCCAGCAGCATGACCGCGTACAACGTGCGCATCTGCTCGCTGCCCAGGTTCAGCGCCTGCAGGAAGCCGACTGCCCCGGTGGACTGCTCCGAGGTGACCATGCGGATCAGCACCACGCACAGGGCCAGGCGAATGATCGCGCCGCTGCCCAGCCAGCGGGTCATCAGCAGCGGGTTCTGGCGGTTGTGCTCGATGGCCAGGCCGCTGAAGATCAGCGCGATGGAGGCCGCCAGGGCCATGCCGATCCAGGGCGCCTCCAGCCACCAGTCGATACGCCCGAGTGACAGCACGGCGCACAGCAGGGCGGTGCCGCTGGCCATCAGCGAGAAGGTGAGAAAGTCCAGCGGCTCGAAGGTCTTGAAGCGGTCACCGGGGGGCAGCTTGAGCATCAGCACGCAGCCCAGCGCGGCCAGCGCCAGGCCCAGTTCGAACAGGTACAGGCCGCGCCATTCGGCGATCTGTAGCAGGTCTTCGGAAAATATCCGTGCCAGCGGCAACGCCAGCTGCGAGGCGCCCAGGCCCAGCACCATAGCCTTCAACCGCCATTGCGCCGGGAACGCCTGGATCATGTAGTACAGCCCCAGCGAGCTGAGCGCGGCACCGACCATGCCATGCGCCGCCCGCACGGCGATGGCCGAGTTGAGGTCGTTGACCAGCAGGTGGGCGAAGGTGACCAGGGCATAGAGCACAAGGAACACCTCGGTGAACGCGCGCAGGCCGAACTGCTGGCGGAACTTCACCAGCAGCAGGTTGATGGACACGTTGGTCATCACGTAGGCGGCCGGCAACCAGGCCATTTCCGCGGTGGTTGCGCCCAGCGCTCCTTGCAGGAACACAAGGTTGGCGGTGACTAGCGCGTTACCCAGGCCACCGGTGATCGCCACCAGCAGCCCGACTACGCCGTAGGCCAGGCGTTTGGCGGGCGTGTGCAGGGGCGTGGAGGGGGAGCCCGGCAGGCTGGGTTTTTCGTGGGGGAGCCACTGGCGGGGGGCGTATTTGTCCATGGGGCAGACTGTACTTCAGCGGCCGTTGCAAAAAAACAGTCTACAGCCTGCACCGGCCTCTTCGCGGGTAAACCCGCTCCCACAGGGTCACCACAGATCTTGCAAGCTGTGCGGTACCTGTGGGAGCCAGAGGTTCACCACAGATCTTGCAAAGCTGTGCGGTACCTGTGGGAGCCAAAGGTTCACCACAGATCTTGCAAGCTGTGCAGTACCTGTGGGAGCGGGTTTACCCGCGAAGAGGCCGGTGCAGGCGCTACAAGGCCTTGGCCAGAAACTCCGCCGTGCGGCTTTCAGCACACCCGGCCACCACCTGTGGCGTGCCGCTGACCACCACCTGGCCCCCGGCATCCCCGGCTCCAGGCCCGATGTCGATCACCCAGTCGCTCTGCGCCACCACTCGCATGTCATGCTCGACCACCACCACGCTGTGCCCGCCATCGACCAGGCGGTTGAGCTGCACCAGCAGCCGGTCGATGTCCTGCGGGTGCAAGCCGTTGGTGGGTTCGTCCAGTACATACAGCGTCGCCCCGCGGGCCATGCGTTGCAGCTCGGTGGCCAGCTTGATGCGCTGCGCCTCGCCGCCGGACAGTTCGGTGGCCGGCTGGCCCAGGCGCAGATAGCCCAGGCCGATGTCCTGCAGCACCTGCAGGCAGCGCCGCGCCGCTGGCTGTTCGGCGAACACCAGCAGGGCCTGGTCGACCGTCAGCTGCAGCACCTGCGCAATGTTCATGCCCTGCCAGCTCACCGCCAGGGTTTCCGGGTTGTAGCGGGCGCCATGGCAGGTCGGGCAGGGCGCATAGACGCTGGGCATGAACAGCAACTCGACGCTGACGAAGCCTTCGCCCTCGCAGTTCTCGCAGCGCCCCTTGGCAACGTTGAAGGAGAAACGCCCGGCATCGAAGCCTTTTGCCTTGGCCTGTTCGGTGGCGGCGAACAGCTTGCGCACATGGTCGAACAGGCCGGTGTAGGTGGCCAGGTTGGAGCGGGGCGTACGGCCGATCGGCTTCTGGTCGACCTGCACCAGGCGCCTGATGCTGCCAAGGCCCGCGCTCACATGCCCGCCGCTGGCCTGCTCAGGTTCATCTTCCAGGCTCTGCTCTTCGGGCTCGTTGCGTTGGGCGGCATGGCCCAGGTGCGCACCCACCAGCTCCAGCAGCGCCTGGCTGACCAGGCTCGACTTGCCCGACCCGGAAATACCGGTAACGGCGGTAAAGCAGCCCAGCGGGAATTGCGCACTGAGGTTGTTCAGGTTGTTGCGGCTGATGCCTTCGAGCTTCAGCCAGTCGTGGGCCTGGCGTGGTGCGCGCGTGGTCTGGGCCGGTGCACTGAACAGGTAGGCCCGGGTGCTCGACTGCTCGACCTGGGCCAGGCCCGTGGGCGGCCCGCTGTAGAGGATGGTGCCGCCATGCTCGCCAGCGGCAGGCCCTACATCCACCAGCCAGTCGGCGCGGCGCATGGTGTCCAGGTCGTGTTCCACCACATAGACCGAGTTGCCCGCATGCTTCAGGCGCTGCAGCGCCTCGAACAGGGCTTCGCTGTCGGCCGGGTGCAAACCGGCCGAAGGCTCGTCGAGCACATAGATCACGCCAAACAACTGCGAGTTCAGCTGGGTGGCCAGGCGCAGGCGTTGCAGCTCGCCAGAGGACAGGGTCGGGGTGCTGCGTTCCAGGGCCAGGTAGCCCAGGCCCAGGTCGAGCAGGGTGTCGATGCGTTCGAGCAGCTCGTTGGCGATGCGTTGGGCAGCCAGGCGCTTTTCCAGGGTCAGGTCGTCCTGCTGTTGTGCCAGGTAATCTGCTGCCGCCACCTTGCGGAACACCTCGGCCAGCGCCTGCAGCGACAGGTGCGACAGCTCGGCGATATCCAGGCCGGCGAAGGTCACCCCCAGGGCCTCGCGCTTCAGGCGCTTGCCCTGGCACAGCGGGCACGGGCTGGGGCGCATGAACTGGGCAACGCGCTTGCGCATCTGCGCGCTTTGCGAGTGCATGAAGGTGTGCAGCACGTAACGCCGGGCACCCATGAACGTCCCTTGGTAGCTGGGCTCTAGCTTGCGCTTGAGGGCGGCGCGGGTCTGCGCCGGGGTCAGCCCGGCATACACCGGCGCGGTGGGCGTTTCTTCGGTGAACAGGATCCAGTCGCGCTGCGCCTGTGGCAGGTCGCGCCAGGGGGTATCGACGTCGTAGCCCAGCGTCACCAGGATGTCGCGCAGGTTCTGGCCCTGCCAGGCCATCGGCCACGCCGCCACGGCGCGCTCGCGGATGGTCAGCGACGGGTCGGGGACCATGGTCGCTTCGTTCACTTCGTAGACCCGGCCCATGCCATGGCATTCCGGGCAGGCGCCCTGCGGCGTGTTGGGAGAGAAATCCTCGGCATACAGCATCGCCTGGCCGGCGGGGTAGTGGCCGGCGCGGGAGTAGAGCATGCGGATCGAACTGGACAGGGTGGTCACGCTGCCCACCGAGGAACGTGCACTCGGCGTGCCGCGTTGCTGCTGCAGGGCCACGGCTGGGGGCAGGCCTTCGATGGCGTCGACGTCCGGCACGCCGACCTGGTCGATCAGGCGCCGGGCATAGGGCGCGACCGATTCGAAGTAGCGGCGCTGGGCTTCGGCGTAGAGGGTGGAGAAGGCCAGCGAGGACTTGCCCGAGCCGGACACGCCGGTGAACACCACCAGAGCGTCACGGGGGATATCGACATCGATGTTCTTGAGGTTGTGTTCGCGGGCGCCACGGACGCGGATGAAACCGGTGGGGGTGGTGGGGCGTGGGGGCATGACGCAGTCCTTGGCTTTGGCTGAACAGTGCGCTCAAGGTAACAGCAAAGGCACGACTTTGTGTTCCACCGTGTGAAACCAGATTCGATTGTGCTCCCAGCTTCCTCGCGCTTATCTGTCAGTCAAGCACGACCTGCCTTACCCGTCGTGACCTCAAGGCGAACAACAAGAACGGGAAACCACCCGCGCGAGGAGACTCTACATGTCCCGACATCAGCACATCCTGGCCTGGCTGAACGATGTGGCCAGCGACCTGCACGCAATCCGTCACGATATCCACGCTCACCCGGAACTGGGCTTCGAAGAAAGCCGCACTTCGGCGCTGGTTGCCCGACTGCTCGAAGAATGGGGCTATGAAGTGCACACCGGTATCGGCAAGACCGGCGTGGTCGGCGTACTGCGCAATGGCAGCAGCCCACGCCGCCTGGGCCTGCGCGCCGACATGGACGCGCTGCCCATCCACGAGGCTACCGGCGTCGCGTACAGCAGCCAGCACCAGGGCTGCATGCACGCCTGCGGCCATGACGGGCATACCACCATGCTGCTTGGCGCCGCGCGCTACCTGGCGGCGACCCGGCAGTTCGACGGCACGCTGACGCTGATCTTCCAGCCGGCCGAGGAGGGCCAGGGTGGCGCCGAGGCGATGCTGGCTGACGGCCTGCTGGAGCGCTTCCCTTGCGATGCACTGTTCGGCATGCACAACATGCCCGGGCTGCCGGCCGGGCACCTGGGCTTCCGCGAAGGGCCGATGATGGCCTCGCAAGACCTGCTCACGGTGACCCTCGACGGGGTTGGCGGCCATGGCTCGATGCCCCACCTGACCGTCGACCCGCTGGTGGCGGCGGCCAGTGTGGTGATGGCCCTGCAAACCGTGGTGGCGCGCAATATCGATGCGCAGGAGGCGGCCGTGGTTACCGTCGGCGCCTTGCAGGCCGGCGAAGCGGCCAACGTGATCCCGCAGCAGGCGCTGCTGCGCCTGAGCCTGCGCGCGCTGAACGCCGAGGTGCGGGCGCAGACCCTGGAGCGGGTGCGGGCCATTATCGTCAGCCAGGCCGAGAGCTTTGGCTGCCGCGCCACCCTCGAACACCGCCCGGCCTACCCGGTGTTGGTCAACCATGCCGCGGAAAATGCCTTCGCCCGGCAGGTGGGGGTGGAATTGCTCGGTGCCGAAGCAGTGGATGGCAACACCCGCAAGCTGATGGGCAGCGAAGACTTCGCCTGGATGCTGCAACGCTGCCCGGGCGCCTACCTGTTCATCGGCAATGGCGTATCGCGGCCGATGGTGCACAACCCGGCCTACGACTTCAACGACGACATCCTGCTGACCGGCGCCGCCTACTGGGGCGCGCTGGCAGAGCGCTGGCTCGCGCCCGCCTGACCTTTCCTTTTGACGACTGCCGCTGGAACCCGGGCGCGACCGCGCCTGGGCGATCACCCAATCATTGTGTGGAGTGTTTCCTATGCAGACTTCGAGCACCGGCGTGTCGCGTACCCGGCAAGTGGTCGCCGCCGTCATCGGCAACGCCCTGGAGTGGTATGACTTTATCGTGTACGGCTTTCTGGCCAGCATCATCGCCCGGCAGTTCTTCCCCTCCGACGATGAATACGCCTCGCTGCTGATGGCCCTGGCCACCTTCGGCGTCGGCTTTTTCATGCGCCCGGTGGGCGGCGTGCTGCTGGGCATGTATTCCGACCGCAAGGGCCGCAAGGCGGCGATGCAGATGATCATCCGGCTGATGACCGTGTCCATTGCCATGATCGCCTTTGCCCCCGACTACCTGGCCATCGGCATGGCCGCGCCGATGCTGATCGTGGTGGCGCGCATGCTGCAGGGTTTTGCCACCGGCGGCGAGTACGCCAGCGCCACGGCCTTCCTGGTGGAGAGCGCGCCGGCCCACCGCAAGGGCCTGTATGGCTCGTGGCAGCTGGTGGGGCAGTGCCTGGCGGTGTTCTCCGGGGCGGCGATGGTGGCCCTGGTCACCCACTTGTGCACGCCTGCGGCGCTGGACAGCTGGGGCTGGCGTATCCCGTTCGTGCTCGGCCTGCTGATTGGCCCGGTGGGGCTGTGGATTCGCAAGCACATGGAAGAGCCCGAGGAGTTCATCGAGGCGCGCCGCCAGGCCAAGGGCCAGTCGCCCAGCCTGTGGCAGGTGCTGCGTGAGCATCGGCGCAGCCTGTTGGTATCGATGGGCCTGGCCTGTGGCGCGACGGTGTCGTTCTACGTGGTGCTGGTGAACATGCCGACCTTCGCCCACAAGAACCTCGGCCTGCCGCTGGACCAGGTGCTGCTGGTGCAGATGCTTGCGGTTGGGCTGATGACCGTGGTGATCCCGCTGTCCGGGGCGTTGTCTGACCGGCTGGGGCGGCGCCCGGTGCTGATGGCCTTCACCCTGGCGTTCTTCGTCATGGTCTACCCGTTGTATGTGTGGGTGGCTGCCGCGCCGTCGCTGGAGCGCCTGCTGGTGATGCAACTGCTGTTGTGCACCGCCATCGGTGGCTTCTTCGGGCCGGCGCCCACGGCCCTGGCCGAGCAGTTCCCGGTCGAGGTGCGTTCTACCGGTGTGTCGGTGGCCTATAACGTGGCGGTGATGGTGTTCGGCGGCTTCGCCCCGTTGATCGTCACCTGGCTGAGCAAGGTGCTCGGTACCCCGGTGGCGCCATCGTTCTATGTGCTGTTCGCCTGCCTGCTGACACTGCTGGGCACCTATTGCCTGAAAGAAGCCCCGCGCGCGGGCAAGCCTGCCGCTTTCAACCTTGGAGTGAAACCGTGATGCCGCTAGCCATCGACCCCATCGTTGCCCTCGATGCCGAGGCATTGTCCCGGGCCATCCATGCCCGTCAGATGTCGTGCCGGGAGGTGATGCAGGCTTATCTGGCGCATATCGAACGCTTCAACCCGCAGGTCAATGCGCTGGTGTCGCTGCGCCCGGCAGAGGCGCTGTTGGCCGAGGCCGATGAGCGTGACCGCGAGCTGGGCCGTGGCCATTCGCGCGGCTGGATGCATGGCATGCCCCAGGCGATCAAGGACCTGGCCGCCACTGCCGGGCTGCGCACCACGTTGGGCTCGCCGCTGTTCGCCGAGCAGGTGCCCGAGCAGGACGCGATCAGTGTGGCGCGGGTGCGGGCCAGTGGTGCGCTGATCGTGGGCAAGAGCAATGTGCCGGAATTCGGCCTTGGTTCGCAGACCTACAACACCCTGTTCGGCACCACCACCAACGCCTACGACCCGGGCAAGGTGGCCGGGGGCAGCAGCGGTGGGGCGGCGGCGGCGCTGGCCATGCGCCTGCTGCCGGTCGCCGACGGCAGCGACATGATGGGCTCGCTGCGCAACCCGGCGGCGTTCAACAACGTGTATGGCCTGCGCCCGTCGCAGGGCCGCGTACCCCACGGGCCGGCGCCGGAACTGTTCGTGCAGCAGCTGGCCACCGAGGGGCCGATGGGCCGCAGCGTGGTGGATGTGGCGCGGCTGTTGTCGACCCAGGCGGGTTTCGATGCGCGGGCGCCGTTGTCGCTGGGCGAGGGCCGGCGCGATTTTGCCGCCGGGTTGCAGCGCGATTTCCGCGGCGTGCGGGTTGGCTGGCTGGGCGACTACGACGGTTACCTGGCGATGGATGACGGGGTGCTGAGCCTGTGCGAAGCGGCCCTGGCAGACTTCGCCGAACTGGGCTGCCGGGTCGAGGCCTGCCAGCCGGTGTTCGACCTGGCGCGTTTGTGGCAGTGCTGGCTGACCCATCGCCACTTCCTGGTGCACGGCAACCTCGCTGCCGCCTATGCCGACCCGGGCAAGCGCACGCTGCTCAAGCCCGAGGCGCAGTGGGAGGTGGAGGGTGGCCTGCAACTGAGCGCGGCGGTGGTGTACCAGGCTTCGGTGGCCCGCAGCGACTGGTACCGCGCGCTGGGCCAGCTGTTCGAGCGTTACGATTACCTGCTGTTGCCGTCGGCCCAGGTGTTCCCATTCGATGCACGGCAACCTTGGCCAACGGTGGTCGGCGGGCGGGCGATGGACACCTATCACCGCTGGATGGAAGTGGTGATAGGGCCGACCCTGGCCGGTTTGCCGAGCATCAGCGTACCGGTCGGTTTCAACGCTGCCGGGTTGCCCATGGGCCTGCAGATCATCGGCCCGGCCCAGGCCGACCATGCGGTGTTGCAGCTGGCCCATGCCCATGAACAGCTCACCCGTTGGGTTGCGCGGCGCCCACCCCAGAGCCTGCAAGCGCCATGAAACAGCTGGGCAGGCGCGGATCTTGCTGGCTATCCTGACCATCCAGCTACAGGGAGGTCACACTCATGGGCATCACGGCAGACAGTGGCGGCGTGCGTTCGGTGGAGCGGGCGCTGGCCATCGTCGACCTGCTTGGCGAACACCAGGCGCTGGGCCTGGAAGAACTGCATTACCTGACGGCGCTGCCCAAGGCCACGGTGTCGCGCATGCTCGCCACCTTGCAGGAGCAAGGCTGGGTCTACCGCGGCCTCAGCGACCGGCGTTACCGGCTGTGCGCGCGACGCCTGTTCGGTGACCGCCAGCTGCGTTTCAAGCGGCGCCTGGTGGAACACGCCGCGCCCATGTTGCTGGAGTTGAGCGAGCGCACCGGGTTGGTGGTTGACCTGTCATGTTTCGACGGCGAGCGGCTGGAGGTGATGGAAAGCGCCATCCCCCAGGTATTGCGCAAACGCTACCCGCACACCTGCCAGATCGTCGGCCATCATGCCAGCCTGTTCCACTCGGCGATGGGGCGGGCGTGCCTGGGTGAGTTGGCGGTCGATGAAGTGCAGCGCCTGGCGGCCCATGCGCGGGTGGGCGACGAGACGGTGCTGCGCGACATCGAGGAGGAAGCGAACAAGGGGTTCGGCCAGCGCACCGAAGGGCACTGGGAGTACCCGGTGCGCTTGCCGTTCCTGATCCGCGCGATAGCCCTGCCGGTGCATGCCGAAGGGCGCCTGGCCGGGAGCATTGCCTTGCACTGGCCGCTGGACCAGGCGCCGGTGGAGCGGGTGTTGAACCTGCACCTGAACAGCCTGGCTACAACGGTGGGGGAGGTGCAGCGGGCCTTGGTGGTTTGAGTCAGCCTGTGCCGGCCTCTTCGCGGGTAAACCCGCTCCCACAGGGTAAGTGCATTGCCCGAGGCTTGCTCGGTACCTGTGGGAGCGGGTTCACCCGCGAAGAGGCCAGTGCAGCAAACAACAAAAGAGGCTGTGTTCCGAGGCCCCTCAGCGCTCCAGGCTGTACATCCTGCATTCCGCCAGCAACGCCAGCAGGTTCGGCTCCCGCTCCCGCGCCTTGAGGAACACCACGCCGATATGCTGCTGCAAGCGATATTGCGGCTTCAGTGCAATCAGCCTGACCCGGTTTTCGTACACCGCCGCGATACGCCCGGGCAGCAGGGCAAAGCCCACGCCCGAGCTGACCATGCTCAGCAGGGTGAAGATATCGTTCACCTGCATGGCCACCTTGGGTTCGAAGCCGGCCTGCTGGAACACCCGGGCGCCATCGCGGTGGGTGGCAAAGCCCTGGGTCAGGGTGATGAAGGTGGAGTCGGCCAGGTCGGCCAGGTCCACTTCGGCCTGCTCGGCGAAGGGTGAATCGATGGGCACGGCAAGGAAGATATCGTCGGAGAACAGCGGCAGCTGCTCGCAGGCCGGGTCGCTGACGCTTTCGTCGAGCGACACGAGGATGGCCTCCAGTTCGTGGTTCTTCAGGCGCTGTAGCAGGTCGACGTTGGAGCCCAGGGTCAGGTCGATGTTGAGTTCGCTGCGGCGCAGCTTGAGGCCCATGACCAGCTTGGGCACGGTTTTCACCGTCAGCGAGTAGAGCGCGCCCAGGCGGAAGCGCTCGGCGTAGAAGCCGGCGGCCTCGCGGGTAAGGCGGACCATCTGCTCGGCGTCCTGGATCAGCTGGCGGGCTTTCTTTTCCAGTACGTAGGCGCTTTCCAGCGGGATCAGCTGGCGGCCTTCGTGCTTGAACAGCGGGCAGCGCAGTGCGCTTTCCAGCGAGTGGATGGCACGGTGCACGCTGACGGCGCTGGTGGCCAGCTCGGCGGCGGCGCGGCCGAGGTTGCCGGTGCGCATGAAGGCGAGGAAGGTTTCCAGCTTCTTCAGTGTCAGTTCTTCGTCGATCAGCATGGGTTGACCTCAGTTCCCACAGGGACAGCGCATGGCTTGAGGCCGATGCGGTCGAGGAGGGAGCAACTGTCTTGTGCTGCCTGTTCTGGCCTGATCGCCGGCAAGCCAGCTCCCACAGGGATGGCGCATGGCTTTAGGCCGATGCGATCGAGGAGGGAGCAACTGTCTTGTGCTGCCTGT
>NZ_JAWJYQ010000067.1:0-31037 GCF_032971465.1 Pseudomonas sp. LSJ-87 | reverse complement strand
AAAGCCAACTGCTCTACCAACTGAGCTAACGACCCGGAAAATGGTCGGGGTGAGGGGATTCGAACTCCTGACATCCTGCTCCCAAAGCAGGCGCGCTACCGGACTGCGCTACACCCCGAGATTGGCTCCGCGACCTGGACTCGAACCAGGGACCCAATGATTAACAGTCATTTGCTCTACCGACTGAGCTATCGCGGAACTGAACTTCGGTACATCTTTACAGCTTCGAAGCTTGTGTTAGCTTCGGTCTCTTTGGCTACCCGCTTTCGCGTTGTCGCTGCTGAGGCCGGCTATTCTACATTCTTCGTTTTGCTTGTCAACCACTTTTTTTCATTCAACTTACTGATTTGTAAGTTGTTTTGCGGTCACCGATGTTGCTGGTGATTCGCTTAGTGCCTGACAACGCGGCGTATATTAGGGGCACTCGATTTTAGATGCAAGCAAAAATTTCAAAAATTTCAGCAAGTTATCCAGGAAGCCGGAAAGGCCCGGATTTGCTGGGGCTGTGAGGGCCTCTTCGCGGGCATGCCCGCTCCCACAGGTACGGCACAGGCAAAAAAAAGCCCCGCAGATGCGGGGCTCATGGTGAAACAGATCAGCCGAAGACGATTTCATCGCCCTCCACCTTGGCGGTAATCGCCGTCCCCGGCATGAACTTGCCTGCCAGGATCAACTGCGCCAACGGGTTTTCGATCCAGCGCTGGATGGCCCGCTTCAGCGGCCGTGCGCCATACACCGGGTCGTAACCCACGGCAATCAGCTTGTCCAACGCCTCCGGGCTCAAGCTCAGCGACAGTTCGCGCTCCAGCAGGCGGCTGCGCAGGCGGCCCAGCTGGATTTCGGTAATGCCGGCAATCTGCTCGCGGCCCAGTGGCTCGAACACCACCACTTCGTCGATACGGTTGATGAACTCCGGACGGAAGTGCGAACCCACCGCATCCATCACCGCCGCACGCTGTGCCTCGCGGTCACCCACCAGTTCCTGGATCTGCGCCGAGCCCAAGTTGGAGGTCATCACGATCACGGTGTTGCGGAAGTCCACGGTGCGCCCGTGGCTGTCGGTCAGGCGGCCGTCTTCCAGCACCTGCAGCAGCACGTTGAACACATCCGGGTGGGCCTTCTCCACCTCGTCCAGCAGCACCACCGAGTATGGCTTGCGCCGTACCGCCTCGGTCAGGTAACCGCCCTCTTCATACCCTACATAGCCTGGTGGGGCACCGATCAGGCGAGCCACGGAATGCTTCTCCATGAACTCGGACATGTCGATGCGCACCATCGCCTCTTCGGTGTCGAACAGGAACTCGGCCAGCGCCTTGCACAGCTCGGTCTTGCCCACCCCGGTCGGGCCAAGGAACAGGAACGAGCCACTCGGCCGGTTCGGGTCGGACAGCCCGGCACGCGAACGGCGCACGGCGTTGGCCACCGCGGTTACCGCCTCGCCCTGGCCGATCACGCGCTGGTGCAGCAGCTCTTCCATCTTCAGCAGCTTTTCACGCTCGCCTTCGAGCATCTTGGCCACCGGGATACCGGTCCACTTCGACACCACTTCGGCAATTTCTTCCTCGGTGACCTTGTTGCGCAGCAACTGGTTTTCGGTCTTGCCGTGCTGGTCGACCATCTGCAGGCTGCGCTCCAGGTCCGGGATCACCCCGTACTGCAGCTCGGCCATGCGGCTCAGGTCGCCTTTGCGACGGGCGGTCTCCAGCTCCTGGCGGGCCTGCTCGATCTTTTGCTGGATCTGCGCCGAGCCCTGCACCTCGGCCTTCTCGGAGGCCCAGATTTCTTCCAGGTCGGCGTACTCACGCTCCAGCCGGTCGATCTCCTCGGTCAGCTTCTCCAGGCGTTTTTTCGCCGCTTCGTCCTCTTCCTTCTTCAGCGCCTGCGATTCCACCTTCAGCTGGATCAGGCGACGGTCGAGGCGGTCGAGCACTTCCGGCTTGGAGTCGATCTCCATGCGGATGCGGCTGGCCGCTTCGTCGATCAGGTCGATGGCCTTGTCCGGCAGCTGGCGGTCGGTGATGTAGCGGTGGCTGAGCTTGGCCGCAGCAATGATGGCGCCGTCGGTGATGGCCACCTTGTGGTGCACTTCATAGCGCTCCTTCAGGCCACGCAGGATGGCGATGGTGTCTTCCTCGCTCGGCTCCTCGACCAGCACCTTCTGGAAGCGGCGCTCCAGGGCCGCGTCCTTCTCGATGAACTGGCGGTACTCGTTCAGCGTGGTGGCGCCAACGCAGTGCAGCTCGCCACGGGCCAGGGCCGGCTTGAGCATGTTGCCGGCATCCATGGCGCCCTCGCCTTTGCCGGCGCCGACCATGGTGTGAAGCTCGTCGATGAACAGGATGATCTGGCCTTCCTGCTTGGACAGCTCGTTCAGCAGGCCTTTGAGGCGCTCTTCGAACTCGCCGCGGTACTTGGCACCGGCAATCAGCGCGCCCATGTCCAGCGCCAGCAGGCGCTTGCCCTTGAGGCCGTCGGGCACTTCACCATTGATGATGCGCTGGGCCAGGCCTTCGGCGATGGCGGTCTTGCCTACGCCAGGCTCACCGATCAGCACCGGGTTGTTCTTGGTACGGCGTTGCAGCACCTGCACGGTACGGCGAATTTCGTCGTCACGGCCGATCACCGGGTCCAGCTTGCCTTCTTCGGCACGCTTGGTCAGGTCGACGGTGTACTTGTCCAGCGCCTGGCGCGATTCCTCGGCGTTGGCGTCGTTGACGGCCGCGCCGCCGCGCAGGTTGTTGATGGCATTTTCCAGGGCCTTCTTGGTCACGCCCTGGCTCAACAACAGCTTGCCGAGCTTGCTGTTCTCGTCCATGGCGGCCAGCAGCACCAGTTCGCTGGAAATGAACTGGTCACCCTTCTGCTGGGCCAGGCGGTCGGCCTGGTTGAGCAGGCGCGCCAGGTCCTGCGACATGTTCACGTCGCCGGTGGGGTTCTGGATTTTCGGCAGCTGGTCGAGTTCTTTCACCAGCGCCTGGCGCAGGCTGTTGATGTCGAAGCCTACTTGCATCAGCAGCGGCTTGATCGAACCGCCCTGCTGCTCGAGCAGTGCCTGCAACAGGTGCACGGGCTCGATGGCAGGATGGTCCATGCCAACGGCCAGGGATTGGGCATCGGATATTGCAAGCTGCAGCTTGCTGGTCAAACGGTCTATTCGCATGGGATACCTTCCTTTAAAGGGCAGGTCGGAGCGATGGACAGCGCCTGTTTATGAAGAAACCTGCCTGAGATGACCTTATAGATAAGGCTGATTCTGGAAGATTCAAGCGTAGCGGGGTTGACCGGGGTCAACCTGTTGGATTAGTGCTGGGCCATTCGCGGGTGAACCCGCTCCCACAAGTACTGCTCCGCTCTCAGGGTCTGTGATTATCCTGTGGGAGCGGGTTCACCCGCGAAGAGGCCGGTGCAGGCTAGCGCGGCTCCAGCCACACCAGGGAAGCAAAGCGCCCCCCCTGAGGGGTACGGCGATAGGAGAAGAACCGCTCATCGCTGACCGTGCACAAGCCACCGCCGTAAACAGCAGTCACCCCGCGCGCCGCCAAACGAATACGCGCCAGCTCATAGATGTCGGCCATCAACTTGCCCGGCCGGGCACCATCGACAAAGGCCCTGGCCGCTTCAGGGTGCACCGCCGTAAAGGCATCACGCACCTCCAGCCCCACTTCGAACGCCTGCGGGCCAATCGCCGGCCCCAACCACACCAGCACCTCTTCGGGCGGCAGTGCCAGGCGATCCAAGGTGGCCTCCAGCACACCACCGGCAAGCCCGCGCCAGCCAGCATGCGCCGCGGCCACGCGGGTACCGGCCCGGTCGCAGAACAGCGCAGGCAGGCAATCGGCAGTCATCACGGTGCAGGCAATGCCAGGCTGGTCGGTCCAGCTGGCGTCGGCCTCGGCCACCACGGCCGGGTCGGCATCCGCCACCACCAGCCCATGCACCTGCTTGAGCCAGGCCGGCTGGATGGCGAATTCGTCGCCCAGGCGACGACGGTTCTCGGCCACCGCGGCAGGGTCGTCCCCTACATGGTCGCCAAGGTTGAAGGTTTCATAGGGCGGCAGGCTGATGCCGCCCAGGCGGGTGGTGACACAGGCGCGCACCGAGGCCGGGGCCGGCCAGTCGGGGAACAGCAGCGACTGCGTCAGGTCACTCATCCGACAAAGCTCTCGCGGTCCTGGTTCAGCAGCGACAGCAACCAGACGAAGTCATCCGGCAGCGGCGATTCCCACTTCATGACTTCACCGGTAATCGGGTGGGCCAATGCCAGGAAGCGCGCATGCAGTGCCTGGCGCGGGAAGGTTTTCACCGCCTCGACCATGGTCGGGCTGGCTGCCGGCGGAATGCGGAAGCGCCCGCCGTAGGTCTGGTCGCCGACCAACGGGAAGCCAACGTGAGCCATGTGCACGCGAATCTGGTGGGTACGGCCGGTTTCCAGCTTGACCCGCACGTGGGTGTGCGAGCGGAAGCGCTTGAGCACACGGTAGTGGCTGACCGCCGGCTTGCCGCCGTCGGTGACCGCCATGCGCTGGCGCATGCCGCCGTGGCGGCCGATCGGGGCATCGATCTTGCCGCCGGCAGTGACCACGCCAATCACGATGCACTCGTAGATGCGGCTGACCTTGCGCGCCTGCATCTGCTCGACCAGCCGGGTCTGCGCCTGCAAGGTCTTGGCCACCACCATCAGGCCGGTGGTGTCCTTGTCCAGGCGGTGGACGATACCGGCACGCGGTACGTTGACGATGTCAGGCACGTGGTGCAGCAGTGCATTGAGCAAAGTCCCGCTGGCATGCCCGGCGGCCGGGTGCACAACCAGCCCGGCAGGCTTGTTGATCACCATGATATGGTCGTCTTCGTAGACGATATCCAGCTCGATATCTTCGGCGACCCACTCGCCCTGGGCCTCTTGCTCGGCCTCCAGGACAAGTTGCGAGCCACCATAGACGAGGTCTCGAGGGCGCACCACGGCACCATCGACCGTCAGGCGGCCTTCTTTGATCCACGAAGTCAGCCGGGAACGCGAGTACTCGGCGAACAATTGGGCGGCGACCTGGTCGAGGCGTTGACCGCCCAGTTCGGACGGGACCTCTGCGCTAAGTTGAATGATCTCGGACATGCTCGATTCGGCGGGCGCACAGCCTTTGGTTTCGGCTGCGAGCTTGTGGTTAAATACGACTTCTTTTGTCCCGGGGTTGGCCGGGGCGCTCATCATAACAGGACGGCACCGCCCAAGACAGCGGCCGTCAAAGGGACGCAAGCCGCCATGCAAGTGAAACACCTGCTGCTGATCGCCATCCTCGGGCTCACCGCGGCCTGTTCCTCCAATAAAGAAGTGATTGACGAGAACCTCAGCGAGGCCGAGCTGTATCAGCAGGCGCAAGCTGACCTGGACAACTCCAGCTACACCAGCGCCGTGAACAAGCTCAAGGCCCTGGAGTCGCGCTACCCGTTCGGCCGCTATGCCGACCAGGCGCAGCTCGAGCTGATCTACGCCAACTACAAGAACTCCGAGCCAGAGGCTGCCAAGTCGGCTGCCGAGCGCTTCATCCGCCTGCACCCGCAGCACCCGAACGTCGACTATGCCTACTACCTCAAGGGCCTGACCTCGTTCGACCAGGACCGTGGCCTGGTGGCGCGCTTCCTGCCGCTGGACATGACCAAGCGTGACCCGGGTGCTGCCCGCGACTCGTACAACGAGTTCGCCCAGCTGACCAGCCGCTTCCCCAACAGCCGCTACGCGCCCGACGCCAAGCAGCGCATGATCTACCTGCGCAACCTGCTGGCCTCGTACGAAATCCACGTGGCCGACTACTACCTGAGCCGCCAGGCCTATGTAGCCGCCGCCAACCGTGGCCGCTACGTGGTGGAGAACTTCCAGGAAACCCCATCGGTCGGCGACGGCCTGGCGGTGATGGTCGAGGCGTACCAGAAGATGCACCTGGACGAACTGGCCGCCACCAGCCTGGAAACCCTCAAGCTCAACTACCCGGACCACCCGAGCCTGGCAGATGGCGAGTTCCAGCCAAAGCAGACCGAGTCTGACGGCCGCGGCTGGCTGTCCAAGGCGACCCTGGGCCTGATCGAAACCGAAACCCCGCTGCCGCCGGGTGAAACCCGCGCCAACCAGGACGTGGTCAAGCAGTTCCAGGACGCGCGTGACGAGATGCCGCGTGAGCTGCTGCCGACTGACGAAAATGGTGACCCGATCGTGCCGGAAGGGCCGAAGGAAGCCGAGAAAGACCGCTCCTGGTTCAGCTACATGACCTTTGGTCTGTTCGACTGATACGCAGCGGTACATGAAAGGGAGGCCTTGGGCCTCCCTTTTTTATTGGCCGCGTCCTAGACTGTCGGCTTCTTCAACCGACAAGCTGGACACCATGGTTCGCCTACTTTTCTGGATCGCCCTGATCGCCGCCGCGTTCTGGCTGTGGCGCAAGTTCAAAGCCAGCCAACAGTCGCACCCCGAGGCGAAGCTGGATGCGCCGCTGAAGATGGTGCGCTGCGCCCATTGCGGCGTGCACCTGCCCAATGACCGGGCGCTGCAGCAGGGCAACGAGTGGTATTGCAGCCAGGCGCACCTGCAACAGGGCCCAGGCCGCCAGAACTGAACACAGTACCCTGTGGGAGCGGGTTCACCCGCGAATGCGTCGGTAGCTTCACTGCAGCATTCGCGGGTAAACCCGCTCCCACAGGTTGTGCGGTGAATCCCAACATCACTTATCCCTCCCCGACCCTTTCGCACCATTTGCGACCCCTCCCCCGCCGCCAGCATTGACCCACCCCGGCAAAACTCGCTAAATCCTATTTATCCGCATAAATATGAAAAATAGCGAAATGCTCAAACCCAAACGCAAGCGCCAGAAGCTGTCCGATGTGATCGTCGAATCGGTCAAGCGCTCGATCGTCACCGAAGCGCTGCACCCCGGCGACCGCCTGCCCACCGAGCGTGAGTTGATGGAGCATTTCGAGTGCTCCAAGGGAACCGCCCGCGAAGCGCTCAAGGCCCTGGAGGTCGAGGGCCTGGTCAGCACCCGCACAGGCCCGAGCGGCGGCGCCTACCTCAATGAAGTCGGCACCGAACCTGCCAGCCGCGCGCTGCGCAACTACCTGCACTTCCAGCACCTGGACGGCGAACAGGTGTACCAGTTGCGCAAGGTCATCGAGGTGGAGCTGGCGGTATCGGTAATGGGCAAGCTGAGCGAAGCCGACTACGCCGCGCTGCAGGCCAACATCGACTTCTGCAGCGCCCCGGAAGACAGCGAGGATGGCCAGCGCGAACAGCGCCTGGCGGAGCTGGAATTCCACACCCTGCTGGCCGACCGCTGCCCCAACCCGTTGCTGCGTTTCATGGCGGTGTTCCTCAACGACCTGCTGCGCGACCTGGTGGTGCTGAAAAAGGCCTACCTGCCCAAGCGCCAGCAGTTCGCCGCTGCCAACATCGCCTACCACAAGCAATTGCTGACCGCCCTGCGCGCCAGCGACGAGCCCGCCGTACGCCGGCTGATGCACGAACACATGTGCGACGCCGAACACCACATGACCGCGCTGGAAGGCGAGGTTGCCCGCAACTTCCTGCTGGAGTTCGAACACCACCACTGATCCGCCTGGAAAGAGGCCTGCACACAGGCCCGGCCGTACCCGCTTTGTCATTGCCACTCCTGCCTAATAACCACAACCAAGGAGTTACTCATGCAAAGACGTACCCTGCTCAAGGCAGGCCTTGCCCTGGGTGCCTTAGGTAGCCTCCCCCTGGGGGCGCACCGGGCATTCGCCGACCAACCATTGACCTTCTATGGGCTCAAATCCATGTCTGGCGCCTTCGCCAGCTACGGCAAGTACGCCGACATGGGCTCACGCCTGGCCATCGCCGAATACCCGCAACTGCTCGGCCACCCGCTCAAGTACAAGGTCATCGACACCGAAGGCAACGCCGGCAAGGCGGTGCGCAAGGTGCAGGAAGCCATCGGCCAGGATGGCGCCCGCTTCTTCCAGGGCTGCACCCTGTCGTCCTCGGCACTGGCGGTGTCGAAGGAAATCCACAAGGCCGGCGGCGTGTTCATGACCCCGGTCGGCGCTGACGAAATCACCGGCAAGGACTGCAATGCCTCGACCTTCCGCTGGTCGGTGCCCACCTACGGCGCCATCCGCGAAACGCTGGTGCCGATGATCCACCAGCTGCCACAGGCCAAGCGCTGGTACACCATCACCCCGCAATACGTGTTCGGCGATGCCCTGCTGGACAACGCCCGCAAGGTGTTCGCCGAGCTCGGTGTGGAACACATCGGCAACAGCTACCACTCGCTGCAGGAGCAGGAGTTTTCCGGCTACCTGACCAACGCCATCGCCGCCAAGCCCGACGTGCTGGTGCTGCTCAACTTCGGCAGCCAGGCGTCCAATGCCCTGCGCCAGGCAGTGAACTTCGGCATCAAGGAGCGCATGAAAGTGCTGATTGTGTGGTCCGCCGGCCTCGACCAGTTCCAGGAGCTGGGCAGCGACGTGCTCGAAGGCGTGTACCTGGGCGCGCAGTACTGGCACCAGGTCGATACCCCACTGAACAAGCAGCTGGTCGCTGCCACCCGCAAGGCCTATGGCATCAACCCCAACTACCCGCTGGCGGCCGACTACATCGGCACCAAGGTCATGCTCGAAGCCATCATCAAGGCCGGCAGCCTGGATGGCGCCGCCGTGTCCGCGGCATTGCAGGGCATGCGCTTCCAGGGCCCGACCGGCGAAGAACTGATCCGCCCGGGTGACCACCAGGTGCTCAAGGATTACTACCTGCTGCGCGGCAAGCCCCAGGGGCAGATGCGCGACGAGGACGACCTGGCCGAAGTCATCAGCTCGGGCCGCTCGTTCGTCGAAGTCGACCACACCGGTTGCGCCCTGGCCTGAAGCCGCGGCGTCAGTCACAAACACTCGTACAGGCAGCCGCACCGCGCGCTGTCGAGGGCACGCTCATGCTCGATTTGTACCTGTTCCAACTGCTCAACGGCCTGGGCCTGGGGATGATCTACTTCCTCATCGCCGTGGGCCTGACGATCATTTTCGGCCTGCTCAACTTCGTCAACTTCGCCCACGGCGCGTTCTTCTTGCTGGGCGCCTACCTGTGCTACACCGCCGTGGCCATTACTGGCAACTTCTGGCTGGCCCTGCTGATCGCACCGCTGGTGGTGGCGGCGCTGGCCTGGGCGGTCGAGCGTCTGCTGATCAAACGCATCTACCACCTGCCGCACACCTTCCAGATCCTCGTCACCCTCGGTATTGCGCTGATCATCCAGGAAGCCTCGGTACTGATCTGGGGCCCGGTGGGCAAGAACATCGCCGTGCCGCCGGAGCTGCGCGGGGTGCTGATCGTCGGTGACTTCATCTACCCCTACTACCGGCTGTTCCTGATCGGTTTCGCCGCGCTGATCGGCCTTGGCCTGTGGCTGCTGCTGGAGCGCACCCGCTTCGGCGCCCTGGTGCGGGCCGGCAGCGAAAGCACCGAAACCGTATCGCTGCTGGGCACCAACATCTTCCGCCTGTTCTCCCTGACCTTCGCCCTGGGCGTGGGCCTGGCCGGCGTGGCGGGCGTGCTGTTCGCACCGCTGCGTGGCGCCCAGCCCTTCGTCGGCCCGGAAATCCTCGGCATCGCCTTCGTGGTGGTGGTGATCGGCGGCATGGGCTCGTTCGGCGGCGCCCTGGTCGGCGGCCTGCTGGTGGGTGTGGTGCAAAGCATGATGACCAGCCTCTGGCCGCAAGGCGCCAGCCTGATGATCTACGGCGCCATGGCCGCAGTGATCCTGGTCCGTCCCTATGGCCTGTTCGGGAGAGCCTGAGATGAGCGAGAAAAACCCATTGCCAGTCGCCAAGGGCGGCGCCCCGGCCCTGCTGTTGCTGGTGGTCGCCAGCCTGGTGGCGCTGCCGCTGCTGCTGCCATCGGCCACCCTGGCCACCGAGATCCTGATCTTTGCCCTGGCGGCGCTGGCCTGCAACCTGCTGCTCGGCTACACCGGCCTGCTGTCGTTCGGCCAGGGCATCTTCTTTGGCGTAGGCGCCTATGGCGCGGCGCTGCTGATGATCCACCTGCAGTGGGGCATGTTCGCCGCGCTGCTGGGCGCAGCCGTGTTCGGTGCCTTCCTGGCGCTGCTGGTAGGCGCCCTGGCGATCCGCCGCACGGGTATCTACTTCGTCATGCTGACCCTGGCCTTCAGCCAGATGGCCTACTTCCTGGCCTACACCCTCAGCGGCTGGACCGGCGGTGACAACGGCCTGCTCGATGTGCCCCGGCCCAACATCGAAATTGCCGGCCATTTGCTGGTCGACCTGGCCGACCCACGGCACTTCTATGTGTTCGTCGCGGTGCTGTTCCTGCTGATCTTTGCCGGCGCCCTGCGGGTGATCCGCTCGCCATTCGGCAGCACCCTGCTGGCCATCCGCGAAAACGAGACCCGCGCCGCAGCCATCGGCTACGACACCCGCCACTTCAAGATCCTGGTGTTCATGCTGTCGGGCGCCATCACCGGTATCGCCGGGGCGCTGTACGCCATGCTGCTGCACTTTGCGCCGCTGTCGAACATCGACCTGATGATGAGCGAGAACATCCTGATCATGACCATCGTCGGTGGCACCGGCTCGCTGTTCGGCTCGCTGCTGGGGGCCGGCGCCATCGTGCTGCTGGGCGATGTGCTGTCGGAGCTGTGGCCGCGCTGGCTGATGCTGCTGGGGGTGATCCTGATCCTGGTGGTGGTGTTCATGCGTGGCGGGCTGTGGGGCGGCCTGGCCGAACTGGGCAAGCGCCTGCTGGCTAACCGCAATGCCAATGACAAACCCCAGGCCAAGACCAAGGAGACTCTGTGATGAGCGACTACCTCCTGGAAACCCGCCTGCTGGAGCTGGCCTACGGGCCGTTCAAGGCGGTTGCGGGTGTCGACCTCAAGGTTCGCGCCGGCTCCATCCACACCATCATCGGCCCCAACGGCGCCGGCAAGACCAGCCTGTTCCACTGCCTGACCGGCGAGCGCCAGGCCACCGCGGGCAAGATCCTGTTCAACGGCCAGGACATCATCCGCAAGCCGTCCCACGGGCGCGTGGCGCTGGGCATGGCCCGTTCGTTCCAGCTCACCAGCCTGTTCCAGAACCTGTCGGTGCGCGAGAACCTGCGCCTTGCCGCCCAGGGCCGCGATGGCCTGGGTGCGTTGAACTTCTGGCGCAGCGTCGAGCACAAGCGCAGCCACTGGGACACCGCCGACCAGGTGCTGGAGCGCCTGAAGCTTGCCGCCCGCGCCGAGACCCTGGCCGGCGAGCTGTCGCACGGCCAGCAACGGGTGCTGGAGGTGGGCATGTCGATCTGCGCCAAACCCACCCTGCTGATGCTCGACGAACCCACTTCGGGCATGGGCATCGACGACATCCCGGTGATGACCGACTTGATCAGCGACCTCGGCCGCGACCACACCGTGCTGCTGATCGAGCACAACATGAGCATCGTCATGTCGATCAGCCAGCGCATCACGGTGATGAGCCACGGCCAGATCCTGGTCGAGGGTACCCCTGAACAGGTGCGCAACGACGAGCGTGTCCGCACCGCCTACCTTGGAGAGGCCGCCTGATGCTCAACGTCGATTCGATCCATTCCTACTACGACAAGAGCCATGTGCTCGAAGGCGTCTCGCTCAAGGTCGAGGCTGGCGAACTGGTGACCCTGCTGGGGCGCAACGGCGCCGGCAAGACCACCACCCTGCGCAGCATCCTCGGCATCGTCCGCCCACGGCAGGGGCAGATCAGCTTCAACGGCCAGCAGCTGGTCGGCCGCGAAATCTTCGATATCGCCCGGCTCGGCATTGCCCTGGTGCCAGAGCACCGCGGCATCTTTCGCCAGCTCAGCGTGGAGGAGAACCTGAGGATTGCCGTTCGCAAGGACAGCCGCTGGCAGCTGGAGGACGTGTACAGCATGTTCCCGCGGCTGAAGGAACGGCGCCGCAACGGCGGTTTCGCCCTGTCCGGCGGCGAGCAGCAGATGCTGGCCATCGCCCGCGCCCTGCTCAACGGCCCCAAGCTGCTGATCCTCGACGAGCCCACCGAAGGCCTGGCCCCGGTGATCGTCGACGAACTGGTGAGGATTCTGCGGCGGATCAAGGACGAAGGCCTTTCGATCCTGCTGGTGGAACAGAACCTGATGGTCTGCGACGCCCTCGCTGACCGCCACTACGTGCTGGAACAGGGCCGCGTCGCCTACCAAGGCAGTGCGGCGCAGTTCCGCGAGGATCCGAGCATCAAGAACCGCTACCTGGCCCTTAGCGCCTGATACAGGCCTCGTTTACCTGTACTGGCCTCTTCGCGGGTAAACCCGCTCCCACAGTGAACGCGTCCTCCTGGTGGTAGGGGCCCGCAGACCTGAAGGCAGTGATGTCCCTGTGGGAGCGGGTTCACCCGCGAAGAGGCCAGTACAAGCAACCCAGTCATTTCAGGAGAGATGAACCATGAACACCCGCATCGATCCCTCGCAGCACCTGCTCGACCAAGGCCCGCTGGTCAACCGCGATCGCCTCTGGCAATCGCTGATGGACCTGGCCCGGCTCGGCGCCACCGCCAAGGGTGGCGTATGCCGCCTGGCCCTGACCGACCTCGACCGCCAGGCCCGCGACCTGTTCGTGCGCTGGTGCGAAGACGCCGGCTGCACGGTCAGCATCGACGCCATCGGCAACATCTTCGCCCGCCGCCCGGGGCGCAACCCGGCCCTGCCACCAGTGATGACCGGCAGCCACATCGACACCCAACCCACCGGCGGCAAGTTCGACGGCTGCTACGGGGTCATGGCCGGCCTCGAGGTACTGCGCACCCTGAACGACCTGGACCTGACCACCGAGGCCCCGCTGGAAGTGGTGGTATGGACCAACGAGGAAGGCTCGCGCTTCCCGCCGTGCATGATGGGCTCGGGGGTGTTCGCCGGTAAGTTCGGCCTGCAGGAGACCCTGGCCAAGGTCGACGACCAGGGCCTATCGGTAGGCGCGGAACTCCAGCGCATCGGTTACGCCGGCCCGCGCGCGCCCACCGGGCATGCCGTCGGCGCTTACTTCGAAGCCCATATCGAACAAGGCCCGGTGCTGGAAGACCAGCGCACCACCATTGGCGTGGTCCAGGGCTGCCTGGGGCAGAAATGGTTCGACCTGGTACTGACCGGCGTCGAGGCCCATGCCGGCCCGACCCCGATGCACCTGCGCAAGGATGCCCTGGTCGGTGCCGCCGAGGTGGTGGCTGCGGTCAACCGCGTGGCCCACGCCCACCAGCCGCATGCCTGCGGCACCGTCGGCTGCCTGAACCTGCACCCGGGCTCGCGCAATGTCATCCCCGGCCAGGTGCAGATGACCATCGACCTGCGCCACCTCGACCCCAAGCACCTCGCCGCCATGGTCAGCGAAGTACGCGCGGCCATTGAAACCAGCACGGCAAGACACGGGTTGAGTTTCGAGCTGACGCCAACCGCCGACTTCCCGCCGCTGTACTTCGCCGAGCAGTGCGTGGACGCCGTGCGCCAAGGCGCGCGGGAGCTGGGCCTGAGCCACATGGATATCGTCAGCGGCGCCGGCCACGACGCGATCTTCCTCGCCGAACTGGGCCCGGCCGGGATGATCTTCGTGCCTTGCGAGGGCGGCATCAGCCACAACGAAATCGAAAATGCCGCGCCACAGGACCTGGCCGATGGCTGCGACGTGCTGCTGCGCGCCATGTTCCAGGCCGCCAACCCAGGAGCCCGTTGAGATGACCCAGAAAACCGCGATTGGCGAGTTCACCGCCGTCGAACTGCTCGAGTTGTACCAGCGCCGCCAACTGTCACCGGTCGAGGTGATCGACGATGTGCTGGCGCGCATCGACCTGCACAACCCGGCGGTCAACGCCTATTGCCATGTCGACGGCGAAGGTGCCCGCGCCGCCGCCCGCGCCAGCGAACAGCGCTGGCAGCGTGGCGAGCCCTGCGGCCGGCTGGATGGCGTACCCGCCTCGATCAAGGACCTGACCCTGACCCGGGGCATGCCCACACGCAAGGGCTCGCGCACTACCTCGGGCGCAGGCCCGTGGGAAGTCGATGCGCCCTTCACGGCCTTCATGCGCGAAGCCGGCGCTGTGTTGGTGGGCAAGACCACCACGCCGGAGTTCGGTTGGAAGGGGGTGACCGACAACCCGCTGTACGGCATCACCCGCAACCCCTGGGATACCCGGCTGACCGCCGGCGGCTCGTCCGGTGGCGCCGCGGCGGCAGCCGCGCTGAACCTGGGCGTGCTGCACCAGGGCAGCGATGCCGGCGGCTCTATTCGCATCCCTTGCGCCTTTACCGGCACCTTCGGCATCAAGCCGACCTTCGGCTACGTACCGCAATGGCCGGCCAGTGCCATGACCGTGCTGTCGCACCTGGGGCCGATGACGCGCACCGTCGGCGATTCGGTACTGATGCTCGACTGCGTCGCCCGCCCCGATGCCCGTGACGGGTTGGCCGGCGCACCCAGGCAGGCGCCGTGGCTGGGCCAGGAACAGGACCTGAGCGGCCTGCGCATCGGCTACAGTGCCAACTTCGGTTACGTGCAGGTCGACCAGCAGGTCCAGGCACTGGTGGCCCAGGCCGTGCAGCGCCTGGCACGGCTGGGCGCACAGGTTGAGGAAGTCGACCCAGGGTTCGGTGACCCGCTGGAGACGTTCAATACCCTGTGGTTTGCCGGGGCGGCGCGGTTGGCCAGTGCGTTCAGCGATGAACAGCGAGCGCTGCTTGACCCAGGGCTGCGCTGGATTGCAGAACAGGGAGCGCGAATCAGTCTGGGCGAATACACCCAGGCCCTGGAGGCACGGGCAGAGTTGATCGCGAAGATGAATGCCTTCCACCAGCGTCATGACGTGCTGGTATCGCCGATGCTACCGCTGGTGGCATTCGAGGCCGGGCACAATGTGCCGCCGGGGTCGGGGATGACGCAGTGGATGGAATGGACGCCGTTCAGCTATCCCTTCAACCTGACCCAACAGCCGGCGGCTTCGGTGCCCTGCGGGTTCACCCGCGAGGGGTTGCCGGTGGGGCTGCAGGTGGTGGCCGGGCGCTTTGCCGATGAGCAGGTGTTGCGGGTGTGCAAGGTCTATGAGCAGCATTACCCTAGCCGGCACTTGCAGGCACCGATTACCGGTTGAGTACTCTATTGGACCCGCCGGCTGAAATATTTGTTGGCCTTGCTGGCCTCATCGCCGGCAAGCCGGCTCCCACAGGTAAAGCACAGGTCCCGAGGCTGTAGGTGGACCTGTGGGAGCTGGCTTGCCGGCGAAAGGGCCGCAAAGCGGCCCCGGCAATCTCAGCTCAAACGTCCGGCTGGCGCATACGGCGCCGGGTCAATGATCGGCTCTGCCCCGGTCAACAGGTCGGTAAACAGCTGGCACGAAGCCGGCGCCAGCACCAGCCCGTTGCGGTAATGCCCGCAGTTCAACCACAGCCCCGCATGCCCCGGCACCGGCCCGATGTACGGAATACCTTCCGGCGATCCCGGCCGCAGCCCGGCCCAATGCGCCACCACCGTGGCCCCCTCTAGCTCAGGCAGCAACTCCACCGCCGAGGCCTTCAGGCTCTCCAACGCCTCCTCGGTCGGGGTCTTGTCGTACCCGGCATGTTCCAGCGTGCTACCCACCAGAATATGCCCATCCCGCCGAGGGATCGCATAGCGCCCCTTGGCCAACACCATGCTCGGCAGGAAGTCTTCGGCACATTTGAACAAAATCATCTGGCCCTTCACCGGCTCCACCGGCAATTCCAGGCCGAGCGTACGCAGCAGGTCGCCACTCCAGGCGCCGGCACTGAGCACCACCTCATCCGCCGCCAGCACGCCGTCTGCCGTCTGCACACCGGTCACGCGACCGCCTTGCTCGGCGAAGCCGGTAATCTGGCAGTGCTCACGCAAGGTCACGTTGGGCAACGCCAGCAACGCCGCCTTGAGCGACTTCACCAGGCGAGGGTTGCGCACGTTGGCCACGCCGGCCATGTAGATGGCACGCTTGAAGCCCGGGCCCAACACCGGCACCGCGTCATAGGCCGCCGAAATATCCACGGCACTCAGCGGTCGCTGCTCACGCTCGGCCCAGGCCAGCGCTTCGGCCTCGTCGTCCAGGTCAAGCCAGTACAGGCCGGTGGTGTGCACTTCGGGGTCGACGCCGGTGCTGGCGAACAAGCGCTCGCCCAGCTGTGGATAAAAGTCTTGTGACCAGTGTGCCAAGGCGGTCACGGCCGGGCTGTAGCGCCACGGGTACAGCGGCGAAACGATGCCACCGCCGGCCCAGGACGACTCGCGGCCGACTTCACCCTGATCACACACCACCACCTGCCCGACCTTCGCCGCCAGGTTGAATGCCGTCAGCAGGCCGATCACCCCGCCACCGACCACCACTACTTGCTTGCTCATCTGTCGATCCAACACCTGAAGTAAATCCGCGATGCACCGGGCATCATTCAACCTTCAGCTTCCCCAGCAGTGCACGCTGTCTTCGACGGCACCCGGATTGCGCTGCACGCCGGCCTGGTCGAGCTGGAAATCGCCACAGCGGTCCTGCGCCATCAGCCCACTCGGCAGCCGCCGGGCGCGCAGCGTGAAGGTGTCGCTGTCGCGCTGGGCCTGCAGGCTGTAATAGCGGGTACCGTCGGGCAAGGCCGGGTCGCCCTCGGCGTATTGGCCAGTGCATACGCGGTGGCGCTCCAGGCGCAGGGCGGCATCATGCAGCAGGCCAACCACTTCGCTGCGCGCGGCTCGCCGTAGCTGGTCGCTGTAACTGGGGTAGGCAATGGCTGCCAGAATGCCGGTCACGGCCAGCACAATCAACAACTCGATCAGGCTCAAGCCTTGCTGCATGTCAGTCTCCTCGCAATCTCTGGCGCCAGGCAATGCGCCGGGTCGTGTCCTCGCCCATGGCATAGACCGCTTCCAGCACATGCCGTGACTGGGTTTGCAGGCTGACGGCGGTGACGCGGTACAGGGTGACCTGCTGCCCTTCCGGCATATGCGCCGCGTGTTCGCTGGTACCCAGATTCTGCAAATGGAAATAGCCGGTTGGCGTGCGCTGCCACTGCCCGCTCAGGTCATGCGGTCGAGCGGGTGGCGGGCACGCCTCGCAAGGGTCGGGGGGAGCCCGCTCGAGCTCGCCTGCCCCTGCCAGCAGCGTGGCCTCGGCCTGCTCCAGCGCCAGCAGGCCTTCGCTCAGATAGCCGGTCATCTGCGTTTGCGCCAGCGCATCTCGCAGGGCCGACGCCGCAAGCAGCCCCAGCAGCATGCTCAGGACCAAGGCCAACAACAGGACAATGCCACGCTGACGACTCATGAGGCCGGCACCGGGTTGCGGATTGCGACGCTCAGTTCATGGTGCTGTTCAAGTTCGAGCGTGGGTTCGTAAAGCGTCAGGGCAATATCCACCCCCTCACCCTGTGCCATTTGCACACGCTGCAAACGCATTGACCGCACATTTTCAACCAGCGGCTGGAAATTGCTGTTGTTGCGTTTGAATCTCAGCGTATTGCCCTCGAGTTGGTAGACATATCTGCTGATGGGGTGAACCTGTGGGTAGCCCTCCTTCAACTCATCGTCCACAGACACTTTGCTAGTACAGTCCGTGTGCAGGAACCACTGCGGCCCACCGGCTTGCCCAGGTAACTCCGCCACGACCAGGCTAAGGGTGGATGCTTCGACTTCCATCGGCCGGGCGAATGCGTGCTCTGCGCTCGAACTGCCGAAGTGCTTTGGCTGCAGTCGCAAGCAGCCGAACATCCCGGTCATGCGGATATCCTGGGCCATTCGCAGCAATGCCAGGCGAGCTTCATCCTGCATGCGTACTGCCGTGCTGTGCAGCCGCCAGGTATGGTGGGCCGAGGTAAATAGCTGGCTGGCCGCCGCCAACAGCAGCAACCCGATGGTCAGCGCCAGCATCAGCTCAAGCAAGCCGAAACCACGCTGGACGCGGCTCATGGCCGCCCCCTTTCATGCTCGCTGTGAGCCGCCATTGCCGCCTTCCCATCGCGACGCGCATCCTCCGCAGCCTGCAATGCCTGCAGTTGCAGGCCTGCCGCTGCGAACATACCCACGGCCACCACACCCACCGCCAACAACACTTCCAGAAGCGTCATGCCCTGTTGTCTTGCGTGCATCCCTGCACCTCCTGCGACTTTTCCTGCAAATGCATTGAACCCGGGCGACTGGACCGCCGGTCCAACGACCGTGAAGCTACAGCCAAGCACTTCCAGGGAGGAATGCACGGTGAAGCAACGAGGTGTAACACTGATACAAATGTTGTCGGCCCTGGCGGTGGCCGTATTGCTGACACAGCTCGGCATGCCGGCCTACGCCAGATTGAGCGACGACCTACACAGGGCGGCAGCTGCGCGAGACCTGGCGCAGGCGCTGCGCAGTGCGCGCAGCCATGCCATGTTGCAAAGCCAGCCGGTGCTGGTGCAGGCGTTGGACGGTAACTGGGGGAATGGTTGGCAGGTGATGCTGGAGCATAACGGGCAGGTGCTGCGCGAGCAGCGTCTTTCACGGCCGCTGAAGATCACGAGCAATCGCGGCGAGCAGCTGAAATTCAGTGCGCAGGGTGTTCCGCTTGGGGCCAACGGTAATTGGTTAGGTTCAACGATGGAGATTTGCGAGCGCTTGACCGCAACTAGCCAGTATCAAGTGGTGATGGCATCGACTGGCAGGGTCAGGGTAGATATGGGAGAGCCAAAAAAATCCCGATGCAAAGACACCTCCAGCTAGCATACGTGGTCGTTGTGGGAGCGGCCTTGTGTCGCGAAAGGGCTGCAAAGCAGCCCCGGGATTTCAGCGTTGGCGCTGATATTGCCGGGGCCGCTTTGCGGCCCTTTCGCGACACAAGGCCGCTCCCACATAAAACAGCATCAGGTGGGGGCCGTTTCAGATCAGCGACCGAACCCGCAGCTCCTTGGGCATGGAGAAGGTGATGTTCTCTTCCCGCCCATCCAGCTCTTCAGCACCGCTGGCGCCCCAGGCCTTGAGCTGCTCGATCACACCACGCACCAGTACTTCGGGGGCCGAAGCACCGGCGGTGATGCCGACCCGCGCCGTCTGCTCGAACCAGCCACGCTGCAGGTCCTCGGCACCGTCGATCAGGTAGGCCGGGGTGCCCATGCGCTCGGCCAGCTCGCGCAGGCGGTTGGAGTTGGAGCTGTTCGGGCTGCCGACCACCAGTACCACGTCGCACTCGTCCGCCAGTTGCTTGACCGCGTCCTGGCGGTTCTGGGTGGCGTAGCAGATGTCGTCCTTGCGCGGGCCGCCAATGTTCGGGAAGCGCGCACGCAGGGCGTCGATGACGCGGCTGGTGTCGTCCATCGACAGCGTGGTCTGGGTGACGAACGCCAGGTGGTCCGGGTCCTTCACCTGCAGGTTGGCAACATCCTCCTCGTCTTCGACGAGGTAGATGGCGCCACCGTTGCTGGCGTCGTACTGGCCCATGGTGCCTTCGACTTCCGGGTGCCCTTCGTGGCCGATGAGGATGCACTCACGGCCGTCGCGGCTGTACTTGGCCACTTCGATGTGCACCTTGGTCACCAGCGGGCAGGTGGCATCGAACACTTTCAGGCCACGGCCAGCGGCTTCCTGGCGCACGGCCTGGGAAACACCGTGGGCACTGAAGATGACGATGACATCGTCCGGTACCTGGTCCAGCTCTTCGACGAAGATGGCGCCGCGGTTACGCAGGTCTTCCACCACGAACTTGTTGTGCACCACTTCGTGACGCACATAGATCGGCGGGCCGAAGACTTCCAGCGCGCGGTTGACGATCTCGATCGCCCGGTCGACCCCCGCGCAGAAGCCGCGAGGGTTGGCGAGTTTGATTTGCATGCTCGGCTCCAGGCTTACAGGGCCTTCACCTCGAGGATCTCCACCTCGAAGGTCAGGGTCTTGCCAGCCAATGGGTGATTGAAGTCGATGGTCACCTGGTCGTCATCGAACGCTTTGACCACACCCGGCAGCTCGGTGTTGGCGGCGTCGTTGAAGATGATCAACAGCCCTTCGGACAACTCCATGCCCTCGAACTGAGACCGCGGCATGACTTGCACGTTCTGCGGGTTGGGCTGGCCGAAGGCGTTCTCCGGGGCCACCACGACGGTACGCTTGTCACCGCCCTTGAAGCCGAACAGCGCGTTCTCGAAACCCGGCAGCAGGTTGCCATCGCCAACCTTGAAGGTGGCCGGGGCCTTGTCGAACGTGCTGTCGACGGTGTCGCCGTTTTCCAGGTGCAGCGCGAAGTGCAGGGTGACTTCGGTGTTCTGGCCGATACGGGTGTCAGTCATGGACCGGATCCTCGGACTTCTTGCTCTTGAACATATCCAGCGCCAGCATCACCGCACCAACGGTAATGGCGCTGTCGGCCAGGTTGAAGGCCGGGAAGTAATGGCGGTTCTGCCAGTGCACCAGGATGAAGTCGACCACATGGCCGAGCACGACGCGGTCGTACAGGTTGCCGATCGCGCCACCCAGCACCAGCGCCAGCGCCACGGCCAGCCAGGTCTCGTTGCGCCCCAGGCGCTTGAGCCACACCACCAGCACGGCACTGACCACCACGGCGATCAGGGCGAACAGCCAGCGCTGCCAGCCGGAGCTTTCCGCCAGGAAGCTGAACGCCGCGCCAGTGTTGTAGGCCAGGGTCCAGCTGAAGTAGTCAGGGATGACGACAACCTGCTGGTACATGGTCAGGGCATTGTTGAAATACAGCTTGGTGGCCTGGTCGAGGACCAGTACCACCAGGCTCAGCCAAAGCCATGCAAGGCGCCCGAAGCGCCCCGCTGCAGGGTTAGGCATAGTGGCGCACCTCGCCGGAACCGCTCAGGTTGTCGACGCAACGGCCGCAGATTTCCGGGTGCTCCGGGTGGCTGCCGACGTCGGCGCGGAAGTGCCAGCAACGGCCGCACTTGGCGTGGCCGGACTTGACCACTTGCAGCTTGAGGCCTTCGACTTCGGTGGCCACGGCTTCGGCTGGCGCCTGCACGAACGGCACCACGCTGGCAGCCGAGGTGATCAGCACGAAGCGCAGTTCGTCGCCCAGCTTGCCCAGGTCGGCGCTCAGGCCTTCGTCGGCGTACAGGGTGACTTCAGCCTGCAGGTTGCCGCCGATGACCTTGGCGGTACGCTGGTTTTCCAGCTCCTTGTTGACCGATGCCTTGACGGCCATCACGCGGTCCCAGTAGGCGCGGTCCAGTTCGGTGCCTTCCGGCAGTTCGCTCAGGCCCTGGTACCAGCCGTTGAGCATTACCGACTCGTTGCGCTCGCCTGGCAGGTACTGCCAGATTTCGTCGGCGGTGAACGCCAGGATCGGCGCGATCCAGCGCACCAGCGCCTCGCTGATGTGGTACAGCGCGGTCTGGCAGGAACGGCGGGCGACACTGTTGGCGCCGGTGGTGTACTGGCGGTCCTTGATGATGTCGAGGTAGAAGCCACCCAGCTCCTGCACGCAGAAGTTGTGCACCTTGGAGTAGACGTTCCAGAAACGGTACTCGCTGTAGTGCTCTTCCAGCTCGCGTTGCAGCAGCAGGGTGCGGTCTACGGCCCAGCGGTCCAGCGCCAGCATGTCTTCCGGGGCCAGCAGGTCGCGGGCCGGGTCGAAGCCGGACAGGTTGGACAGCAGGAAGCGTGCAGTGTTGCGGATACGGCGGTAGGCGTCGGCGCTGCGCTGCAGGATCTGCTCGGAAACGGCCATTTCACCGGAATAGTCGGTAGCGGCAACCCACAGGCGCAGGATATCGGCACCCAAGGTGTTGTTGACCTTCTCCGGCTCGATGGTGTTGCCCAGCGACTTGGACATCTTGCGGCCGTTCTCGTCCACGGTGAAGCCGTGGGTCAGCAGCTCGCGGTACGGCGCGTGGCCGTCGATGGCGCAACCGGTCAGCAAGGACGAGTGGAACCAGCCGCGGTGCTGGTCGGAACCTTCCAGGTACAGGTCGGCACGCGGGCCGGTGGCGTGGCCAATGTCATGCGAGCCACGCAGCACGTGCCAGTGGGTGGTACCCGAGTCGAACCATACGTCGAGGGTGTCGGTGATCTTGTCGTACTGCTCGGCTTCAGCACCCAGCAGTTCGGCGGCGTCCAGCTTGAACCAGGCCTCGATGCCTTCCTGTTCGACGCGCTTGGCCACTGCTTCCATCAGCTCGACGGTGCGTGGGTGCAGCTCGCCGGTCTGCTTGTGCAGGAAGAACGGGATCGGCACGCCCCAGTTGCGCTGACGCGAGATGCACCAGTCCGGGCGGTTGGCGATCATCGAATGCAGGCGCGCCTGGCCCCAGGCCGGCACGAACTTGGTGTCCTCGATGGCTTTCAGTGCACGCTCGCGCAGCGGCTCGCCGGTGGTCGGCTGCTTGTCCATACCCACGAACCACTGCGCGGTGGCGCGGTAGATCAGCGGGGTCTTGTGGCGCCAGCAGTGCATGTAGCTGTGGCTGATGGTTTCGGTGTGCATCAGCGCACCGACTTCGCTCAGCTTCTCGACGATGGCCGGGTTGGCCTTCCAGATGAACTGGCCGCCGAAGAATGGCAGCGAGTCGACGTACACGCCGTTGCTCTGCACCGGGGTGAGGATGTCGTCGTTGACCATGCCGTAGCGCTTGCAGGTGACGAAGTCGTCTTCACCGTAGGCTGGCGAGGAGTGCACCACGCCGGTACCGGCGCCCAGTTCGACGTAGTCGGCCAGGTAGACTGGCGACAGGCGGTCGTAGAACGGGTGGCGGAAGTTGATCAGTTCCAGCGCCGAACCCTGGGCGGTGGCGATGACCGAGCCTTCCAGGCTGTAGCGCTTGAGGCACGACTCCACCAGCTCTTCGGCCAGTACCAGCAGGCGCTCGCCGGTGTCGACCAGGGCGTACTTGAACTCCGGGTGGATGTTCAGTGCCTGGTTGGCCGGGATGGTCCACGGAGTGGTGGTCCAGATCACGATGGCGGCCGGCTTGGCCAGCGAAGCCAGGCCGAAGGCAGCAGCCAGCTTGGCCTCGTCGGCAACAGGGAAGGCAACGTCGATGGTCTGCGATTTCTTGTCGGCGTATTCGACTTCGGCCTCGGCCAGGGCCGAACCGCAATCGAAGCACCAGTTCACCGGCTTAAGGCCCTTGAACACGAAGCCTTGCTTGACCATCTCGGCCAGGGCGCGGATTTCGCCGGCCTCGTTGGCAAAGTTCATGGTCTTGTACGGGTTGTCCCAGTCACCCAGCACGCCCAGGCGGATGAACTCGGTCTTCTGCCCTTCGATCTGCTCGGCGGCGTACTCGCGGCACAGCTCGCGGGTGCGGTCGGCGGACAGATGCTTGCCGTGGGTGACCTCGACCTTGTGCTCGATCGGCAGGCCATGGCAGTCCCAGCCCGGCACATACGGCGCATCGAAGCCGGACAGCGTCTTGGAACGGACGATCATGTCCTTGAGGATCTTGTTCAGCGCATGACCGATGTGAATCTTGCCGTTGGCATAGGGCGGGCCGTCGTGCAGGACGAACTTGGGACGATCCTTGCCAATTTCGCGCAGCTTCTGGTACAGGCCAATGCTGTCCCAGCGCTGCAGGATCTGCGGTTCGCGCTGAGGCAGGCCGGCCTTCATGGGGAAGGCGGTGTCCGGAAGGTTAAGCGTGGCTTTGTAGTCGGTCATTTCAGGCTCTTCGTTAACGGTTGAGCGTGCCAATGTGCACGTGCGGCGGCGATATCCGCATCGATCGCCGACTTCAGCGCCTCCAGGGAGGCGAATCGCTGCTCTTCACGCAGCTTGTGGTGGAACTCCACCGTCAGGCGCCGGCCGTAAAGGTCGCCGGCATAGTCCAGCAGATGAATTTCCAGGTGCGGGCGCCCGTCACCGGCAACGGTGGGGCGCACGCCGATATTGCCGACACCCGGCCAGGCCTTGCCGTCGATTTCGATGCTGGCCAGGTAGACCCCGGACAGCGGCACGCGGCGGCGCTTGAGCTGGATGTTGGCGGTAGGTGTGCCGAGCTGGCGGGCCAGCTTCTGGCCATGCAACACGCGGCCGCTGATGCGGTACGGGCGGCCCAACAGGTGCTCGGCCAGCTCGAAGTTGCCTTCGGACAGGGCCTTGCGCACTTCGGTGCTGCTGACCCGCAGGCCGTCCTGGATCACCGTGTTGGCAGCCTCGACGGTGAAGCCGTACTGCTTGCCGGCCTCGACCAGGAAGGCGAAGTCGCCGGCGCGGTCGCAGCCGAAGCGGAAGTCATCGCCCACTTCGAGGTGGCGTACACCCAGGCCGTCGACCAGGATGGCCTTGACGAAGGCATCGGCACTGAGCTTGCTCAGGCGCTGGTTGAATGCCAGGCACAGCACCCGGTCGATACCCTCGGCCGCCAGCAGCTCGATCTTGTCGCGCAGGCGGGCCAGGCGGGCCGGCGCGGTGTCGGGGGCGAAGTACTCGCGTGGTTGCGGTTCGAAGATCACCACGCAGGTCGGCAGGCCCAAGGCCTGGCCGCGCTCGCGCAGGCGCGCCAGGATCGCCTGGTGGCCGCGGTGAACCCCGTCGAAGTTGCCAATGGTGGCGACACAGCCCCGGTGCTCGGGGCGCAGGTTGTGAAGACCTCGAACCAGCTGCATAACGCGCTTCTTGCTCATAAAGTGGCCGATTATAACCACACCCGGGCGCTGGTGACAGGCAGCAGCGCCCAAGGGCGGCGTGGAATGCGAAAAACCGACGCCTGACCCGCCCGATGCCTTAGTGCAAGGCCTTGCGGGCGAAATGCCGAGGCCGGAAGCCGCACAGGTACAGGCAGCCGAAATAGGTCACGATGCCCGCCAGTACCAGAGCCGCCAGGCGCACCAGGCGCTCGAGCATGTTGCCCTGCTCCCAGGCCGGCAGGTAATGCATGCCGGCCAGCAACACCGCCGACATCAGCCCCACTGCCAGCACCAGCTTGAGCAGGAACATCGCCCAGCCTGGCTGCGGCTGGAACAGCTGCTGGCTGCGCAGCTTCCAGAACAGCAGGCCGGCGTTCAGGCAGGCCCCCAGGCTGATCGCCAGGGCCAGGCCGGCATGCGCGAGCGGGCCGATCAGGGCCAGGTTGAACAGCTGGGTGCAGACCAGGGTGAATACCGCGATCTTCACCGGTGTACGGATATTCTGCTGCGCATAGAAGCCCGGTGCCAGTACCTTGACCAGAATGATCGCCAGCAAGCCCACGGAATAGGCGATCAGCGCCTTCTGGGTCATGGCTGCGTCGACGGCAGTGAACTTGCCGTACTGGAACAGCGCCACGGTCAGTGGCTCGGCGAGGATGGCCAGGGCCAGGGTGCATGGCAGCACCAGCAGGAAGCACAGGCGCAGGCCCCAGTCGAGGATCCGCGAGTATTCCTCGCGGTCCTTGTTGGCGTAAGTCTTGGCCAGCGTCGGTAGCAATATGGTGCCCAGGGCCACCCCTAGCACGCCGGAAGGCAGCTCCATGAGGCGGTCGGCGTAATACATCCACGACACCGAACCGGCCACCAGGAAGGAGGCGAAGATGGTGTTGATGATCAGCGAGATCTGGCTCACCGACACCCCGAGGATCGCCGGCAGCATCTGCTTGAGCACCCGCCACACGCCAGCATCACGCAGGTTCAGGCGTGGCAGCACGAGCATGCCGATCTTCTTCAGCGCTGGCAGCTGGTACAGCAACTGCGCCAGGCCGCCCGCCAGCACGCCCCAGGCCAGGGCCATGATCGGCGGGTCGAAATACGGCGTGAGCAGCGCGGCGAAGGCAATCATCGCCACGTTCAGCAAGGTCGGGGTAAAGGCCGGTACCGAGAAACGGTTCCAGGTATTGAGGATCGCCCCGGCCAGGGACGACAGCGAGATCAGCAATATATAAGGAAAAGTCACCCGTAACAGGGCAGTGGTCAGCTCGTATTTTTCGGCGCTGTCGACAAAACCTGGTGCGGTCGCCCACACCACCCACGGCGCCGCCAGGATGCCGATGGCGGTCACCAGCGCCAGAACCAGGGTCAGCAGGCCACTGACATAGGCGACGAAGGTGCGGGTCGCCTCCTCGCCTTGCTGGGTCTTGTATTCGGCCAGGATTGGCACGAAGGCTTGGGAAAAAGCGCCCTCGGCGAAGATGCGCCGCAGCAGGTTGGGCAGCTTGAAGGCGATGAAGAAAGCATCGGTGGCGATGCCGGCACCGAAAACACGCGCCAGGATGGTGTCGCGGACAAAGCCCAGCACCCGCGAAATCATGGTGATCGAGCTTACCGCAGCCAGGGATTTGAGCAGGTTCATCGAAAAGATTCACGCCAAGGGCAGAGGACGCTGCCAGACAGCGTCCGAATGTGCGATACTCCCGCGCCTTCGCAGGGGAGCCAAAAATTCCCGAGTTTACAGGTCGCGCAGCAGAAAGGAATATTTCCCTCTTGTTGGCGCACCGCTCGGCGGAACCTTGCAGGTGGCCTTGACATCCGTTCGACTGATCGGCATGATTCGCGGCCTATTTTGTTTGCTATTTACCTAAAGTCTTTCGAGGAGCTCGACGGTGGCCAACACACCTTCCGCCAAGAAACGTGCAAAACAGGCTGAGAAGCGTCGCAGCCACAACGCCAGCCTGCGTTCCATGGTCCGCACCTACATCAAGAATGTAGTCAAGGCCATCGACGCAAAAGACGCCGAAAAAGCGCAAGCCGCTTACGTTCTGGCTGTGCCTGTAATCGACCGTATGGCCGACAAGGGCATCATCCACAAGAACAAGGCTGCTCGTCACAAAGGCCGTCTGAATGGCCACATCAAGGCGCTGAAAGAAGCTGCAGCTGCCTAAGCGACGTGCTAGTCGAAAAACCGACCCTAGGGTCGGTTTTTTGTTGCCTGCGATTTGTGTTTGCGCCCCCTCGGTGGGAGCGGCCTTCTGTGGGAGCGGCCTTGTGTCGCGAAAGGGTCGCAAAGCGGCCCCCGGCAATTTCAGCATCTGCGCTGAGATAAGGGGGCCGCTGCGCGCCCCTTTCGCGACACAAGGCCGCTCCCACACAAAAAAGCAGGGCCATGTTTGGTAGCCCTGCCATATGTTACTTGGCGATCTGAATCTTCGGCGCCCACTGCAGCCATTCATCCTCGGCCTTGTCGAACAAGGCGAACGTCTGCTGCGGCCGTGCCGGGTTGCCCATCTGCTCGCCATCCGGCGTGGCAAAGGCGATACCGCCGTCGATCATGGTCTCCACCGACTCGGTACGCACCGTAACCCCCTTGACCAGCCCCCAGTCGAAACCGAAGCCGCTGCTGTTCCAGAAGCGGCTACCGCTGCGCACCAAGGCCGCATAGCGCGGTTCGATCAGGATATGGATCAACACGCGGTCAGCGCTCTGGCCCAGCTCGAAGCCCGTCACCTTGCCCACCGCAACCTCACGGTAGGTCACCGGCACGCCCGGCTTGATCGAGCCACGGCGCGGGGCGCTCAGCGTCAACGGCAGGCCGACTTCAGGCCCTGCCACCTGCGGGGCGTCGGCCAAGGCGATGAAATCGCGCTGTGGGCCACGGTCCTTGGCAGCCGGCTGCACTTCCAGGTACTGCCCACCCACCAGGGTGTCGAGGTTCTGCGTGCGCACCAGGCCAAAGGCCGGCTTGACCACCCAGAACTGCGTACCGACGCGAGCGATACGGTCCGCTGCTTCGGTAATGCGCGCCCGCAGCAACACCGCCTGCAAGTCATCGGTCAGGTCGACGCTCTCGACGCTACCCACATCCAGGCCGCGGAAGCGTATCGCCGTGCCAGGCTTGAGGCCGTCGGCACGGTCCACACGAATGGTGATCAACGTACCCGCGCGGTTGACCGCCTCTTGGCTGTCATGCAGGCGGAAGCGTGGAATGTGGCGTTTGAGCGGCACATCAGGCCGTGGCGTATCGAACGCGATACCACCAGCCATCAGGGTCTGCAGTGATTCACTCTTGATCTTGATGCCCGACAGGCCGCCTGTCAGGGTGATGCCACTGACATTCCAGAAGCGCGACGAACCGTTGACCAGCTTTTCGTATTCCTTCTCGATATGCACACCGATCAGGATGCGATTGCTGTTGCGGGCGAACTGGTAGCTTTGCACGCTACCCACCTTCACTTGGCGGTACATGACCGGGCTACCGACTTCCAGCGAACCCAGGGTGTCGGCGAACAGCACCATGTGCAGGCCTGGTGCCTTGAGGTCGAGCGGCGGTGCCTTGGCGCGGGCTTCGAACTCACGCTCTGGCCGCGCCCCCTTCTCACCAGGGCGAATGGCGATGTAGTTACCCTTGACCAGCGCCTCCAGGCCGGTGATACCCGCCAGGGAAATCGATGGTTTTACCACCCAGAACTGCGTGCCCTCGACCAGATAATCCTCGGCCAACGGGTCCAGCGTAAGCTCGGCCGATGCACTGGCCAGGTTGTCTGCCATTGTCAGGGCTTTGAGCGAGCCCACCTGTATGCCCTTGTACATGACCGGTGTACGGCCCGCCTGCAGGCCCTCGTAATCGCTCAATTTCACCTTTACCCGGATACCGGCCTGGGCCGCATCGAAGTCCTCATACAGACGGAACGGCAGGTTCGAGTCGGTAGGTGGGCTGTCCTTGCGGTGTTCCGGCGTGGCAAAGGCGATACCACCGGCAACAATGCTCGACAGCGATTCGCTACGCACTTTCACGCCCGAGAGCGAGGCATCGATGCTGACGCCGCTGGCATTCCAGAAACGCGTGTGCTTGCGCACCAGGCTGGCATAGGCCGGCTCGATGAAGACCTTGATCTCGACGGTGCTCTGGTCCTCGGACAGGCGATAGCTTTTGACCCGGCCAACCTGGATCTGCTTGTAGAACACCGGGCTGTCACGGTTGAGTGACCCCAGCCGCTCGGCCTTGAGGGTAAGGTGCAGGCCCGGCTCGGTGTCCGAAAGCGGCGGTGCCACCTTCAAGGCGGTAAAACGCTTGGTGCGCTCCCCCTCCCCCGGGCTGACGGCGATGTAGTTGCCTGACACCAGTGTTTCAAGACCGGAAATACCTGCCAGGCTGACGCTCGGCTTCACCAGCCAGAAACGCGTACCTTTGGTCAGATGAGGCTCGGCAGCCTTGTTCATCTCGATGGTGGCGATCACCCCCTGGTTATCACCCTTGGCGTCGAGCACCAGGCTTTTGACCTTGCCAACCGGCATGCCCTTGTAGATCACCTCGGTCTTGTTGGCGACGATACCCTCGCCCGACTCGAAGCGGACTTCAATTTCCACACCGGCATCACGGTAAGCCTGCCACGCAAGCCAGCCACCGATCATCAAGGCGATCAAAGGCAGGATCCATATGGCCGACCAGTTCGAGGCTGGGCGGGTTTTAGCCGTTGGCAGGTCACTCATGGTCGTCATCCGACTCCGTGTTATCCCAAATCAGTCGGGGATCGAAAGTTAAAGCGGCAAGCATTGTCAGGATTACCACAGTTGCAAAGGCGACAGCGCCCAGGTTAGCTTCGACACTGGCTATTCGGCCGAAATTCACCACCGCCACCAGGATGGCGATGACGAAGATATCGAGCATGGACCAGCGCCCAATGAATTCGATGAAGCGGTACATCAATATCCGTTGCCGTGCCGAAAGCGGCTGCCGGCGCTGAACGGAGTACAACAGCAAGCCGATGCCCACCAGCTTGAACGTGGGCACCAGGATACTGGCAATGAACACCACGGCAGCAATAGGCACCATGCCATGCTTGAGCAAGGTGATGACGCCGGACATGATCGTGTCGGGGCTGCCTTGGCCCAGGGTGCTCACGGTCATGATCGGCAGCATGTTGGCCGGGATGTACAGGATCGACGCGGCAATCAGCAGCGCCCAGGTGCGCGCGATGCTGTTCGGCCGACGGGCATGCACGATGGCACCGCAGCGTGTACAAGTTTGTGAAGTGCTGTCTGGCTGTTGCCTGTTCAGCTCGTGACACTCATTGCAGACAAGAATGCCTGCATCAATCGCCCGCATGCAGGTCCTCCCCTGATAGCGCACTCCAGATCTGGTGCGGTGACATCACCACCTCGAGCCACACCTGGATCAATAACAGGCTGATGAAGCAGAACAGCCCCAGGCCTACGGTCAGTTCGGCCAGGTCCACCAGCTTGACGATGGCCACCAGCACGCCCATGAAATAGACCTCGAGCATGCCCCAGTCACGCAAGTGGTGATAGATGCGGTAGAACAGCAGGCCGAAACTACGCCCCACGTTCAGGCGGATGCTCAGGAGCACGACCAGCTGACAGAGCAGTTTTGCCAGAGGGATGGCCATGCTGCACAGGAACACCACTACGGCCACGCCGCGCATTTCCGAGTTGTACAGGCCCAGCACGCCGCTCCAGACGGTATCGTCCGATGTCTGGCCAAGCAGGTGCAGCTGCATGATCGGCAGGAAATTGGCAGGCACAAACAGCAGCAAGGCGGTGAGTACGAGGGCCAGGCTGCGGTTGACCACATTGTGCCGATGGGCGTAGAGCTCGTAGCCGCAGCGCGGGCATTGGGCCTTCTCATCATGCTGGAGCACGGGCTTGCGCAGCAGCAGGTCGCATTCATGACAGGCGACAAGCTCGTCCAGCGGCAACTGGGCCAAGGTTTCAGGTTCGACAGGATTGGGCATATAGCGCTTCTGAATAGGTGCGTGGGCCTATTCTAGTGTTCTGGCTCGAATTGTGGGAGGCAACATAACAGCGGGCCTGCGCGACCTTTGTAGGAGCGGGCGCGCCCGCGAACACCGGCGAAGCCGGTGCCATACACCGCGTCGTCTGTTTCGCGGGCGCGCCCGCTCCCACAGGGACTGCGTATGCCTGGGAATTTTTGCACCACAAAGACAAAACCCCTACCTGCATGCGCAGATAGGGGTTTTGCGAAATGAATCTTGACGATGACCTACTCTCACATGGGGAAACCCCACACTACCATCGGCGATGCATCGTTTCACTGCTGAGTTCGGGATGGGATCAGGTGGTTCCAATGCTCTATGGTCGTCAAGAAATTCTGTTGCCAGAATGTCCAGATGGACAGCCCAGCGAATTCGGATATGTGAATTTGTGGTCTTACGAACTTTCGGTTATTTCGTCTTCACCACCACA
>NZ_JAWJYQ010000066.1:0-32445 GCF_032971465.1 Pseudomonas sp. LSJ-87 | reverse complement strand
AACTTATTGAATTTCAAAAAGTTTGTCGTTCCGATGTCGCTGGAAGTGGGGCGCATTATAAGGGGATTCAGAAGGGGGTCAAGGGTTAATTTCATTTATTTGAAATATTCCAGGCGAAGACCTCATCGAGGCCACCAGGTGCTCGCCACAACACCTTCAGCGCTCGATCTCACAGGCGCCAGAGAGCCCAAGGCAGCCGCCTATCAAGAACAACCCAATCTCAAGACAGGCACCCAGCAGCCCCCACTCTCAAACCACCCTCCCCTGCCTCCGACCAACCCTGGGCAGCACCCGCGAAACCGCGGGAACCCGCAACACCATCAACACAGCCCCAATAAACGCATAGATCGCCCACTCCCGCAGATCCGAGCGCACGATCCACAAGAAATGCAGCAACCCCAACCCAAGTATCACGTACACCAACCGGTGCAGCTTCTTCCAACGCGCACCCAACCGCCGCTGGCTATACCGATTCGAGGTAACCGCCAGGGCCAGCAACCCAAGAAACCCAAGCGCACCCACAATAATGTAAGGCCGCTTGCGCAACTCAACCGTCAGCTGCCCCCAGTCCAGCCCAAGGATAAAGAACAGGTAAGCCAGGATGTGCAGCACGATATAGGCAAACACCCACAACCCCAGTTGCCGGCGCACCACGATCCAGCCCGACCATCCCGTCAGCTTCTGCAGCGGCGTCATGCCCAAGGTAACCAGCAGGAAGGTCAGCGCCCCGAGCCCAAGCCGGTCCATCATGATCTTGCCAGGGTCAGGCCCTAGCAGATTCATCGCCGCCTCATACAACCACCAGACCGGGAACAGGCACCCCACGATGAAGATGGCCAGACGAAACCAAGGGTAACGCATCAATAGTTCTTCCGCAGATCGAGCCCGGTATACAGCGACGCCACTTCATCGGCATAGCCATTGAACATCTGGGTTTCCCGCACATTGGGACTGAACAGACCGCTGGGCAGCCGCCGTTCACGCGCCTGGCTCCAACGAGGGTGGTCGACCGTCGGGTTCACATTGGCATAGAACCCATATTCATCCGGCGCCAGCCCTTCCCAGGTGGTGCCCGGTTGCTCGGCCACCAGGCTGATACGCACGATCGACTTGATGCTCTTGAAGCCATACTTCCACGGCACCACCAGCCGCAACGGCGCGCCATTCTGGTTGGGCAGCTCCCGGCCGTACATGCCGACCGCCAGGATCGCCAAAGGATGCATCGCCTCATCCAGACGCAAGCCTTCTCTATAAGGCCAGTCGATCAAGGCGAACCCCGAACGCTGCCCCGGCATGTGCTCCGGGTCTTTCAGGGTTTCGAAACGCACATAGCGCGCCTTGGACGTCGGCTCGACCTGCTTGAGCAACTGCGCCAACGGGAAGCCCAGCCACGGAATGACCATCGACCACGCCTCGACGCAACGCAGCCGGTAGATGCGCTCCTCAAGCTGGTACGGCTTGACGAAGTCTTCCAGTGCATAGCGCCCGGGCTTGCCCACTTCGCCATCGACCACAACGCTCCACGGTTCGGTTTTCAGGCTGTCGCCATTGGCCGCCGGGTCACCCTTGTCGGGCCCGAACTCGTAGAAGTTGTTGTAGTGGGTGGCATCCTTGAACGGCGTGATTGCCTCACCCTTTACCGTTACTGCCTGCCATCGAGTGGCCGCGAGCTTTTCACTGAACCAGCCAGGCGCCCTGCCCGCCTCGACATCGGCGTAACGGCTGGCTTCAGTTGCGCGCGCCATGCTCGGCAAGGCACCCAAGGCCAGGCCGGCCAACGAGCCACCCAGCAGGGTACGACGGGAGAGGTAGATGCCTTCGGGGGTGATCTCCGACGCCTTGCACTCGGAAGACCTGGGAAGCTTGATGAGCATGAGCGGCTCCACAGCACTGGATAACGGATGTACCAGTAAGACTATGGAGCCGGCGGGTTATTCCTGCATTAAATGATTGTCACGCTTTACGACGGCGTGCCTTGAGCAGGAACTGGATCGGCCCCGAAGCCGCATAGGCGAGGAAGATCAGCAGCAGGATACGGGGCGGGTCGCTGAACACCACGGCAAACACCAGCACCACGGCCAGGATAGCCACGAACGGTACACGGCCCTTGAGGTCCAGCTCCTTGAAGCTGTTGTACTTGATGTTGCTGACCATCAGCATGCCGGCAGCAGCCACCAGCAGCGCCACCAGGAACGACAGCTTGGAGCCCTGGATGCCGTAGTCGCTGAACGCCCACACGGTACCCGCGACCACGCCCGCGGCAGCCGGGCTGGCCAGGCCGATGAAGTAGCGCTTGTCGGCGGTGCCGACCTGGGTATTGAAGCGTGCCAGGCGCAGTGCTGCACCGGCCACATAGATGAAGGCGACCATCCAGCCGACCTTGCCCATGTCGCCCAGCGCCCAGCCAAAGGCCAGCAAGGCCGGAGCCACACCGAAGGCGACCATGTCCGACAGCGAGTCGTACTCGGCACCAAAGGCGCTCTGGGTGTTGGTCATGCGCGCGACACGGCCATCGAGGCCGTCGAGCACCATGGCCACGAAGATGGCGATGGCAGCGAAGGCAAAGTACTTGCTCGCCTCGCGCGGGTCTCCGGCGCTCAGGGCGCTCTGCGCGCTCATCGAGCTGATGATGGAATAGAAACCGGCAAACAGGTTGGCGGTGGTAAACAGGTTGGGCAGCAGGTAGATGCCGCGATGGCGCACCTTGCGCCCTTCGGCGTCATGCCCTTCTTCAACGTGCTCATCGACAGGTAGCAGGCTTTCGGCGTCGGAGGGCTTGTTCGGCTCTTCGGGACGTTCGCTCATGGAGGGTACCTTGCAACAGGATGGAAAATGTTCGACACGGGCCTGCAAAACAGGTTCTGACGGCAGGCCACTGGTCTGCTTTATACCAGAAGCTGACTGTCAGAACGAAAAAACGCGGCCGAAGCCGCGTTTTTCATCTTTCGATAAGACTTAGTTCTTGGTCTTGTCGACGATTTTGTTAGCCGAGATCCACGGCATCATCGAGCGCAGTTGCTCGCCGATGATTTCGATGCCGTGAGCGGCGTTGTTGCGGCGCTTGGCGGTCATCGATGGGTAGTTGGTAGCACCTTCGGAGATGAACATCTTCGCGTACTCGCCGTCCTGGATGCGCTTCAGGGCGTTGCGCATGGCCTTGCGGGATTCTTCGTTGATGACTTCCGGACCGGTTACGTACTCACCGTACTCGGCGTTGTTGGAGATCGAGTAGTTCATGTTGGCGATGCCGCCTTCGTACATGAGGTCAACGATCAGCTTCAGTTCGTGCAGGCACTCGAAGTAGGCCATTTCCGGCGCGTAGCCAGCTTCGACCAGGGTTTCGAAACCGGCCTTGACCAGCTCTACGGTACCGCCGCACAGAACAGCCTGCTCACCGAACAGGTCGGTTTCGGTCTCGTCCTTGAAGGTGGTTTCGATGATGCCGGTACGGCCGCCGCCTACGCCCGAAGCGTACGACAGGGCAACATTCTTGGCGTTGCCGGAGGCGTCCTGGTAGATGGCGATCAGGTCAGGGATACCGCCGCCCTTGACGAACTCGGAGCGAACGGTGTGGCCCGGGGCCTTCGGCGCGATCATGATCACGTCGAGGTCAGCACGTGGAACAACCTGGTTGTAGTGGATCGAGAAGCCGTGGGAGAAGGCCAGGGTAGCGCCCTTCTTGATGTTCGGCTCGATTTCCTGCTTGTACAGTTGGCCCTGGAACTCGTCCGGGGTCAGGATCATGACCAGGTCGGCAGCAGCGACGGCAGAGGCAACGTCGGTCACTTTCAGGCCATGGGCTTCTGCCTTGGCAACGGTGGCCGAACCTTTACGCAGACCGATGGTGACATCTACACCGGAGTCCTTCAGGTTGCACGCCTGAGCGTGGCCCTGCGAACCGTAACCGATGATGGCGACTTTCTTACCCTGGATGATGGAAAGGTCGCAGTCTTTATCGTAGAAAACTTTCATGAAAATACCCCTGGTTATATCTCGGCCCCTGCGGAGCCATCGCTAATTTTTGAATTTAGATGCTGAGCACTTTGTCGCCACGGGCAATGCCGGTAACGCCGCTGCGCACGGTTTCGAGAATCGATGCAGTGCCGATCGCCTGGATGAAGCTGTCCAGTTTGTCGCTGGTGCCGCTCAGCTGCACGGTGTACACGCTGGCAGTCACATCGACGATCTGGCCACGGAAGATATCCGTGGTGCGCTTGATCTCGGCGCGCTGGGCACCGGTGGCCTTGACCTTGACCAGCATCAGTTCACGCTCGATGTGAGCGCTTTCCGACAGGTCGACGAGCTTGACCACTTCGACCAGCTTGTTCAGGTTCTTGGTGATCTGTTCGATCACTTCGTCATGGCCAACGGTGGTCAGTGTCAGACGCGACAGGGTCGGGTCTTCGGTCGGCGCCACGGTCAGGCTTTCAATGTTGTAGTTACGCTGGGAGAACAGGCCGACCACGCGGGACAGCGCACCTGGTTCGTTTTCCAGCAGCAGGGAGATGATGTGCCGCATATCAGGTACGCTCCGTCTTGCTCAGCCACATGTCACGCATCGAGCCATCCTTGATCTGCATCGGATAGACGTGCTCACTGCGGTCAACCGCGATGTCGATGAACACCAGGCGGTCCTTCATCGCAAACGCTTCTTCCAGCTTCGGCTTGAGGTCCTTCAGGCTGGTGATGCGGATACCCACATGGCCATAGGCCTCGGCCAGCTTGATGAAGTCAGGCAGCGACTCGACGTACGAGTGCGAGTGACGACCGTTGTAGGCCATGTCCTGCCACTGGCGGACCATGCCCAACACACCGTTGTTCAGGTTGACGATCTTCACCGGCAGGCCGTACTGCATGCAGGTGGACAGCTCCTGGATGTTCATCTGGATGCTGCCTTCGCCGGTCACGCAGGCCACGTCCTGGTCCGGGAAGTTGAGCTTGACGCCCATCGCCGCCGGGAAGCCGAAGCCCATGGTGCCCAGGCCACCGGAGTTGATCCAGCGGTTCGGCTTGTTGAAGCGGTAGTACTGCGCCGCGAACATCTGGTGCTGGCCCACGTCGGAGGTAACGAAGGCATCGCCATTGGTCACTTCGCACAGGGTCTCGATGACTTTTTGCGGCTTGATGACATTGCCGTCACCCTTGTCGTAAGGGAACAGTTCGCCATTGCCACGCCATTCGTCGATCTGCTTCCACCAGGCATCCAGCGCCGCCTTGTCAGGCTGCTCGCCGATTTCCTTGAGGATGCCGAGCATTTCGCTGAGTACGCTGTCGACCGGGCCGACGATCGGCACGTCGGCCTTGATCATCTTGGAGATCGACGCCGGGTCGATGTCGATATGGATGATCTTGGCGTTCGGGCAGAACTTGGCCGGGCCGTTGACCACGCGGTCGTCAAAACGGGCACCGACGGCGAAGATGACGTCGGCATGGTGCATGGCCATGTTGGCAGTAAAGCTGCCGTGCATGCCGAGCATGCCGAGGAACTGGCGGTCAGTACCCGGGAAGCCACCCAGACCCATCAGGGTATTGGTGACCGGCAGGTTCAGCGATTTGGCGATTTCGGTCAGGGCTTCGGAGCCACCACCGAGGATCACGCCGCCACCGGAGTAGACGATCGGGCGCTTGGCCGCCAGCAGCATCTCGGCAGCCTTGCGGATCTGGCCGGAGTGGCCGCGTACCGCAGGGCTGTAGGAGCGCAGCTTGACCTTTTTCGGGTAGACGTATTCGAACTTCTCGGCCGGGTTGGTCATATCTTTTGGAATGTCGACCACGACCGGACCTGGGCGACCGGATTGCGCCAGGTAGAATGCTTTTTTCAGAACTTCGGGGATTTCGCTGGCATGTTTGATCATGAAGCTGTGCTTCACGATCGGCCGCGAAATACCGATCATGTCGGTTTCCTGGAACGCATCGGTACCCACCATGGTGCTAGGCACCTGGCCGGACAGGATGACCATCGGAATCGAGTCCATGTAGGCGGTGGCAATACCGGTAATGGCATTGGTCGCGCCCGGGCCGGAGGTTACCAGCACCACGCCGGCCTTGCCGGTGGCGCGGGCGTAGCCGTCCGCCATATGGGTAGCTGCCTGCTCATGACGAACCAGGATGTGCTCGACTTCCGGTTCCTTGAACAGCGCGTCGTAAACATGCAGGAGAGCACCACCAGGGTACCCGTAGATGTGCTTAACGCCTTCGTCACGCAAGAAGCGGACGACCATCTCAGCGCCAGATAAAAGCTCCACGTTGTTCACCTCTAAAACGCCAGAATACCGTCCTCACTGGACGGGTCTTAATAGGTTTACTGCCAAGCAGAGCATGAGCGAACGTCAGCACTGACTGAGCAAGTATTGGGAGCGCCCCAGAGTGTTGCGGGGTTTTCCCACCCAGCGCGAGGTAACGCGTTGCGGGGTGTAACAGGTCGGCGCGGGTGTGCGCCTCATGATCTGCTTAGCGGGTCTGCTTCTGGCAGTCCCTCTACAGCGGAGATTGGATTCTTCTGATTCGGCGCCAACAAGTCAAGAAAAATTATTGCCAATTTTTCCCCAAGATGAATTCCTGCCACCACTAAAAATCGCTTCAGCAGCAGAATAAATAAGATTTCCACAAAAAAGGGCCACAATCTGCGGCCCTTGAAGGAAAAACTGAAGAAATCAGGCGGAAGGAGCAATCAATTGGTCAAATGCTGCCAACAGGCGGCGTAGCTCACGACTTTGCTCTGGCCGGTCGGTAAACACGGTTTCGGCCATGACCAGGATGCCGGAGGCGTTGGGCAACGGGTGGCCCAGCTCGATGATGATCTTCATGCGCGGCAGGAAGATCCATTGCAGCCACTGCTCGAAACTGAGGGTATCGACAGCGAAAGGCACCGTACTGGCCAGTGCCTCGTCGCTTGGCGGCTCGTCATCCCACCAGCCTTGCACCTGCAGCTCACGCTCGATCAGCAGCAGGTGGTCGGCAATATCCAGAATGCGCTGTTCGATCATCACGAATTGACCCGTGCCTTCTGCCGGGCCAGTGCGGCGCCGGCGCTATCACCCTGCTTCTCGCGAGCCTGGGCGATGGTGTTCCACAGCTCGGCCTGCAGGCTCGGGCGGCCATTGGCGTAAGTCAGGGCACGACGCGCCAGTTGCTCGGCCTGCGGCGCATCACCTTGCGACAGGCGCACCTGGGCCAGGCGGTACAGCACCTGCGGCTCGCGCGGTGCAATGCGCTGGGCACGCTCCAGGCTCGAGGCGGCACCGTTGAAGTCGCCACTGCCCTGCTGGGTCTTCGCGGTGGTCAGCAGCGCCAGCACCGGGCCGTCCAGCTGCTCGTCGGCCGACAGGCCACCTGCAGCGGCACTGCTACGCGGGATACCGGTTGGCGCGCTGGTGGTTTGCGGGGCACTGTTCATCGCCGCGATGTCGAAGGGTTCGTCGGCGATCGGGTTGGGGTTGGTGGTCATCGGTGCCGAAGTGACCGGCCCTGTGGTAATCGGACCCGGGGTGATTGGCCCCGGGGTAATCGGCGAGGTGCTGATCGGCGCCGCGCCATTGGCCGCCGGGAACGTCTGGATGCCCGAAGCGCCAGCGCCCTGCGGGATCATCACGGTGACGCCGGAGTCTTCAGGCAGCGTTTGCGCCTGCGCGGTGCCCGCGTTGTAGCCACCCGCAGAGCGGTTGGCCGTCACGCGTTCGCTGTTGGACACGCGGGTGCTCGAGTCGACCACCGGAATATTGCCGCGCGGGACGCTGGCGCACCCCTGGAGCACAGCCAGCGCCGTCACGGCAGGAAACAGCCACTTGTTCACGTCACACCTCATCAATGCAGCCTGTGCTTAATTCATCCAGCCCTTGACCCAGTCCATGACCGATTCAACTGGATCCTGCTCGCCGCCACAGGTCGCGCCGGCGGGCGGTTCACTGCCGCGAATATACGGCATCTGCACCGCTCCCGGACAGCTGCCATCAGACCCATGGCCACTGTACGGGTCGATCCAGGCCTGCACCACGTTGTCCGGTTGCGGCATGTCCAGCGGCAGCGGGTCGGCCTTCTTCATGAAGCTGGTCCACACCTGCAGGGCACCTGTGGCACCGGTAAATGGCGTCTTGCCGTTATCGTCACGGCCCATCCATACCACGGCCAGCAGGTCCTGGCTGAAACCGGAGAACCAGCTGTCGCGCGAATCGTTACTGGTACCGGTCTTGCCCGCCAGGGTGAGATTACGCGGCAAAGTGTTGTACACCGAGCGGCCGGTGCCTTCGCGCATCACCCGCTGCATGGCGTTCTGCACCAGGTAGATGGCCCCCGGGTCGAAGGTTTGCTGGATCTGGAACGGGTAGCGCTTGAGCGGCTCGCCCTCGGCGGTGAGTACGCTGCGGATACCGCGCATCGGGGTGTTGAAGCCGCCGTTGGCGATGGTCTGGTACATGGTCGCGACCTGCATCGGCGACATGCCGCCGGCACCCAGCAGCATGGCGGGGAAGGCTGGCCAGTCGACATTCACACCCAGCCTGCCAATGGTCTTGATCACGTTGGGCACGCCCACATCCAGGCCGATCTTGGCAGTCGACAGGTTGTAGGAGTTGGCCAGCCCCTGGTACAGGTAGATGGTGCCATGCGGGCGGCGGTCGTAGTTTTGCGGGCGCCAGACCTGGCCGTCGGCACCTTTGACCGAGAACGGCTCGTCCTGCACCAGGCTGGTCAGGGTGTACCTGGTCGGTTGCTCCAGCGCGGTCAGGTAAACCGCCGGCTTGACCAGCGAGCCGATCGGCCGCACGGCATCGATGGCGCGGTTGAAGCCGGCGAAACCGGCCTGGCGGCTGCCGATCAGCGCCTGCACTTCACCGGTTTCCGGGTTGGTCACGACCATCGCCGACTCCACCTCGTCCGCCCCTTTGCGGCCCGCCAGGCGCTTGAAGGTCTCGCTCATCGAGGTTTCGGCCTTCATCTGCAGGATCGGGTCGAAGCTGGTGAAAATGCGCAGGCCTTCTTCGGTCAAGTCTTCATCGCGGTAGTCCTGGCGCAGCTGGCGCTTGACCAGGTCGAGGAAGGCCGGGAACGAGCTGTCGGCCAGGCTGCCGCGCTTGGTCACGCCCAGCGGCATCTTCTTCGCTGCATCGACTTCTGCCTGGCTGGCCACGCCCTGCTCGGCCACCAGGTCGAGCACCAGGTTGCGGCGGGCCAGGGCGCGGTCCGGATAGCGACGCGGGTTGTAGTAGGACGGCCCCTTGACCATGCCCACCAGCAAGGCGATCTGGTGCAGTTTCAGCTCCGACAGCGGTTGGCTGAAGAAGAACTGGCTGGCGAGGCCGAAGCCGTGCACCGCACGCTGGCCATCCTGGCCGACGAACACCTCGTTGAGGTAGGCCTCGAGGATCTCGCGCTTGTCGTAGTGCAGCTCCAGCAGCACGGCCATCATCGCCTCGGTCAGCTTGCGGCTGAGGCTACGCTCGCTGGTGAGGTAGAAATTCTTCACCAGCTGCTGGGTCAGGGTACTGCCACCCTGGCGCATTGAACCTGCCGAGGTGTTGACCCACATGGCCCGGGCGATGGACTTGGGCGACACCCCGAAGTGGCTGTAGAAATCGCGGTCTTCCGTCGCCACCAGGGTTTCGAGCAGGTACGGCGGTACCTGGTCGATCTTGATCAGGATGCGGTCTTCGAGGTTTTTCGGGTAGATGCCGCCGATCATCAGCGGCTCCAGGCGCACTACGTCGAGCGTCTTGCCGTTGGCGCCGGAAAGACCCGCTACGTAATCGCCGGAGAAGCGCACACGCACGAACTGCGCCGGCTCCATGCCCTCGTAGAACTGGAAGCCACGGGTATTGAGCTCGACGGTGTTGCCGTTGACTGCCGCCGCGCCCGGGCCGTTGGCCGCGCTTTCACGCCGGTAGCCGAGCGCGTCCAGCTCGGTGAGGAAGTCGTTCTTGCTCAGCTTCTGGCCGGAAAACAGCTCCAGCGGCCGGGCATACACCTTGGCCGGGATGGTCCAGCGCTTGCCGGAAAACTTTTCCTGGACGACAGCATCAAGGTAAACCGCGAAGCCGGCGATGATCACCAGGCCGACCAGGCTGAGCTTCAAAGCCCAGCCCAGCCAGGCGCGGGAGCGGCCGGTCGGGCGTTTCTGAGGGGTACGGGGATTTCGGGTTCGGGTCATGGCGGCGGATTATACGCACTTTATAAAGGCTGGGCAGACGCCCCCGGCGGTAGGCAGGGACGGCACCATTGACCATAATGGCGCATTCGAATTCCCTGCCCCCGGAAGGATTTCCCGTGAGCCAAGCCCTTATCACTGCGTTGCAGAACCCCGCCCTGTACCCTCACCCCGTGGATGGGTTCCAGCTCATCGAGACGCATATCTCCTGGGTCCTGCTCACTGGCGAGTATGCCTACAAGATCAAGAAGCCGATGAACTTCGGCTTCCTCGACTTCACCGGCCTGGACCAGCGCCAGCATTTCTGTAACGAAGAATTGCGCCTGAACCAGCGCCTGACCGACGGCCTGTACCTGGAAGTGTTGCCGATCACCGGTAGCGTCGACGCGCCGCAGATCGGTGGTGAAGGCGAAGCCATCGAGTACGTGCTGAAGATGCGCCAGTTCCCCCAGGGGCAGATGCTCAACACCCTGCAGGCCAATGGCGAACTGAACGCCGCGCACATCGACCAGATGGCCCGGCAGATCGCCGAGTTCCACCTGCAGGCCCCACGCGTTCCGGTGGAGCACCCGCTCGGCACGCCGGACAGCGTGATGGCGCCGGTGGAACAGAACTTCGAGCAGATTCGCCCGTTCCTCAGCGACAAGGCCGACCTGCAGCAACTCGACGCCCTGCAGGCCTGGGCACGCAGCAGCTTCGAGCGCCTGCATGGCCTGCTGGAAAAGCGCAAGGCCAATGGTTTCATCCGTGAATGCCACGGTGACATCCACCTGGGCAACGCCACCCTGATCGACGGCAAGGTGGTGATCTTCGACTGCATCGAGTTCAACGAACCGTTCCGTCTGACCGACGTGTATGCCGACACCGGCTTCCTGGCCATGGACCTGGAAGACCGCGGCCTGAAATGCCTGGCCCGCCGCTTCATCAGCCAGTACCTGGAACTGACCGGCGACTACGAAGGCCTGGAACTGCTCAACTTCTACAAAGCCTACCGCGCGCTGGTGCGGGCCAAGGTTGCACTGTTCAGCATGCCAGCCGATGCCGATGGCGTGCAGCGCGCCACCACCCTGCGCACCTACCGCAACTATGCCAACCTGGCAGAAAGCTACAGCGCCATCCCGTCGCGCCTGCTGGCCATTACCCACGGTGTTTCGGCAGTGGGCAAAAGCCACGTCGCCATGCGCATGGTCGAGGCCCTGGGTGCGGTCCGCGTGCGTTCGGATGTGGAACGCAAACGCCTGTTCGGCGACCAGCAGCAGGCTGACGCTGGCCAGCTGAGTACCGGCATCTACGACCAGGACGCCAGTGTCGCGACCTACCAGCGCCTGCACGAGGTGGCGGCGACCGTGCTGCGAGCCGGCTTCCCGGTAGTGCTGGATGCCACCTACCTCAAGCGTGATCAGCGGCAGGCCGCGGCGGACATCGCCAGCCAGACCGGCGTGCCATTCCTGATCCTCGACTGCCATGCACCGGATGCGGTCATCGCCAGCTGGCTGGAGCAGCGCCGGGCAGAAAACACCGACCCGTCAGATGCCACCCTGGAAGTGGTCAAGGCCCAGCAGGCCAGCCGTGAGCCGCTGAGTGCACAAGAGCTGGTGCAGAGCACCCGCGTCGATACCCAGAGTGCCGGGAGCATGGACCAGGTGATCGAGCAGATTCGCCAGCGCTTGCCTGGGCTGTAAGGTCAGCGTTTTCCTGGGCCGGCCTATTCGCGGGTGAACCCGCTCCCACAGGTACTGCGTCAGTCGTGAGGCTTGCAGATAACCTTGTGGGAGCGGGTTTACCCGCGAAGAGGCCGGCACAGGACATCTCGTCGCCCCCTATGGCAAAAGGCCGCGCATTTCCCATCCCCCGCTACACTCCTCTCTGACCTGCTCGCGATTTATCCCCCAATCCCCGTTCAGCCATCGCAAGGAGGCTCGATGAACGATGAATTGCAGCATCTGAAGAACCTTGGCAAGACCTCTGCGCAGTGGCTGCATGCAGCCGGCATCCACAGTGCATCGGATCTGCGCCGCCTGGGCGCGGTGGGTGCGTACCAGGCCGTGAAGACACGAGGGTTCCGCGCATCGAAGGTGCTGTTGTATGCCATTGAAGGCGCCCTGCTGGACATGCACTGGAACGATTTGCCGCTGGAGCGCAAAGAAGCGCTCAACCAACAACTGGATGCGAAAAGCCCCGCGCAAAAAAATCAGAAATAATTTCAGGAAGGGGATTGACGACGAAATGAGAATCGTTATGATTATCACAACTGGTCGCGAGACTGGTTGGATAAGCTAAGAGCCCCTGGTTCGGACTCTCAGATTATCTCCTCATCAGGCTAATCACGGTTATTGACCCGGCAATTTGCCGGGTCTTTTTTTGCCTCTTTGCAGCCCTGTCACCGCAGTTGCGCGCAATAGTCCTGCTCCGGCATCGCTGCCGTGTACCACACAAAATCAGCCTCGCCTGCCTCGACCTGCTCACCGACCTCTGCCAACAGCAGCACCTTGCTCTCCCCCTGCGCTTGCAGGTCAGCCAAGTGCAACGGTACACCCAGGTCCTTGCGCACGTGATAAGCCCCGGCCAGCAGCAGTGCCGGCTGCGGCGCCGCCAGCAAGCGCTCGGCCATGCGCCGGTCGCGCTGCTGCTGCACGGCCAGCATCGCCGGCAACTGGCTTTCTGGCAGCATCCCGCAATGCCCGGCACGCACATGCTCCAGCAAGGCGGCCTTGACCGTCGGCGCATTGGACCTTTCGCCCGGTAACGAAGCTGGCTGTCGATAGACCTGGCGCATCTCGCCGGGCGAGAGGTTGGCGGCCAGCACAGGCACCCGCTGCTGCAAAGCCTCAGTCACGATTGGCCCGTACAGCTGCCAATCCCAGCCGTCCTGCCAAGCCAGGGCATTGGGTAGGTCTGCCGGCAAAGGTTGCCCCGCGAGCTTGTCCAGCAGCGGTTGCTGCTCGGGCTGCAGCATTTCCAGCAGCAGGCTGCCCTGCACACGTTGGCCTTGCAGGGCGCGCAGCAGCCACAGCTGCAGTGCGTGATGGTCGGGGTTGTCGTGTTTCTCGCCGACCAGCACCCGGGGGGCGGCAGACAGGCGCTGCACCAGTTGCTCAGGGCTGATCAGCTGGCCATCGGCGAGATCGACGATATGCCCCAGCTCCGCATGGCTGCGCCCCTCACTGCTCTGCCAGGCGGGCAGCGGTGGCAGGCTGGCCTGGCAGCCACCCAGTACCAGCACCAGGCACAGCGAGAAAGCGGACAGCAGCGGATGTCGCATGGGCAGTACCTCCATGTCATTCAACAATGTATAAGCCTGCACCGGCTCTTGTGGGAGCGGCCTTGTGTCGCGAAAGGGCTGCGGAGCAGCCCCAGCAATTTGTGCATCACCTGCTGAAAATCCGGGGCCGCTTTGCGGCCCTTTCGCGACACAAGGCTGCTCCCAAAATCGTGCACGCCTCGGAGTCTTGAATCCCCACATCAACGAGTGATGATCAGCGGATGCCCACGCTCCGGGTGCGCCTGTACCAGTACATCGATCCCATATACCGCCTTCAACGCCGCCGGCGTCAGCACTGCTTCGGGTGCGGCAAAGGCATGGCAGCGCCCCTGCTCCAGCAGCAGGATACGGTCACAGTAGCGCGCCGCCAGGTTCAGGTCATGCAGGATCACCAGCACCGCGGCGCCACGGTCGGCAAAGCGGCGCACGGCTTCCAGGGTGGTGTGCTGGTGCAACGGGTCGAGCATCGAGGTTGGCTCGTCGAGCAGCAGCGTGGTACCCGCCTCGCCCGGCCACAGCTGCGCCAGTACCCGAGCCAGGTGCACCCGTTGCCGCTCGCCGCCAGACAACGCCAGGTAACTGCGCTCCACCAGGTGCCAGGCATCCGCCGCCCGCAAGGCCGCTTCGACGATTTCCGCATCGCGCCGCTGCCCGGTGCCATGGGGCATGCGCCCCATGCCCACCACTTCCTCGACCCGGAACGAGAACCCCAGGCTGGACACCTGCGGCAACACCGCCAGGCGCCTGGCCCTCTCCTGCCCGGCCCAGTTGGCCAGCGGCCTGCCCTGTAGCGTCACCCATCCGCGATCGGGCGCCAGCTCACCACACAGTACACCCAGCAGGCTGCTCTTGCCGGCACCGTTGGGGCCGAGCACGCCCACCACCTGCCCCGGGCTCAGCTGCAAATGAATGTCATGCAGCACTTGGTTGCTGCCCCGCCGCAAGTACAGGCCCTCGGCTTGCAACATCAGCTGCGTCCTCGTATCAGCAGGAAAAGGAAAAACGGTGCACCGATAAAGGCCGTGACGATACCGATCGGCAGCTCGGCAGGCGCCAGCAGCAGCCGCGCCGCCAAATCCGCGAACAGCATCAGCACACCGCCCGCCAACAAGGAAGCTGGCAGCACCACACGGTGATCAGGCCCGGCCAGCAAGCGCACCAGGTGCGGTACCACCAGGCCGATGAAACCGATCAACCCGGCAGCCGCCACCGCCGCCCCCACGCCCAGCGCCGTGCAGAACACCAGCTCGCGCTTGAGCCGCTCCACATCGATGCCCAAGTGGCGCGCCTCCGACTCACCCAGCAGCATGGCATTCAACGCCTTGGCCCGGCGTGGCAGCCACACCGCCACGCCCGCAGCCACCAGCAGCAACGGCCACAGCCGCTGGTAACTGGCACCATTGAGGCTGCCCAGGTTCCAGAACGTCAGCGTGCGCAGCGTGGCGTCGTCGGCCAGGTAGGAGAACAGCCCCACGGCAGCACCACCCAGCGCGGTCATGGCCACACCGGCCAGCAGCATCGTGGCGACGTTGGTCTGGCCGTCGCGCCGCCCCAGACGATAGACCAGCGCAGTCACGCCCAGCCCACCGATGAAAGCACACAGCGACAACAAGTAAGGGGCAAGCACATCCGGCATGCCGCCCAGCCAACTGCCGCCAACGATGGCCACCGCCGCGCCCACCGCCGCCCCGGCGGCAACCCCTACCAGCCCGGGGTCGGCCAGCGGGTTACGGAACAGCCCCTGCATCGCCACACCGGACAACGCCAGCACCGCGCCCACCGCCAACCCCAGCAAGGTGCGCGGCAGGCGGATCTGGCCGAGGATCATCTCGGCCTGCTGCAGGCCATCAGCGGCAATGGGCAGCCCCAGCAGGCGCAGGCCGGCACGCAGGGTATCGAACAGCGGCAGGCTGACCGGCCCCAGGGCCAAAGACAACCACACCGCCAGCAGGCACAACAGGCTCAGGCAAACGAACAGCGTGCGTGGCTGGACCCGCTGTTTCATTGGGCGAGGCCGGCCTTGGCAGCCGGATAGAAGGTAGCCGCAAGCAACTGCAGTGTTGCCGGCAGGCGTGGCCCGAGCCCACCGACCAACAGCGTCGGGTCAAGCGATACCAGGCGTTTCTCGCGCACAGCGCGCGAGGCCGCCAGCGCGGGGTTTTCTTTCAGCAACGCCTGCAAGGCCTGCTCATCGGCCAGCGCCCGGTCGGAAAACACGATCACATCCGGGTCCAGCGCCGCCAGTGCTTCGCTGGAGAAATTCTTGTAGCCCTGATATTCTGCCAGGTTGCGCCCGCCTGCCTGGCTCAGCAGCCAGTCACCGGCGGTACCCTGCCCGGCGATCAGCGGCTTGGCCCCGGCATGCCCGACTAGCAGCAACACCCCTGGCGCCTTCTGCTCCGCCTGGGCCTGCCTGACCTTGGCCTGCAAGGCATCGAGCTGCTGGTGGTAGCCTGACGCCAGGACTGCGGCCTGCTGTTCTGCCCCCAGCAACTGCCCCAGGTGCTTGAGGTTTTCATCCACCGCCGCCAGTTCGGCCTTGCTGGAGAACAGTTCGACCCGCACGCCAGCCTTGCGGATTTGCGCCAATACCGGCGGCGGCCCCATTTCCTCGGTGCCCACCAGCACATCCGGGCGCAGGCTGAGAATGCCTTCCGCAGACAGCTGCCGCTGGTAGCCGACACTGGGCAGTGACTTCAGCGATGGCGGATGCTGGCTGGTGGTGTCCACACCCACCAACCGCGCTTCACCACCCAGCGCGCTGATCCATTCGCTCAGTGCACCACCAGCGCTGACCCAACGCTGCGGCAGCTCGGCCGCCGGGGCCTGGGTGGAGAGCACAAGGCTCGCGCACAGGGCGAGCAAGGCGACGGGACGGCGCATCATCGGGTTCCTTCTGCAGGCGGGCCGCGCGCCTTGTGGCGGGCGACGGAACTGCGCACCATAAGCAGCCGGGCGCAGCGAATGCGGGCAATTTGATAATTATTCGCATTGACGCGTCAAGCCACCACTTGTTTCACGAGTCGTCCTTGCCATGCACTTCCTTTGTACCTCCCACGGCCTGGCCGAAGGCCAAAGCCGCGCCTTCAGCGTAGACGGCATCGAACTGTTCGGCGTACGCCGCCAGGGCCAGGTGTACCTCTACCGCAATCGTTGCCCGCACCGCAGCATCCCGCTGAACTGGGCGGAAGATGCGTTTCTCGATGACAGCGCCAGCCTGATTCACTGCGCCCATCATGGCGCGCTGTTCCTGATCGAAAGCGGCGAATGCGTGGCCGGGCCATGCGAAGGCGAGCAACTGCAGGCCCTGGGCTGCCACGAGGACAGCCAGGGCATCTGGTTCAAGGGGTAAGCAGCACCGGCAGGCGGCGGTCGATGACGATGCCTTCGGCGTCCAGGCGCGTGCCGTAGGCCAGCACCTCCACCCCGTCCGCCACCGCCGCGCGCAGGGCCTGGGCATAGGCCGCATCGATTTCCTCGGCCGGGCGCACCGCGTCGATACCGGTCAGGTTCACGCAATACAGCTGCACCGCCCGCACGCCCTGCCTGGCCAGCTTCGCCAGCTCGCGCAGGTGTTTGGCACCGCGCTGGGTCACCGCATCAGGGAAGGCCGCGACCCTGCTGTCTGGGTAGCCCAGGGTCACGCTCTTGACCTCGACATAGGCCGGGGCACCGTCGAATTCCAGGCGAAAGTCGATGCGGCTGCCTTCCTCGCCGTAGGCCACTTCACGCTTTAGAGCACTGAAGCCGGCCAGTTCGGCGATGATGCCCGCACGCAGGGCCTCTTCGACCAGCGTATTGGCCCGCCCGGTATTCACACAGGCCAGCCGACCCTGCGGGGTTTCGCTGATTTCCCAGGTGCCCGGGAGCTTGCGCTTGGGGTCGTTGGAGCGGCTGAACCACACCTGCCCGCCTTCTCGCATGCAGTTGAGCATGGAACCGGTGTTGGGGCAGTGGATGGTCAGCTGTTCGCCGCCGGGCAGTTCGATATCCGCCAGAAAGCGTTTGTAGCGGCGCAGCAGGCGGCCCTGTTCGAGTGGGGGATGGAACTGCATCAGCCTTGCCAGCTCCGCAGGCCGCGGGCGATCCGTTGTACCGCCTCTTCCAGGCGCGGCAGGCTCTGGGTGTAGGCAAAGCGCACATGGTGGCCGGCCAGGTGACGGCCGAAGTCCAGGCCCGGGGTGAAGGCCAGGTGCTCGGTCTCCAGGAAGTGCCGGCAGAAGGCGAACGCGTCACCGCCAAAGGCACTGATGTCGGCATACAGGTAGAACGCCCCCTGCGGCTCGACGGCAATGCGGAAGCCCAGTTCGCGCAGGGCAGGCAACAGGTAGTCGCGGCGGCGGGCGAACTCGGCCCGGCGCTCCTCGAAAATGGCCAGGGTCTCGGGCTGGAAACACGCCAGCGCGGCATGCTGGGCCATGCTGGGCGCACTGATGTACAGGTTTTGTGCCAGCTTCTCCAGGTCGGCCACCGCGCCAGGAGGCGCCACCAGCCAGCCGAGGCGCCAACCGGTCATGCCGAAATACTTGGAAAAACTATTCAGGACGAATGCCGAGTCGTCCACTTCCAGCACGCTGGGTGCGTCCATGCCATAGGTCAGCCCGTGGTAGATCTCGTCCACCACCAGGTGGCCATGCCGTTCGCGGGTGGCGCGAGACAGGCCGGCCAGCTCGTCACGCCCCAGCACGGTGCCGGTCGGGTTGGCCGGTGAGGCGACCAGGGCTCCGACCGTGTCCTTGTCCCAGTAGCGGTCGACAAGGTCGGCAGTCAGCTGGTAATTCACGTCCGGGCCCACCGGCACCAGCTGCGCCCCGCCCTCGACCAGGCGCAGGAAGTGGCGGTTGCACGGGTAGCCTGGGTCGGCCAGCAGCCAGTGCTTGCCTGGGTCTACCAGCAAGCTGCTGGCCAGCAGCAGCGCACCGGAGCCACCCGGGGTGATGAGGATGCGTTCAGGGTCGACACTCAGGCCGTAACGCTGGCCATAGAACCCGGCAATGGCTTCGCGCAGTGCCGGCAGGCCGCGTGCGGCGGTGTAGCGGGTGTGCCCGGCGGCCAATGCTGCCTGGCCGGCGGCAACTATGGGCGCGGCCGTGGTGAAGTCCGGCTCGCCGATTTCCAGGTGGATCACGTCGTGTCCGGCCGCCTGCAGCTCGTTGGCCCGGGCCAGCAGCGCCATGACGTGGAAGGGTTCGATGGCGCGGCTGCGCGCACTGTAGGGGTGGGCCATGACCTTCTCTCAATTGGGTCTAAACTGGAGATTCTACCTCTGCACGCCACCGAACGTGCGGCTCGCGCCGCTGTCAATTACCAGGATCGGGCGGGGTAGCGCACCCCCGATCTATCTGGTAAGTTCGGCGGCTCGCAGTCGCAGGGCCGGCGGGTGCCGGAGATGGAGCAGCCTGCGCATTGGATCAGATGAGTGAGAGGCGGTCTATTCATGTCCACCGTAGAAAAGCAAAAAGCCCAGACCATGTACGGTGTCGAGCCCTACGTAGAAACCAAGGGTGAAGAGTACATGGGCGAGCCCATGAAAAAGCACTTCACCAAGCTTCTCGGCGCCTGGAAGCAAGAGCTGATGAACAGTGTCGACCGCACTGTGGACCACATGAAGGACGAGGCAGCCAACTTCCCCGACCCGGCCGACCGTGCCAGCCAGGAAGAAGAATTCGCCCTGGAGCTGCGCAACCGCGATCGCGAGCGCAAGCTGATCAAGAAAATCGACAAGACCCTCGACAAGATCAAGGCCGACGAGTACGGCTGGTGCGAATCGTGCGGCATCGAGATCGGCCTGCGTCGCCTGGAGGCCCGCCCTACCGCCGACCTGTGCTTCGACTGCAAGGAAATCGCCGAGAAAAAGGAAAAGACGGTCGGCAAAGGCTGATCTTTCTTTCCACCTGAACGGGGCGCATCATGCGCCCCGTTTCATTTATATGCCCAGCCTGACCATGACCGAATCAAGCTACATCGGGCGTTTCGCCCCCACCCCCAGCGGCTTCCTGCACTTCGGCTCGCTGGTCGCAGCCCTCGCCTCCTGGCTCGATGCCCGCGCCGTGAACGGCCGCTGGCTGCTGCGCATGGAAGACACCGACCCGCCTCGGGAAATGCCCGGTGCTCGCGATGCGATCCTGCAGACCCTGGAGCGCTACGGCCTGGAGTGGGACGGCGAAGTGGTGTTCCAGAGCCAGCGGCACGATGCCTATGCCGCGGTGGTCGACCGCCTGTTCAACATGGGCCTGGCTTACGCCTGCACCTGCTCGCGCAAGCAGCTTGAGGGTTACAACGGCATCTACCCGGGCCTTTGCCGCAACGCCGGGCATGCTCGGGAAGGCGCGGCGATCCGCCTGCGCGTGCCAGAGCTGATCTACCGCTTTACCGACCGCGTGCAGGGCGAGTTCCAGCAGCACCTGGGGCGTGAAGTGGGCGATTTCGTCATCCAGCGCCGCGACGGGCTGTATGCCTACCAGCTGGCGGTGGTACTGGACGATGCCTGGCAAGGTGTTACCGACATCGTGCGTGGGGCCGACCTGCTCGACAACACCCCGCGCCAGCTGTACCTGCAAGAGTTGCTGGGCTTTTCGCAGCCGCGTTACCTGCATATTCCGCTGATCGTGCAGCCGGACGGGCACAAGCTGGGCAAGTCGTACCGCTCGCCGCCGCTGCAGGCGGACCAGGCGACACCGCTGTTGCTGCGGGCGTTGCGGGCGCTGGGGCAGGAAGCAGACCCCGAGTTGTTGCTGGCAACGCCGGCGGAGGTATTGGCGGTAGCTCGCAAGCAGTGGCGGCCCGAGGCGATTGCGCAGCGGACCACAGTGCCAGAGGCTGATTTGCGCTGAGGCATTACCGGCCCTATCGCCGGCAAGCCAGCTCCCACAGGTACAGCGCAGCACTCAGATCCTGTGGTGATCCTGTGGGAGCTGGCTTGCCGGCGATAGGGCCAGAACAGGCAACCCACCCCTCAAAAACAAAAGCCCAATAAATTCAACCTCTTGGCGAACACCATGGATTCCCGCTAGCATCCGCCCAGCCATTTGCGCCAATAATAAGTCCAAGCCCGCAGCGCCCAACCATCGAGGCCAGCATGTACATCTATCGTTTGGTCCTGCTTCTGGTCGTGGGGATCTACCTGTTCTCCCCGGCCATCATGGACTGGTGGATCGAACCGACCGGAGCCTGGTATCGCCCTTACCTGCTCTGGCTGATCCTGATCGTCGTCACCTTCATCCTGCAGAGCCAACGAGATGCCGATGAGCTTTAGCCTGACCCAGATGATCCTGATCAGCGCCGCGTACCTCATGGTGCTGTTCGGCGTGGCCTGGATCAGCGAGCGGGGGTTGATCCCGCGCTCGATCATTCGCCACCCGCTGACCTACACCCTGTCGCTGGGCGTGTACGCCAGTGCCTGGGCTTTTTATGGATCGGTGGGCCTGGCCTACCAGTACGGCTACGGCTTCCTTGCCTGTTACCTGGGGGTGTCCGGCGCGTTCCTGCTGGCGCCGGTGCTGCTTTACCCGATCCTCAAGATCACCCGTACCTACCAGCTTTCCTCGCTGGCCGACCTGCTGGCGTTCCGTTTCCGCAGCACCTGGGCCGGCGCGCTGACCACCATCATCATGCTGATCGGCGTGCTGCCCTTGCTGGCCCTGCAGATCCAGGCGGTGGCCGACTCGATCAGCATCCTCACCGGTGAACCGGTCAAGGCACGGGTGGCCTTCGCCTTCTGTGCGCTGATCATCCTGTTCACCATCTTCTTCGGCTCGCGGCACATCGCCACACGCGAAAAGCACGAAGGGCTGGTGTTCGCCATCGCCTTCGAGTCGGTGATCAAGCTGCTGGCCCTGGGCGGTATCGGCCTGTACGCCCTGTATGGCGTGTTCGGCGGCCCGCACGAACTGGAAGTGTGGCTGCTGCAGAACCAGACCGCCCTGGCGGCTCTGCATACGCCACTGCAGGAAGGCCCATGGCGCACCCTGCTGCTGGTGTTCTTCGCCTCGGCCATCGTCATGCCGCACATGTACCACATGGCCTTCACCGAAAACCTCAACCCGCGCTCGCTGGTCAGCGCCAGCTGGGGCCTGCCGCTGTTCCTGCTGCTGATGAGCCTGGCCGTGCCGCTGGTGCTGTGGGCCGGCCTGCGCCTGGGCGCCACCACCAACCCCGAGTACTTCACCCTGGGCCTGGGGCTTGCCGCCAACAATCAGGCACTTGCGCTGCTGGCCTACGTCGGCGGTTTGTCGGCCGCCAGCGGGTTGATCATCGTCACCACCCTGGCGCTGTCGGGCATGGCCCTCAACCACCTGGTGCTGCCGTTGTACCAGCCGCCGGCCGAAGGCAACATCTACCGCTGGCTGAAGTGGACCCGCCGCGCGCTGATCGTCGCCATCATCACCGCCGGGTTCATGTTCTACCTGACCCAGAACAACCACCAGAGCCTGGCCAACCTGGGCATCGTCGCCTTCGTGGCCACGTTACAGTTCCTGCCGGGCGTGCTGTCGGTACTGTACTGGCCGACTGCCAACCGCCGTGGCTTCATCGCCGGCCTGCTGGCCGGCACCCTGGTGTGGATGGTGACCATGCTGCTGCCACTGCTGGGCAACCTGCAGGGCTTCTACATCCCGCTGCTGGACATGATCTACGTGCTGGACGACACCAGCTGGCACATGGCGGCCATCGCCTCGCTGGCGGCCAACGTGCTGTTGTTCACCCTGATCTCACTGTTCACCAACGCCAGCAACGAAGAGGTCAGCGCCGCCGAAGCCTGCGCGGTGGACAACGTGCGCCGCCCGCAACGCCGCGAACTGCACGCCGCCTCGCCACAGGAGTTCGCCACCCAACTGGCCAAGCCGCTGGGCGCCAAGGCCGCACAGAAGGAAGTGGAACAGGCCCTGCGCGACCTCTACCTGCCATTCGACGAGCGCCGCCCCTATGCCTTGCGCCGCCTGCGCGACCGTATCGAGGCCAACCTGTCCGGCCTGATGGGGCCGAGCGTGGCCCAGGACATGGTCGAGACCTTCCTGCCGTACAAGTCCGGTAACGAAAACTACGTGACCGAGGACATCCACTTCATCGAAAGCCGCCTGGAAGACTACCACTCGCGCCTGACCGGCCTGGCCGCCGAGCTCGACGCCCTGCGCCGCTACCACCGCCAGACACTGCAGGAACTGCCCATGGGCGTCTGCTCGCTGGCCAAGGACCAGGAAATCCTGATGTGGAACAAGGCCATGGAAGAGCTCACCGGCATCGCTGCCAAGCACGTGGTCGGCTCGCGCCTGGTCACCATCAGCGAACCCTGGCGCGGCCTGCTGCAAGGCTTCATCAACGTGCCCGACGAGCACCTGCACAAGCAGCGCCTGGCGCTGGACGGCCAGCCGCGCTGGCTGAACCTGCACAAGGCGGCCATCGACGAGCCGCTGGCCCCGGGCAACAGCGGCCTGGTGCTGCTGGTAGAGGACCTTACCGAAACCCAGGCGCTGGAAGACAAGCTGGTGCACTCCGAACGCCTGGCCAGCATCGGCCGCCTGGCCGCCGGCGTGGCGCACGAGATCGGCAACCCGATCACCGGCATCGCCTGCCTGGCGCAGAACCTGCGCGAGGAGCGTGAGGGCGATGGCGAAATCATCGAACTGTCCAGCCAGATTCTCGAACAGACCAAGCGGGTATCGCGCATCGTCCAGTCGCTGATGAGCTTCGCCCATGCCGGCGGCAGCCACCAGAACAGCGAAGAGCCGGTATGCCTGGCCGAAGTGGCGCAGGACGCCATCGGTCTGCTGGCGTTGAACCGGCGCAATTTCGAAGTACAGTTCTTCAACCTCTGCGACCCGGAGCACTGGGCCGAAGGGGACCCGCAGCGCCTGGCCCAGGTGCTGATCAACCTGCTCTCCAACGCCCGCGACGCTTCGCCGCCCGGCAGCGCCGTGCGCGTGCGCAGCGAAGTCAGCGAGCACACCGTCGACCTGATCGTCGAGGATGAGGGCAGCGGGATCCCGAAGAACATCATGGACCGCCTGTTCGAACCCTTCTTCACCACCAAGGACCCGGGCGAAGGAACCGGACTGGGGCTCGCTCTGGTCTATTCCATCGTGGAAGAGCATTATGGGCAAATCACCATCGACAGCCCGGCCGATATCGAACGGCAACGTGGCACCCGGATCCGCGTGACCCTGCCCCGGCATGTCGTAGCGACGTCCCCTGAAATTCGAGACCGTCGAGAGAATTGAATCAATGCCGCACATTCTGATCGTCGAAGACGAAACCATCATCCGCTCGGCCTTGCGTCGCCTGCTCGAACGGAACCAGTACCAGGTCAGCGAAGCCGGCTCGGTGCAGGAAGCCCAGGAACGCTTCAGCATTGCCACCTTCGACCTGATCGTCAGCGACCTGCGCCTGCCAGGCGCGCCCGGTACCGAGCTGATCAAGCTCGGCCAGGGCACCCCGGTGCTGATCATGACCAGCTACGCCAGCCTGCGCTCGGCGGTAGACTCGATGAAAATGGGCGCGGTGGACTACATCGCCAAGCCCTTCGACCACGACGAGATGCTGCAAGCGGTGGCGCGTATCCTGCGCGACCGGCAGAACGCCCCGGCTGCCGCACCGGCGGCCGAGCCACGCGCCACCAATGGCAAGGCCGCCTCGGCCGACAAAGGCAGCGCGGCAGCCGCCAATGGCGAAATCGGCATCATCGGCTCCTGCCCGCCGATGCAGGACATGTACAGCAAGATCCGCAAGGTCGCGCCCACCGACTCCAACGTGCTGATCCAGGGCGAGTCGGGCACCGGTAAAGAGCTGGTCGCACGCGCCCTGCACAACCTGTCGCGTCGGGCCAAGGCACCAATGATTTCGGTGAACTGCGCAGCCATCCCCGAGACACTGATCGAGTCCGAGCTGTTCGGCCACGAGAAAGGCGCGTTCACCGGCGCCAGCGCCGGGCGCGCTGGCCTGGTGGAAGCTGCCGATGGCGGTACCCTGTTCCTCGACGAAATCGGCGAACTGCCGCTGGAAGCCCAGGCCCGCCTGCTGCGCGTGCTGCAGGAAGGCGAGATTCGCCGGGTGGGTTCGGTACAGTCGCAAAAGGTCGATGTACGCCTGATCGCCGCGACCCACCGCGACCTGAAGAACCTGGCCAAGGCCGGCCAGTTCCGTGAAGACCTGTATTACCGCCTGCACGTGATCGCCCTGAAACTGCCTGCCCTGCGCGAGCGCGGCAGCGACGTCAACGAGATCGCCAGCGCCTTCCTCGCCCGCCAGAGCGCGCGCATCGGCCGCGACGACCTGCACTTCTCGGCCGAAGCCGAGCAGGCCATTCGTCACTACAGCTGGCCGGGTAACGTGCGAGAGCTGGAAAACGCCGTTGAGCGCGCGGTGATCCTCAGCGAGAGCGCAGAAATTTCCGCCGACCTGCTGGGCATCGACATCGAGCTGGGCGACCTGGAGGAGGACGAAATCCTTGACAACGCCTTGGTCGTGGCCAGTTCGGCGAATGCCAGCCATGAGCCGACCGAGGACCTGTCGCTGGAAGACTACTTCCAGCACTTCGTGCTCGAGCACCAGGACCACATGACCGAGACCGAACTGGCCCGCAAGCTCGGGGTCAGCCGCAAGTGCCTGTGGGAACGCCGCCAGCGCCTGGGTATCCCGCGGCGCAAGAGCAACGCTACCAGCGAGTAACCGCGCTGCCTGGGCGGGAGGTTCCTCCTGCCCTGATCCCTCTCTATCTGCCGTTCCGGCCTCTTCGCGGGTGAACCCGCTCCCACAGAAATCTCACTGCCCTCAAGGGTGGTGCAATCCTTGTAGAAGCCGGCTTACCGAGATTCAGCGAAACCTGCGCAGCCCCTGTGGGAGCGGGTTCACCCGCGAAAGGGCCGGCAAAGCCAGCGCACACACCCCAGGTAACACATCAGCCCCCGCAAAAATCTGTTACCCAAGCTTTCCGCCGTAACAGTTCCCGAGGCGTAAGGTAACGAAATTTCGACATTTTCGACCGCTGAAAAACTGCTCGCCACCTCCAAACCCTTGATTTTACTGGGTTTGCAAAAGTTGGCACGGCACCTGCTATATGTCTGGTACAAGAACAATAACAAGCACTGCAACTCAGAATAAGAACAAGACGAAACGGCTCACGCACAATAAAAACAAGACGGCGGAGGCGCAGCTAACTGATTCTTTTGGAGAGGATGCGTGTTTGGGGCTTGCCCCACAACCAGGCAGAGAACAATAAAAACTGCACTAAAAAGCAGCGCCTGAACTGGTTGGATCGACAGATCAACGTGACATCAGCGACCAAAGCAATCCGTTTGCTCTTAACCCCTGGATTGGGGGTCGTCCACAAGCTTCGAGATTTGTGGACAGGGCACTCAACAAAAACAAGAAGCCCAGCAAAAAAACAATAAGAGCACGCAACGACTTCTTGGGGAGCTTAGGCTCCCCTTGTCGTTTCTACCCTTCCGGCAGGCATCCTGCTACCCGCCTACACCATTCCTTGAGTAAATGCTAGAATCCCCGCCCATCATGCGGCCATTCTCCTATTCTTGGCCGAACATTCCTTCAAACAGTGCATCCCATGCTGAAGAAGCTGTTCCAGTCGTTCCGCCCGCCCGTACCGGGCCCGCACCACAGGCGCACCACGCCTGAGGTGATCAACAAGAGCCAGCACTCGCTGCAACGCCACCAGTTCAGCCGCCATGCGGTGAACATCGTGGAACGCCTGCAGAGCGCCGGTTACCAGGCTTACCTGGTCGGTGGCTGTGTCCGCGACCTGATGCTGGGCATCACGCCGAAAGACTTCGACGTCGCCACCAGCGCCACCCCCGAACAGGTCCGTGCCGAGTTCCGCAACGCGCGCATCATTGGCCGCCGCTTCAAGCTGGTCCACGTGCATTTCGGCCGTGAGATCATCGAAGTCGCCACCTTCCGCGCCCACCACTCGGAAGACGACCAGGGCGACAGCCACCGTTCGTCGCACAATGCCAGTGGCCGCATCCTGCGTGACAACGTGTACGGCACCCTGGAAGAGGACGCGCAACGTCGCGACTTCACCATCAACGCCCTGTACTACGACCCGGTCAGCGAGCGCATCCTCGACTACGCCAACGGCGTGCACGATATTCGCAACCGCCTGCTGCGCCTGATCGGTGACCCTACCCACCGCTACCAGGAAGACCCGGTGCGCATGCTGCGCGCGGTGCGTTTCGCCGCCAAGCTCGACTTCGGCATCGAAAAGCACACGGTCCAGCCGATCCGCGAGCTGGCCCCACTGCTGCGCGAGATTCCGCCAGCACGCCTGTTCGAAGAGAGCCTCAAGCTGTTCCTCTCCGGCCAGGGCGCCATCGTCTTCGAGATGCTGGTCGACCTGCAGTTGTTCGAGCCGCTGTTCCCGGCCAGTTCGCATGCCCTGGACGAGCGCCCGACCTACACCCACACGCTGATCAGCCAGGCGATGAACAACACCGACCTGCGCGTGAAGCAAGGCAAACCGGTAACCCCGGCCTTCCTCTTCGCCGCGCTGCTGTGGCCAGCCCTGCCGGCCCGCGTGCTGCACCTGCAGAACCAGGGCGTGCCGCCGATCCCGGCCATGAACGGTGCGGCCCACGACCTGATCGCCGAGCAATGCGCACGCATCGCCATCCCCAAGCGCTTCACCCTGCCGATCCGCGAGATCTGGGACATGCAGGAGCGCCTGCCACGCCGCAGCGGCAAGCGCGCCGACATGCTGCTGGACAACCCGCGCTTCCGTGCCGGCTACGACTTCCTGCTGCTGCGCGAAAGCGCCGGGGAAGAAACCGACGACCTCGGCCAGTGGTGGACCGACTACCAGGATGCCAACGACAGCGAGCGCCGCGAGATGATCCGCGAGCTGGGCAGCCGTGACGAAGGCACCGGCGCCGGCCCGCGCAAACGCAAGCGTAGCGGTGGCAAGCGCAAGCGCAGTGGCGACGAGGCGTTCGAGTGAGTACCCGCGCCTATATCGGCCTGGGCAGCAACCTGGACGCACCTGCCGAGCAGCTGCGCAGCGCCTTGCAGGCCCTCGACCAGGTCGAGGCCACGCGCCTGGTGGCGGCCTCGGCCCTGTACACCAGCGATTCGCTGCTGCCCGGCCAGCCGCGCTATACCAACGCCGTCGCCGCCCTGGACACTGCCCTGCCACCGCTGGCCCTGCTCGATGCACTGCAGGCCATCGAGAACGATCAGGGCCGCGTGCGCAAGGAACGTTGGGGCCCGCGCACACTGGACCTGGACATCCTGCTGTTCGGCGACCAGGTGCTCGATGAGCCGCGCCTGAAAGTGCCGCATTACCACATGCATGCCCGGCCTTTCGTGCTGTACCCGCTGGCGGAACTGGTACCGGGCGATTTCCGCCTGGCCGACGGCCGCGCCCTCGCGCAACTGCTCGACGACTGCCCGTTCGTCGGCCTGGAACGCCTGTAAACCGGGCGTTCCAGCCTTGCACACTGGCGCGGTAACGCCAGTAACACCCTGATCGTAACAATGCGGTAACAGGGTGATTGACTTCCCCAACCTCGCTCACGACTATAGGCGTCCCGTGTGGCACCAAAGTGCCGCATACCCGTATTTAGGCCCGGACGGACCTGTGCCCGAACATCACGCGCGATGATGTGCCGCTCCGGAAGATGACTACACGCGTTGAATGCAGTCGTTTCTTACAGCGCCTGAACGAGGAATTTCCTACATGCCTGAAGTAACCCTGACCACCCTCAATGGCCTCAAGGCCAAGGGTGAAAAAATCACCATGCTGACCTGCTACGACGCGACCTTCGCCAAGGCCGCCAGCCAGGCCGGTGTCGAAGTGTTGCTGGTGGGCGACTCGCTGGGCATGGTCCTGCAAGGCCACGACAGCACACTGCCGGTGACCACCGCGGACATGGCCTACCATACCGCCAGCGTCAAACGTGGCAACGACGGCGCGCTGATCCTCGCCGACCTGCCGTTCATGGCGCACGCCACCCCGGAGCAGGCCTTCGCCAACAGCGCCACGCTGATGCAGGCCGGCGCCCACATGATCAAGATCGAAGGTGCTGCCTGGCTGGCCGAGACCATCCGCCTGCTAGCCGAGCGTGGCGTGCCGGTGTGCGCGCACATGGGCCTGACCCCGCAGACTGTCAATGTGCTGGGCGGCTACAAGGTGCAGGGCCGCCAGGAAGCCCAGGCCCGGCAAATGCGCGCCGACGCCATCGCCCTGGAACAGGCCGGTGCAGCCATGCTGCTGCTCGAATGCGTGCCCAGCGAACTGGCGGCGGAAATCACCAGTGCCGTTTCCATCCCGGTGATCGGCATTGGCGCCGGCAGCGGCACCGATGGCCAGGTACTGGTCCTGCACGACATGCTCGGGCTGTCGCTGAGCGGCCGGGTACCGAAGTTCGTGAAGAACTTCATGCAAGGCCAGCCGGATATCCACAGCGCCCTCGTCGCTTACGTCGAGGCGGTCAAGCAAGTCAGCTTCCCAGGCAGCGAACACGGGTTCAGTGCATGAATACAGTCAAGACCGTCCGCGAACTGCGCGCCGCAGTCGCCCGCGCCCGCGGTGAAGGCAAGCGCATCGGCTTCGTGCCGACCATGGGCAACCTGCACAGCGGCCATGCCGCCCTGGTGACCAAGGCTGCGCAGCGCGCCGATTTCGTGGTCGCCAGCATCTTCGTCAACCCGCTGCAGTTCGGCGCCAACGAAGACCTCGACAAGTACCCGCGCACCCTGGCCGCCGACCAGGAGCGCCTGCTCCAGGCTGGCTGCAATCTTCTGTTCGCGCCCAGCGTCGAAGAGATGTACCCCGACGGCATGAGCGTGCAAACCCGCGTCAGCGTGCCCCACCTTTCCGAAGGCCTGTGCGGCGCCAGCCGGCCCGGGCATTTCGAAGGCGTGGCCACCGTGGTCAGCAAGCTGTTCAACATGGTCCAGCCCGACCTTGCCGTGTTCGGTGAAAAGGACTTCCAGCAGCTGGCGGTGATCCGCGCCATGGTGCGCGACCTGAACATGCCGATCCAGATCATCGGCGAGCCCACCGTGCGGGCCGAGGACGGCCTGGCGCTGTCGTCGCGCAACGGTTACCTCACGCCTGAGCAGCGTGCTGCGGCGCCAGCGTTGTACCGCACGCTGCAGCACATTGCTGCTGGCATCGGCCGTGGCCAACGTGACTTTGCCGCGCTGGTTGCCGAAGGCGAGGCGCAGTTGACCGCCGCTGGTTTCCGGCCGGATTACCTGGAAGTGCGTCATGCCGTGAGCCTGCGCCCGGCAGTGATCGATGATCGAGACCTGGTGGTAATTGCGGCGGCTTACCTGGGTAACACACGGTTGATCGACAACCTGTACCTGCATCTGGAAGAGAAGACCGCGTAACGGCCTGGGGCTGCCTTGCAGCCCATTCGCCGGCAAGCCAGCTCCCACCTCGACCGCATTGGCCTCGAGCCATGCGCTATCCCTGTGGGAGCTTGCCAGCGATGAGGCCAGTACCGGTAACACAAAGACCGCTGCGCCCCCAAATCACACCCCGACCGCATCGGCCTCGAGCCATGCGCTATCCCTGTGGGAGCTGGCTTGCCGGCGATGAGGCCAATACAGGCAATACAAGACAGTTGCCTCCCCAAATCAATCCTCGACCGCATCGGCCTCGAGCCATGCGCTATCCCTGTGGGAGCTGGCTTGCCAGCGATGAGGCCAGTACCGGTAACACAAAGACCGCTGCGCCCCCAAATCACACCTCGACCGCATCGGCCTCGAGCCATGCGCTATCCCTGCGGGAGCTGGCTTGCCAGCGATGAGGCCAGTACCGGTAGCGCCCCCAAATCACACCCCGACCGCATCGGCCTCGAGCCATGCGCTATCCCTGTGGGAGCTGGCTTGCCGGCGATGAGGCCAATACAGGCAATACAAGACAGTTGCCTCCCCAAATCAATCCTCGACCGCATCGGCCTCGAGCCATGCGCTATCCCTGTGGGAGCTGGCTTGCCAGCGATGAGGCCAGTACCGGTAACACAAAGACCGCTGCGCCCCCAAATCACACCTCGACCGCATCGGCCTCGAGCCATGCGCTATCCCTGCGGGAGCTGGCTTGCCAGCGATGAGGCCAGTACCGGTAGCGCCCCCAAATCACACCCCGACCGCATCGGCCTCGAGCCACGCCCTATCCCTGTGGGAGCTGGCTTGCCGGCGATGAGGCCAGTACAGGCAATACAAGACAGTTGCCTCCCCCAAATTCCCCGCCATACCCATTCCCTGCAAGTGGCCTTTGCCTATAATGGTGCCAGCCTGAACCCGGCAATGAGTGCCGTGTCCAAGGTCTCACCACGCACCAAGGGAACCCCGCGCAATGGCGTATTACCGTACACCCCACGATGTCACGGCCCTGCCCGCCTGGCAGGCGCTCCAGCAACACCGCGACGCCATGCAAGGTTTCAGCATGCGCGAAGCCTTCGCCGCCGATGCCAAGCGCTTCGACCAGTTCTCCCTGAGCTCCTGCGGCCTGTTCCTCGACTACTCGAAAAACCTGATCACCGAACAAAGCCGCGACCTGCTGGTGAACCTGGCCAACGAAGTGGGCCTGCAGGACGCCATCAAGTCGATGTTCAGTGGCGAAATCATCAACGCCTCCGAAGGCCGCCCGGTGCTGCACACCGCCCTGCGCCGGCCGGTGGGCGACAAGCTCAGCGTCAACGGCGTGAACGTGATGCCGGAAGTGCACAAGGTGCTCAACCAGATCACCGAACTGGTCGGCCGCATCCACGACGGCCTGTGGCGCGGCTACAGCGAAAAACCGATCACCGACGTGGTCAACATCGGCATCGGTGGCTCGTTCCTCGGCCCCGAGCTGGTCTCCGAGGCGCTGCTGCCCTACGCCCAGCGCGGCGTGCGCTGCCACTACCTGGCGAACATCGACGGCAGTGAGTTCCACGAGCTGTCGGCCAACCTGCGCGCCGAAACCACCCTGTTCATCGTCTCATCGAAGTCGTTCAACACCCTCGAGACCTTGAAGAACGCCATGGCCGCGCGTACCTGGTACCTGGCCCAGGGCGGTTCGGAAGCCGAGCTGTACCGCCACTTCATCGCCGTTTCCAGCAACAAGGCCGCCGCCGTGGCCTTCGGCATCCGTGAAGAAAACATCTTCCCGATGTGGGACTGGGTGGGCGGGCGCTACTCGCTGTGGTCGGCCATCGGCCTGCCGATCGCCCTGGCCATCGGTACCGCCAACTTCAAGGAACTGCTGTCCGGTGCCTACACCATGGACCAGCACTTCCAGACCGCGCCGTTCGAAAAGAACATGCCGGTACTGCTGGCCCTGCTGGGCGTGTGGTACGGCAACTTCTGGGGCGCCCAGAGCCACGCGATCCTGCCGTACGACCACTACCTGCGCAACATCACCAAGCACCTGCAACAGCTGGACATGGAGTCCAACGGCAAGAGCGTGCTGCAGGACGGCACCCCGGTGAAGACCGACACCGGCCCGGTGATCTGGGGCGGCGTCGGCTGCAACGGCCAGCATGCCTACCACCAGTTGCTGCACCAGGGCACCCAGCTGATTCCGGCCGACTTCATCGTGCCGGTGGTGAGCTTCAACCCGGTGGCCGACCATCACCAGTGGCTGTACGCCAACTGCCTGTCGCAGAGCCAGGCGCTGATGCTGGGCAAGACCCGCGAGGAAGCCGAAGCCGAGCTGCGTGGCAAGGGCCTGAACGAAGCGGACATCGAAAAGCTGGCCCCGCACAAGGTCATCCCGGGCAACCGCCCGAGCAATACCCTGGTGGTGGAGCGCATCAGCCCACGCCGCCTGGGCGCGCTGGTGGCGATGTACGAGCACAAGGTCTTCGTACAGAGCGTGATCTGGGGCATCAACGCCTTCGACCAGTGGGGCGTGGAGCTGGGCAAGGAGCTGGGCAAGGGCGTTTACCAACGCCTGGTCGGCAGCCTGGAAGACAGCGCTGAAGATGGCTCTACCCAAGGCCTGATCAACTACTTCCGCGGCCGTCACCGCGGTTGATCTGAAACCTTCGCCAGCTTCTTCGCGGGCTCGCCCGCTCCCACAGGTTGGACTGCCCCCGAAAAGTTG